>NZ_JBGQOE010000008.1:0-131612 GCF_052113685.1 Flavobacterium sp. W22_SRS_FP1
GAATTTTCGTTTTTCCATCGTACAAAATTATAGTTTTTGATTTATAATTGTGTCCGATTATTTAAGGGGTCAATACATCAGATCTAGATTTAATGTACAGAATCTATAAAAATGCATAGCCAAGTAACACGCCACAACTAAACCAGCCATAACTGCAAAAATTAGAAAATAAGGGAAGACAACAATAATGATTAAAGCAGTTATAAAACTTATCAATAAAAACTGCTTTTTACTTGTGACTGACAGCTTCTCAAAAGATATATATACTTTATTTATTTTAGAAAAAGGGATGATTTTTTCATCTTTAAAGTTCGCATCAATAATCAGTTCTGAATTATTAATATTTATTCTTTTTGAAATAGTTTGATCCAATAACATATGTGTGTATTTAAAATTAAAAAATGTACTACATAGAAAATTTTAAAACTAGGGGGCGTTATTTTAAATAATTCATTACAAAAATATGAAACAATTCATGTATATTTAGCCCATAATCAGCCCATATAATTAATGATAAAAATAGACTATAGCCAATTGCTGTTAGATGTTCAAAAACATTTTGGGAGCAGTATTAACAATATAGCTCAATTAAAATTGCTACAAGAAGCGATAGAGTTCGAGACAAAAAAACACATCGGATTCAACACTTTAAGACGTTTTTTTGGCTTTCTAGACTTTACTAAACCAAATATGAATACCTTAAATGTCTTGAGTCAATACGTAGGCTATTCAAGCTATGGCGGCTACCAAAAAAATAATATGCGTGATGAAGAGTGGTATAGATGGGAGCGCGTAGTCAAAATAGAATTAACTAACACTATTACTGAAGCAGATATTCTATGGCTACAGTCACAAATAAATACTCATGAATATCATGTGAAAATCATCTCCATTATTAAAACTTTTATTTACAGAAAAGAATACGACCTTTTAAAGGCCTTTTTTGATGACCGAATATTTAAATTTGAAGAAACAAACAGGTTGAAATTAGCCTCAAACGTTTGTTTAATATTCAGAACCTTAAGTACTAAATCAATTAACAAAATAATAAAAGCGTTAAGTCCCAATATTGTTTTTAGAGAAAATGTTTTGCATTGGTTTATTGATTATTCACATCTAAACGGTTATTACGGATCGTTTTTATCTAAAGCTAGTCCATTCGTAAGAACAGATAGTCATGAATCCCTTTTTAGTGATTTGATGACTAATTATACTAATTACTTATCGGGTAAAAATAATTTTAAAAACATACCTATTGATAGAATTAAAGACGATTTCTACATCGTTTTGAAAGGCCGTTGCTATGCCTACAATTTAATTTATTATACTGAACAGGAAAACACTGTTGAATATGAAAAAACTTGGAAGGCTTTCTTGAAAATAATTCAAAGTCCAGAAGATATTAATTTATTAACTGTAGAAATTTTTCCAGCTCTACTCCTATTGAAAGATTTTGACAAAACAAATTACTTAATAGAAAAGTATTATGAAGACATATTAACTCTTACCAACTGGAGTGGTTATCATATGCAAGCCGCCACATTATTAGCAATAACTGTCAACTCAATAAATGCAAATAAAATCAAAGAAGCAAACGCTACTTTTAATTTTATCAATATATCAAAATTTAGTGTTTCCTATATAGCTTACATTTCGCTATTCTATTTACTAGTAAAACACAAGCTTGGCGTGGCCAATACTATACCTGAAAATGAATTACAAAAAATCGAAAATGAATATGTATCGATTGTTAAAGAAACTGGTTTTAAAAGATTTTCTGTAAATTTTTTAAAGAATTATTAGTCAAATTTAACTTAACTTGAAGTGCAACATAAAGGCCCCTAAAACTATTAACGCTAATGCGACCAAATTGCTCAAACTCCATTTTTCTCTAAAAAAAACAGTGCCAAAAACTATAGTTAGTATATGTGTGCTCAATGCTAATAAAGAGGAAACATAAGGATTTGTGATTTTCAATCCTAAAAACCCAGTCAGAACAGCCATAAAAATTAATAGAGCCATCACGAAAATCAATTTATATATTGCCTTACTTGATTTTATAATTTGCTTTTTAGTAAGGCTAGTACGAGTTACTAATCCAAAAACACTAACAGAAAACACTACAAACTCTTGATTAACTACAGAGAAAATAGGAGAAATAGATTCCTTTAAATTATACCAATGAAGTAAACCCGAAGCCGCAAAGAATATAGTCATCAAAGTAAATAAAAATAACTTCTTAAAACTATTCTCTTTTCCTAATTCTTTTTTAATTTGTATTAAATAAACTGTAAATCCTAAAAGAATTAAGGAGGTCCCTACTACATAATATCTTACATCGAAATTTTCAAAAAAGTATAAATAAGTAACCGTAAAAAATACTCCCGCTAAATTAAACAAGCCTAATTGTCTTAAACTTCCACCCTTAAGTGCTGAAGTCATAAAAACCAATCCGAAAGCACCTAGAATCGATGCTTCAGATACTTTAAGAACAGTATCAATGGTTAGCTCATTAAATATATTCCTGTAAAAGAAGAAGATAATTACTAGTCCAATAGAGCAAGTCATAAAAGCTCTAAGACTCATTACTAGCCATCTATTTGATCCAACCAATATTTTTTTCCAAAGCAAATTGTTTAATGAATAGAAAAAAATAGATACTAAAACATACTCCATAAACTTAAAAATAAAACGTATAATTTTTTCACTCCTTCCCAAATCAGGTAATTTTAAAATCATAGATTTTCTAATTCCTATTTTCTGGGAAGCCGCTTCGCTTCTTCAAAATTTGAGATATTTGAAAATCATAGATTTTCTAATTCCTATTTTTTTGGGAAGCCGCTTCGCTTCTTCAAAATTTGAGATATTTGAAAATCATAGATTTTCTAATTCCTATTTTTTGGGAAGCCGCTTCGCTTCTTCCCAAAAAACGTCCATTTCAGCCAAAGACATATCCATTAGAGGCTTGCCGAGTTCTGCAGCTTTACTCTCTAGATATTGAAAACGCTTAATAAATTTCTTATTCGTTCTCTCTAAAGCATCTTCTGGATTTACATTTAAAAATCTCGCGTAATTAATCATAGAAAAAAGGACATCTCCAAACTCGGCTTCTATTTTATCTTGATCTCCAGCCTCGACCTCAACGTGCAACTCTTCCAACTCTTCTTGAACCTTATCCCAAACCTGATGTGATTCTTCCCAATCAAAACCCACTCCCTTCACTTTATCTTGAATTCTACTTGCTTTCACCAATGCTGGTAAACTTTTTGGAACCCCTTCAAGAACTGACTTCCTACCTTCCTTGAGTTTTAGTTTTTCCCAATTCTGCTTGACTTCTTCCTCATCTTTTACTAAGGTATCGCTATAAATGTGAGGATGACGGTGTATCAACTTATCACAAATTTCATTGCAGACATCTGCTATATCAAAATCATTTGTTTCGCTTCCTATCTTAGCATAAAAAACAAGGTGCAACATCAAATCGCCAAGCTCTTTCTTAATCTCGTTCAGATCATTATCCAAGATGGCATCTCCTAATTCATAGGTTTCTTCGATGGTAAGATGCCTTAATGTTTGCATGGTTTGTTTCTTATCCCAAGGGCACTTCTCTCGAAGCTCATCCATTATGTTTAGTAGTCTTTCGAAAGCATTTAGTTGCGTCTGTCTTGTATTCATTGAAAATGGTTTTGTGTAAAAATAAGAAATCCTGTAATCTAAAAAAGTAGATTACAGGATTTCTTTATAAATAGTGAGAACAAGTTACTCTACATTTTTTTTGCTTTCGTTGGTTTTTCAACAACGACTTGGTCTTCAGTATCAATAGGAGTTTCAGCTGCAACTACTTCAGCCGCTACTTCCTCAACAACGAGACCTTTTGCCTGCATCATATTGTACCAGTTTAAAATTTTCTTAATATCTGAAGGATATACTCTTTCTTCATCGTAGTCAGGTAAAACCACTTTGAAGTAAGCTGCTAAAGTAGCATTGTCTGATTTGTGTGAAATTGAAGTACCATTATCTTCTTTTGCAGCAATTTTTTTCATTATTTCCGCTAAAGGTTGTTCGCCCTCGTAAGTATAAACTGAAATCTCAGATAATAAACTCACATTATTCTTTAAGTTGACAGTGATTTTTTTTCCATCTGACAACGATTCTGCAACAAAACCACTACGCGTTTGTACTTTTAATATGTATAAACCCGGCTTCCCTGAAATCGCTAATATTTTTTCTAAATTCATGCTATTTTACTTATAATTAAGAATTCTATTTGTATTATATTTTTTTTAAAGCTTAAAAAACTAACTAGGATAAATAATCTATTTACCTTCCTTTTTTAGCAATAAATCTCATTCTATAATCTTGAAATGTTTTTCCTTCCGTTATGTTTTTTAACTTCTTCTGAATCAAGCGTTTTTTTAGTGATGAAATCTTATCCGTAAACAAGATTCCTTCTATATGATCATACTCATGTTGAATTACTCTTGCTATTAAGCCCTCAAAGACTTCTGTTTTTATTACAAAATCTTCTTCACAATACTCAATTGTGATTTTTGGATTTCTGTATACGTCCTCACGAACATCTGGAATACTCAAACATCCTTCATTAAAACACCACTCTTCTCCTTCTTCAATCAACATTTTTGCATTGATAAAGGTTCTTTTAAATCCATTTAACTCTTGCTGTTTACTGGTTTCCAAATCCTCATCGTCGCTAAAAGGCGTAGTATCAATTATAAACAAACGAAAAGCTTTTCCTACTTGTGGCGCAGCAAGACCTACACCATTAGCATTATACATCGTTTCATACATATTAGCTATCATCTCTTTCAAGTCCGGATGCTCTTCTGTAATGCTCTCCCCTACCTTTCTTAAAACGGGATGGCCATATCCTACAATTGGTAAAATCATTGTTTTTATATTAAATATTATCAACCATAAATTCAGAATCTTCACTACTAATAGATGGTTGGCAAAAATAGTAAAAATTTAGAGAATGAATAATTCCTGATTGATAAATAGTACTTATTTATATTTAAACTTAAATCAACGCTAGTTCTGATCTGGATAAATACTACAATACTTATCTTTGAGGGCAATACATCTCCCTATGATTTCAAAAGTTAAGCAATTTGCAGACAGCACTTATTTTACGAATGCATTAAAGGTTACAATATCCGCAGTCGTTCCTGTCTTGCTATTTACCTATTTTGGCCATTTCCGGATCGGTTTTACAATAGCACTTGGTGCCTTTCTTACCTATCCTAGTGACATACCAAGCAACTTAAAACACAAAATAAATGGGGTACTGGTTGCTGTACTTATCGTTGCCAGCGTCAACTTGATCATTAACTTAATTAATCCATACCCTTTCATTTTATATCCTACATTGACACTGTTACTTTTTTTCTTATCGATGATTTCGGTTTATGGACAAAGGGCAACCATGGTATCCTTTTCAGGACTGCTTTCAATTTCATTGGCATTTGCCCATTTACAAACGGGCTGGGACATACTGCAGTATGCCGGACTATTACTTTCTGGAGGATTGTTTTATTTATTAATTTCACTTATTTTTTACTATATCAGGCCTCATCGATACGTTGAGTTACAAATCGCTCAGTGTATAAAGCTAACTGCAAAGTACTTGAAATTGAGGGGCGATTTATGGGAAGTCAATTCAGACAGAAAAGAAATTATTAAAAAACAATTGCATCTACAAGTACAATTGAACACAATACAAGAAAACATAAGAGAGGTTCTTATAAGAAATAGAACAGCATCAGGTTCCTCCAATCAAAATAGAAAAATGCTAATGACCTTTATCTCATTAATGGAAATAATGGAATTAGCTGTTTCTACCTCATTCGATCATAATAAACTACATCAGAAATTTGACAATCACCCAAGAGTATTAAGTAAATATCAAAATTTAGCTTATCATCTTGCCGCCGATTTAAAACAACTGTCCAAGAGTATCCAAGACAGAAGCAAATATGTTTCAAAACGCAATTTAAATAAGGCTTTGCACGAATTAGAGGTTGCAATTACAGACTACGAGAGCGAAATTGGACCTGTTCAAGCGTCTGAAGGCGTTTTTATGCTAAAAACCATGATGCGCTATGCAGAAAAACAAGTTGATAAAATCAAGGTTTTGGAACGTGCTTTTAGCTCATCTGTAATTTTGTACGATTTGAAGGGAAAAGATAAGGATTTAGAAAAATTCATCTCTACACAATATTATCCGGTAAGCACAATGATTGAAAACTTTAGTTTTTCGTCTACTGTTTTCAGGCACTCCCTTCGGCTGACAATTACTATTTTAATAGGCTTTCTTATTGGTAAAGTACTTCCTTTCCAAAACGCCTATTGGATCGTATTGACTATCGTGGTTATCATGCGTCAGGGTTACGGTCTTACTAAGCAACGTACCTACCAAAGAATTTTTGGAACCATTTTAGGTGGATTTATTGCTTTTGGGATTCTTTCTATAATTCACGATTCCACTATCATCGGAGCTTTAGCTATCATAGCTATGCTTTTTGGTTTTTCCTTTGCACCGTCTAATTATAAAGTCGGTGCAACTTTTGTGACTATTTATGTCATTTTTATTTACGGAATACTAACCCCTAATGTCGACGACCTTATTCAATACCGTGTCCTAGACACGCTTGTCGGTGCTAGTTTATCGTTTTTGGCAAATTACTTCATATGGCCCTCTTGGGAGTTCTTAAACATACCTGTTTATTTGGAAAAATCGATTAAAGCCAATCGGAACTACCTAAAACAGATCTCTCTTCTTTACAATAAAAAAGGAGCTGTTTCTACGCCGTATCGTTTAGCTAGAAAACATGCTTTTGTAGAAATTGGTAATCTGATGGCTTCTTTTCAAAGAATGATCCAAGAACCTAAGTCCAAGCAAAACAAACTATCTCAGGTATACAAGTTAACTGTTCTTAATCACACCCTGCTTTCATCGACTGCGTCCCTAGGAACTTACATCCAGTCAAACAAAACTTCTGAAGCTTCTGAAGCGTTTAATATTGTGGTTAACAACGTAATTCAAAATTTAGATAATGCGGTACTACTTTTAAAACAAGATGAAACCGAGTCAAAAGAAAATACTGTAGAAGAATTAGCCAAGCGTTTTTCTGAATTGAAAAACATTCGTTCTAGTGAGTTGAAACAAGGAGGTGATATACATGAAGAAGCCTTTCAGTTGAAAATGCAAGAAGCGCAACTGGTGATAGAACAGTTAATCTGGTTGACAAACTTATCTGAAAACATAGTGAAAACCACTGCAGTCTTGATGAGTTCTGAAAGATAAACCCCGAGCGATGACGGGGTTTATGTTGAAAATATTTAATGCTATAGTTTTAAAACTGCTGCTGTATTTTTTCTAACTTTATCCAAAAGTGCAGCATTGTCATTTAGCTGCTGACCATAAGAAGGGATCATTTCTTTAATTTTAACTTGCCACTCTGGCGTGGCTAATTTCTCTTTAAAACATCTACCCACTAAATCAATCATTATAGACACTGCAGTTGATGCCCCTGGAGACGCACCCAGTAAAACAGACAATGAACCATCAGCAGTAGTAATTACTTCAGTACCAAACTCCAGTATTCCACCTTCCTTTTTGTCTTTTTTAATCACTTGTACCCTTTGTCCAGCTCTTTCTAATACCCAATCTTTAGACTTGGCTTCAGGAACGTATTCCCTAAGCGCGTTTATCCTGTCTTCTGGCGACTGTCTTACTTGGTCAATTAAATACTTTGTTAACGGAATGTTTTTAACCCCAGCTGAAATCATAGGGAATATATTGTCTTTTTTTATTGATAATGGTAAATCTGAATACGATCCGTTTTTCAAAAACCGGGTTGAAAACCCTGCAAAAGGTCCAAACAGCAATGCTTTTTCACCATTAATCATTCTTGAATCTATGTGCGGAACTGACATTGGTGGTGCACCAACGCTTGCCTTACCATAAACTTTAGCTTGGTGTTTAGCTATCACTTCAGGATTCGTGCATTTAAGCCATTGTCCGCTAACCGGAAAACCGCCAAACCCTTTTCCTTCTGGAACATCGGCTTTCTCCAGTAAAGGCAACGAACCTCCGCCTGCGCCTATAAACACGAATTTAGTATAAACTTTCCTTCTTTGGCCTGAAGCCAAATCAGTTATTTTTATTCTCCAAGTCTTATCTTCTCGCTGTTTGATTTTTTGAACCTCGTGATTAAAATGCATTGTTACTCCTTCTAATTTAGTCAAGTAATTAAACATGTTCCTCGTTAGTTCACCAAAATTAACATCAGTACCTATAGCCATCGATGTTGCAGCCACTTTTTCTGACTTATCTCTACCTTCCATAACTAAAGGCATCCATTCTTTCAGTTGAGAGAAGTCCGTGCTTAAAACCATATCTTTAAAAAGCAGATTTGGCTGCAATGCATCAAATCGTTTCTTAAGGTATTCAACGTTTTTATCTCCCCAAACAAAACTCATATGCGGAATACTTTTAATAAAATTTTCAGGAGATGAGACCTTCTTCTGTTCTACTAAATAAGACCAAAACTGGCGAGATACTTCAAATGATTCGGCGATACTGATTGCTTTTTTGGGATCAATCGAACCATCCGCGCTTTCTGGAGTATAATTAAGTTCGCAAAAAGCAGAGTGTCCAGTTCCTGCATTATTCCATGCATCGGAACTTTCAGCAGCTGCGATATCTAATCTTTCGAAAATTTCAATTTTTAAATCGGGTTGTAGTTCTTTCAGAATCAGGCCAAGGGTGGCGCTCATAATTCCGGCTCCTATAAGCACTACTTCAGCATTTGAACGAATTGTTGTATCAGGCATAACAAAAATTTTAAAATGCAAAGGTACTTTATAAATCCTCAAAAAAAAAGTATAAATGAGAACTGAAAAGTTAGATTTTACGAAATCGTTTTAACTTTTACCAAGTTGAAAATGATAGCCTAAAATGTTTTTCGATTCAAATAATCCTGAAGCATTATTGTTGCAGAAATTTCATCAATAAGTGCTTTATTTTGACGTTGCTTCTTTTTAAGTCCACTATCAATCATAGATTGAAAAGCCATTTTGGAAGTAAAGCGCTCATCCATTCTAATGACCTTCATATCCGGAAAATGATTGGTGAAATGGGTTACAAATCCTTTAACAATAGATGCACTTTCTGAGGGTTGCCCGTTCATCTGTATCGGCTCCCCGATAATAACAGCTTCGACCTTTTCTTTCGAAAAGTAATCTTTCAGAAAAGCAATAGCAGTTGCGCTTGGAATTGTTGTTAAGCCAGAAGCAATTATTTTCAATTCATCAGTGACGGCGATACCGGTGCGTTTTTGTCCGTAATCTATGGAGAGAATTCGAGGCATATATTTTTATTTATTCTGCGAAGATACATAAAGAATTAACTTAGCCGATGCAATTTGAGATTCCTGGCGTTAGACATCGATGGTCTCTAGCGTGGTTTTTATTTTATAAAAACTTAACTTTAGGTTAGGCGACCCGGCCAATAGCCCTTAATATCCATCTGTTGTTTTTAGAACAAAAAAAACAAATATGTTAGTATTGCTAAAACGTTTCCCTTTTCAAAAAAATCCAATTATATTTGTGTAAAAATTATCAAAAATGAATCCACTACAGACTATTATAGAACAAGCTTGGGAAAACCGTGCACTATTACAAGAAGAAACAACAACTAATGCAATTAGAGAAGTTATTGAATTATTAGATTCAGGAAAATTACGTGTTGCTGAGCCAGTGGGCGAAGGATGGCAAGTAAACGAATGGGTAAAGAAAGCGGTAGTAATGTACTTCCCTATTCAAAAAATGGAAACAGTAGAAGCTGGAATTTTCGAATACCATGATAAAATGCTGTTAAAAAGAGATTATGCAGAAAAAGGGGTACGTGTGGTTCCTGGTGCAATTGCCCGTTACGGAGCTTATATTTCAAGTGGTGTAATTATGATGCCAAGTTACGTAAACATAGGAGCTTATGTCGATGAAGGAACTATGGTAGATACCTGGGCAACAGTAGGAAGTTGTGCTCAAATTGGTAAAAACGTACACTTAAGTGGTGGGGTTGGTATCGGCGGTGTTCTTGAACCTTTGCAAGCTGCTCCCGTAATTATTGAAGACGGTGCTTTTATCGGTTCTCGTTGTATCGTAGTTGAAGGTGTTCATGTTGGGAAAGAAGCAGTTCTTGGTGCCAACGTATGTTTGACTGCATCTACAAAAATTATTGATGTCACCGGTGAAACTCCAATTGAAATGAAAGGATTTGTTCCTGCCCGGTCTGTAGTTATTCCTGGAAGTTACACTAAAAAATTCGCAGCTGGTGAATTTCAAGTTCCCTGCGCTTTAATCATTGGTACACGTAAACCTTCAACTGATTTAAAAACATCTTTGAATAATGCTTTACGCGAATATGACGTAGCTGTTTAAGTATATTTTACTTTAAAATATTATTGTATATTCCTCCCTTAAACAGGGAGGTTTTTTTATGTTATGAAAATATTAGTTATACAACAGAAAATGATAGGTGACGTATTGGTAAGCAGTATTATATGCAATAACCTCAGGCGCGCCTACCCCAATGCCCAAATCGATTATTTAGTCTACGAATCTACAACTCCAGTATTAGAAGGAAATACTAGCATTGATAATATAATCCTTTTTGAAGAAAAGCACAGAAACAGTAAAAAAGAATTACTGAGTTTAGCGCTCGATATAAGGTCTAAAAAATATGATATTTTAATTGATGCCTACTCTAAATTAGAGAGTTGGCTCATTGCACTACTCAGCGGTGCAAAAAGAAAAATATCCTATAAAAAAAAGGGACGTACTTTTTTATATACTGACTCCGTTCCATTTGAAGCTCTTCCTAAAACCAATCTAGGGTTAGCTATAGAAAGAAGGCTATCATTACTGGAACCGCTTAATTTAGATATTAAAATTGACCCCTTACCTAAACTATTTGTTACCAACAAAGAAAAGCAGCATGCCCTCGCCCTTTTTAAAGAACATCGATTGATAAAAGACAGGGGTACTTTAATGATTAGTCTCCTAGGTAGTGAACCGTTAAAAACATATCCTTTGAAATATATGGCTCAAATAGTGGACACTATTGCCGACAACAAGGATGTAAATATTCTTTTTAATTATTTGCCAAAGCAAAAGGAACAAGCAAGGACTATTTTTAATTATTGCAAGTCTTCAACTCAAAAAAAAATATATTTTCATTTATTAGGGAATGATTTGCGATGCTTTATTGCCATTATGAACCAATGTGATTCTATAATAGGTAATGATGGAGGTGCTATAAACATGGCCAAAGCCTTAAAAAAACCTTCTTTCACTATTTTTTCGCCTTGGATTGAAAAGAAAATCTGGGCGACTTTTGAAGACGGAAAAAAAAATCAATCAGTACATCTGAATGATTTTAAACCACTTTTATTGTCTGAAAAAACAGAAAAAGAGCTCAAAAAGAATGCCCTTTCACTGTATGAAGAATTTGAACCTGATTTATTTAAGTATAAATTGCTATCCTTTTTACTCAAAAACAGCTAGGATGGAAAACGCTAGAAGCACAGAGTCCATTGTGGACAGAACCATCCACTTAAGTGCATTAATAATCACTTACAATGAGGAGCATAACATAAAACAGGTTTTGGAAGATTTGGATTTCGCAGATGAAATTCTTGTTATCGACTCATTTAGTACTGACAAAACTATAGAAATAGCGCAATCTTTCAGCAATGTAAAAGTTACACAACATACATTTGAAAATTATGCCATTCAAAGAAATTTCGCCATCGGTTTAGCTAAAGGCAGGTGGATTTTATTTCTAGATGCCGACGAAAGATTGACTCCCGCCCTAAAAAATGAAATTATCCAGACGATTCAAAATAAAGCAAGCGATACCGCTTATTATTTTAACCGCTCTTTTATGTTTTGCAATAAACAATTGTACTACAGCGGATGGCAAACAGATAAAATCATTAGGCTTTTCAGAAAAGAAAATGCGAGTTACTCTCTTCAAAAAACGGTTCATGAAAAGTTACAAACTACTGGTAACATTGGGAAGTTAAAGAACAAACTAGTCCATTATTCCTATACTGATTATTCAAGTTACAAAGAAAAAATGATTAGTTACGGCAAACTAAAAGCAAATGAGGAATTCACGAAAGGAACAAAACCAAATTTTTTTCATTTCTACCTTCGCCCCTCCTACCAGTTTATCAATCAATATATACTGAGATTAGGAATCCTAGATGGAAAAAAAGGAATTGTCATTTGCTATTTAAATGCCTTTAGTGTTTATGTACGTTTTCAGGAATTAAAAAGAATGTATCCTAAAAATTAAGCTTTCCAAAATTTCAATTTCTTTTTCATTTTTTGCTTTTTGGCAAAAGCTGCTTGAAACTGGCTAGTTGCTCCCCACATTTTTTCGAAAATTTCAGAGCTGCTTTTTGAATAAAGTTTAGCATACTCATCACTCATAATTCTAATCATTTCCTTTTTTGGAGTGAGCCTACTTAAGTTTTTCATTCGCATTTCAAAATCCATTGATTCATGAAAATTCATTCTGTTTAAATCGACTAAAAAAAATTGATACTGATTTCCAGCTATTTTTTTAATTAATGTATTCCCTGGAGAATGGTCCATAAACTCAATCCCTTTCTCATGCAAATCGAAAGAAAAACGAGTGAATTGTCGTAGAATATTTTCATGATCTGGATAATCCGGAATCTCCACTAATTCCCTAAAAGTTAATTCGACAGCCAAATGCTCGCTGACATAGTAACTGTCTTGCAAACCAACTGCGTTAAACTTTTCCAGAAAAGCGATCGGTTGTGGGGTTCCGATTCCTTTTTCCAATAATAGGCTTGCATATTCATAAGAACGACGCGCTTTCGACTTCCTGAAGTTTTTATAAATTACTTTATTGATCAAATGCGGCACTTTAAACGATTTTATGTTAATCGTCTTTCCATCGAGCTCAAACAGTTTGATACTATTTCTATCTCCATTACCAAAAACAGCACCTAAATCCGAATTGAATTCTTTGATGAAGTTTAGCACTTCGCTAGAATTCTCCACAGTTTTAGAAAACATTAACTTTATTGTCATTTTTATTTTATTTAAATACTATGTTTATCCTTAAAAAATCGTAGTGCAGAAATGAGTTCAAAAAGCAATATCAACTCTTTAAAAAAAACTACCGTAATTCAGCAAATCTAAACAGTTTTGATCAAATTAAAGACACTAACTCTCACAACATTATCAACCAACAAAAGCACAAATGCCTTCATATCCAGAAGAGCATCATTTCCATTTAGACAATAACTTCATAATCAACATATCAGAAGACTAAATTATAAAAGAACGAGGTGGGGGCCAAAACATTTATTAGACTAACATAACAAACTTTTTTATCTCCAGCATTCGATTATTTCATAAATGTTTTAAAATAATATCGCAAAATACATAACATAAAAAAACAACTCTCCGCTTTATTAAAAATGGCAGCGTAATACCTAAAGATATTTAATCGGTTTGTTCTATGAATAGTAAATATACTAATCAGCAGTTTATAAATTAAAAACTGTCTCCACCCAGTTTTTTAAAGTATATTTTTGATAAATATGCTCTGGAATTTCTTCATAATCAGAAGCTAAAAAAGAATCCGGGATCACAATATTATCTTCATCTATGACAAGTATATTATTAGTATTAAAAAAATCATAATTCATAACATCTACATTACTAGTTATCAGTTTTGCACGATAACCTATACTTTCAAAAACCCTAAAAGTAAGACCTGTTTGTATATTTCTTTGAGTATCAATATGTATACTTGATTTTTTTATTCTTTCATCTAATTCTTCAATAGGAATTCTTTTATTTAAAAAATTGATTGGAAGCCCTGTAGGAGGATTGTACTTTTCATCCAACGAAACTATATTTACATCACAATTCACTTTTTTTGAATTTAAAACACGTACTATTTTTTCTAATAGTTTAACCCTTGAATCCAGGGTAGACACATGAAAAGCAGTGTGGTTTTTCTTTAATTTATATTCTTTATAAATAAAATTAGTAATGAAAAGTAAATTATATTTTTTAGCATCTTCTTTGTCAAAAGTAAAGTTTCTATCGAATAATGGAAAAGTTTTTATAATACCTTTAACTTTCCTCGATCCATCGTAGTGGAAAGCTACAAAATCATCACAAAGACAACTTATTTTTTGCAACGTGTTATTGTAAAATCTATCTGGCCTTATCATTAAAATTTTATCTTGATGTCCTAATTTTGATATGTTTTCAAGAATTATTTTATTTAAATGATCTTTTTTGTAGTTTTTACCTAAAACAACTTTCCTAAATCCATTAAATATTTTTTCAAAGACATTTTTGTATTGGTATTTATTTTTATCAATATTAAAATGATTAACTAAATACCCTCTTTCTTCCAGTTCCTTTACGATGTAAAAATCATAACCATATAAGTCAAGAGATATAATTGTTATCTGCATAATTTTTTTATTTAATATTCAAATATTTTTTCCGTAATGATGAAGTTTTTTGTTTTCACGGAAACTGATTGATTTTGAAATTATTTACTTTGAACATTTATTAATCCCATTGCAACCCACAACAATTCTTTCCGCGATAATTTTATCTCGAATTTGATTATTCAATTCAAAATCTCGCTTAGAATTTACATTATGATCTACAATTCCGTTAAAGCACAATTGATTAACGATAATTCCATTGTTTCTAGGATGAATTGCTAAGTTCGAACTCTCTTCCCCAACATTCAAAATTTTCATTCTATAAATTAATCGCAATAAAATCATTGCACCAAAAAGGGAATGTGCAAACTTCGCGATCTGTTTTTAATTTCATTTGCAAAAAATTCAGGCAAAAAATTAATTCTTAATCCATATAGATTAACTGCTTTTTCTACCGCTTTTAAATCATCTTTACTACAATACTTATGCACAATACATTCGCCAGCAATCTTAATTATATAATCCGTTGTACCTTGAACAATAGCCCTATTTAGAATCTTCATTTTTCTACAGCACAAAATTTACTGACAAATATGATAAATAGAGATACTTGTTTTTTATTTAAACTATCCAATAAGTAATTTTGTTTCGCCAGTTGCATCATCATCTGCTATTATACATTGTTTATTCACAATAGATTGTATCATAATTCTGTTGATAACCAATTCAAGTGAATCTGTCCAATTATAAAAAGAGGTTACTAATGATTCTTTCATTAATTCTTTACTGTCTATCTAAATTTTCACGTTTTTTTTACACGCGCTTTATTTAAAACTAGGCGATTTAACATTCTAAAACAATATTTACCTCCGCACTTTTGCAGATCAGCTATTCACTGAATACTTAGCAATCTCAACACCAGATTCGAAGTTAGAAGTGCATGCACATACTACTTTCAAAATAATTATTCGTTTCTTTGCAAATATAAACTTGTCACTTGTATTTTAATTATAAAAAATGGAAAATCTTAACGAAGAAGTTCACAAAGCATACGAAATTATAAAAGAAGGCGGAATAATTCTTTACCCAACAGACACTGTTTGGGGAATTGGCTGTGACGCAACCAATGCTGAGGCCGTAGACAAAATTTATAAGCTGAAGCTCAGAGCCGAAAGCCAAAGCATGATTGTTTTGATGAATGGAGAAAGAATGATGTATAATGTTTTTAAGGAAATTCCTGAGGTGGCATGGCAAATTATCGATTTATCCGAAAATCCAACAACTATAATTCTCGACCAACCACGAAATGTAGCTAAAAACCTTATAGCATCCGATAATACTTTGGGAATCAGGATTGTGAAAGAGCCTTTCTGTTTCAAATTAATGGAAAAGATGAAAAAACCATTAGTTTCTACTTCAGCAAATATTTCAGGCCACCCATCTCCAAAAAGTTTTAAAGAAATCAGCCCCGAGATTATCAAAGGTGTAGACTATGTTGTAAATTTGCAACGCGATAAAATTGCCGGAAAACCATCTACAATCATAAAATTGTCGAATGATGCCCAGGTGAAAATAATTAGAAAGTAAAATCTTACCGCAAATTCGCAAATTATAATTTTTTTACTTAGATGGAAGAATATATTTATAAAGAAGAAAATTACAAACTAGTGGGTATTCTGTTCGAAGTTCATAAGAATTTCGGAAAAGGATTTTCAGAAATTGTCTATAAAGATGCTATCGAATATGAATTCCAACAACAAAACATTCCATACAATCGAGAAAAGGAATTTTCTGTAAGCTATAAAGACACTATTTTAAACCATAAGTTTTATGCTGATTTTGTCGTTTACGGAAAAATAATTCTTGAAATAAAAACTGTAGAATGCTTCAATAATAGTCATTTTAATCAATGTTTAAACTATTTAAAAGTATCAAAAAATAAATTAGCAATACTTGTTAATTTCAACCTAATATCTTTAGAATACAAACGCATCATAAGTTCAAAAAATTAATTTGCGAATTTGCGGTAAAAAATTATGAATTATACAAAAGCCTTAAACAATAAAATTTTTCAAGTCATTTCTCAAGCCTCCCAAGAACTTAATATCAAAAGTTATGTAATTGGTGGATTTGTGAGAGATTTGATATTAAAACGGGATTTTAAAAAAGATATCGACATTGTCGCCGTTGGTAGTGGTATTGAGCTAGCGTTAAAAGTTTCGACATTACTTCCTAAAAAACCAAAAGTACAAGTTTTCAAGACCTATGGGACAGCCATGTTGCGTTTTGAGGATACCGAAATCGAGTTTGTCGGTGCTAGAAAAGAATCTTATCATTTTGACAGCCGTAATCCGGTTGTAGAAAATGGCACACTCGAGGACGACCAAAACCGAAGAGATTTTACTATTAACGCTTTGGCTTTATCTTTGAATTCAGAGACTTTCGGAGAACTTCTAGATCCATTTGACGGTCTGAAAGACATGGAGAACAAAGTATTAAAAACACCTCTTGACCCAAATATCACCTACTCCGATGATCCGTTGCGCATGATGCGAGCCATTCGTTTTGCCAATCAGTTGAACTTTGAAATCGAGAAGAATTCATTGGAATCCATCACGAAAAATGCGGAACGAATTAAAATCATTTCCGGGGAGCGAATTGTAGACGAAATAAACAAAATCCTTTCAACAGACAAACCTTCTGTCGGGTTCTTATTATTATATAAAACAGGACTTCTTGACATTCTTTTACCTGAATTGACCGCCTTAAATCAAGTAGAAGAAATCGAAGGTCAAACCCACAAAAACAACTTTTACCACACGCTGGAAGTCGTAGACAATATTTGCCCAAATACCGACGATGTATGGCTTAGATGGGCCGCTTTATTACATGATATCGGGAAGGCACCAACTAAACGTTTCAATAAGAAACAGGGATGGACTTTTCACGGACATGAGTTCTTAGGAGGTAAGATGGTCAAAAAAATCTTTGAGCGCTTGCACATGCCTTTAAACCAAAAAATGAAATTTGTTCAGAAAATGGTCATGATGAGTTCCCGTCCTATTGTTCTGTCACAAGAAACCGTGACCGACTCGGCAGTTCGGCGCTTGGTTTTTGATGCGGGCGAAGATGTGGAAAATTTAATGACGCTTTGCGAAGCAGACATCACTACTAAAAACCCTGGCAAGTTCAAAAAATACCATAGTAATTTCGAAATCGTCCGCAAAAAAATTGTGGAAGTAGAAGAACGCGATCAAGTTCGTAATTTTCAACCGCCAATAACTGGTGAAGAAATTATGGAGCTTTTCAATCTTAAACCTTCAAAAGAAATAGGTATGCTCAAAGAAGCTATCAAAGAAGCCATATTAGAGGGCGAAATTCCAAACGAATATCAAGCAGCTTATGAATTCATGTTAAAAAGAGCCTCAAAAATAGGATTGATAAAAATCACATAAAAGTTAAGATTAACTTTTGTTTTTCTATTTGATATCTATTTTACAATAAATTTGCAATAGCAGTCTAATTGACTTTATACATGAAAAAATATTTTACTTCCGCAGCTAAAACAACATTAGTTCTTGTTTATTTAGTAATCATAGCAGGTGCTTTAGTTCGCATGACCGGGTCCGGAATGGGCTGTCCTGACTGGCCAAAGTGCTTTGGCTATTACATTCCACCTACAGACATCAAGGAACTCACATGGACCCCTAATCGAGAATTCGAGGAAGGACAAGTCATAATAAAAGATGATAAACTATGGGTTGCAAATGGAAATTTCAAAACTCAAAACACCTTTGATCAGCAGCAATGGAGACTTTACACCAAGCATGATTATGCTCTCTTCAACGCCACAGAAACTTGGATTGAGTACATCAACCGCTTAGTAGGAGCTTTGTCAGGTATTGCCATTTTTTTGATGGCTGTTTTTTCTATAGGCTATTGGAAATCAGACAAAAAAATAACGCTACTTTCATGGGCCTCCGTTATATTAATCGGATTCCAAGGTTGGCTTGGCGCCAGAGTAGTATATTCGGTACTAAATCCAGTAAAAATAACCATCCACATGATTGTAGCACTAGTAATTGTAGCGCTATTAATTTATTTGATTAAAAAAGCAAAAGGGAAAGTTAATTCTTTTAAAAAGAATCCTGTTTTCAAAAAAGTTGTTCTACTAACATTGATTTTGACTTTTGTCCAAATTGTTTTAGGTACGCAAGTACGTCAGTACGTTGACTATCAAGTAAAATTACTAGGATATGACCAGATGGCACTAGTCTTAGAAAACCCAAGCTTAATTTTCTACGTACACCGCTCTTCGTCACTTCTAATTCTAGGTTTAAATTTATTTTTGTTACTGAAAAACAGAAATTTAAAACTAGGGTTTAATAAGATAAACTGGGTTATGTCGTTAATAGGTATTGAAATCCTTTCTGGAATGGCAATGTATTATTTTGACTTTCCTTTTGCCTCCCAACCACTGCACCTCATACTTGCTACTTTACTTTTTGGAGCACAAACGTATTTGTATTTAGAAACCATTGACGCAAAATAAAAGGTATTTACATTAATATGTAGTCACCATTGCCTAACAGATAAAAAAATCAAGTAATTAGGTAGACCTGCATTAAACTAGCCCTTGTCTACAGATGTAGACTCATATGCAATTCAAATTATAATTAATATAGTTTGAATTGCTTTGGACACAAAAAGCTCTTCAGGATACCTTTTTATATGAAACATATCTCGACTTCTAAAACTAAATTTAATAATTTCTACAATCATTAAGTTAAGAAGATACGCCCTATAGGGTAATAAATAAATTGTTTCGACAAACCTAAATCTTTTTTAATCGGTACCGGTTAATTTAAACTCCACGTGAAAGAAATACAGGATCGAAAATAATGGCAACAACTAAAGTCTTCTCCGTTCTGTATTCATTATGCACTATAGTCCTAAGGTTTTCCTTTTTTAACAGCTCCGGCTATTTCGAATCAAACAATTTTACAACCAAGAATCGATCTCATTTAACCTAGTTAGATCAAGCGGTATAATTAAAGTTTAGTTTATTTAACAAAAACTAAACAAATGTTTATTCAAATACTACTCAATATTAAGAGTATCTTTGGCCTCTGACTATATTGTCTTACTACTTTTCAAACGTTAAATGTCTAAACTTGCTCCTAAGGATAAGTTTTTCGATCTATCAGATTACGGAAGAACACCTGGAAACCTACTTGCAAATCGTTTAAAAAACACTCAATTTACACCCATACATGTCACCCTGCTTTTTGGCATTTGCGGACTAATTGCTATCTATTTTATCTTAGAAAGTCAGTACTACTTGGCCGGTCTTTTTATTATTCTAAAGTCAATTATTGATGCCGCTGATGGGGAACTCGCAAGACTAAAAAAAACGCCTTCTTATACAGGAAGATATCTAGATAGCGTCTTTGATATTATACTAAACTTTTTGTTTTTATCTGCCATTTGTTACGTCTCAAAGACTCCTTTTTGGATTACATTAATTGCCTTTTTCTGCATTCAGTTACAAGGGACACTATACAATTACTACTACGTTATTTTAAGGAACAGATCAATAGGCGGTGATAAAACGAGTAAAATTTTCGAGGATAAAACACCTAAGGCATTGCCAGGAGAAAGTCAAAAATCAGTAACAATTTTACACCTGATTTATACAATAGTTTACGGAGGTTTCGACAAAATAATTCATGCTCTAGATAGCGATGCCTACAAGCGAAAAACTTTTCCCAATTGGTTTATGACCTTCGTTTCTTTGTATGGACTGGGATTTCAATTATTACTAATTGCGTTGATGATAGCTCTGGATTTCCTAGAATACATCCCTGTGTTTTTTATAGCTTATTCTGTATTCATCTTTATCTTAATAGCAATACGAAAACGGTTTTTAAAAGCCTAAATGCGATATAGAAATAATCTATAGCGACAATTTAAAATGCTATTTACCAATTATTTAAATAAAACAACATCGCTAACAGCTTTAAGTTAAAAACTAGCCTGTCGAGTTTTTAAAATCAGTTACTTTTTCCCGAATCAGAACAACATAATCGTAAATAGAAGAGAGTAAAACAATCTTTAAACGCGAGCTACTATAAATTACAATTTCCTTAGTCGCTTTCAACGGAATGATAAATTCTCTGCTTATTCGGTAAAATTATTTTGGCTCCAGTTCCTGTTCTAAAAGCTCTAAAGACGATTCGATAAGATAATTTCTATTGCCAAAAGTACGGATATACGTACCCTTATTTTCACTGAAAAAACATTTAATTTCTTCAACTAAAATCACTTTCAAATGTTGACCTATTCTAACGGTGAATCTCTTTTTATGATTTTTATCAAATGGATTAAAAAGCATTTTCCTAATCTCCTCAAAGTTCATTTTAAGTGAATCTTCCTTTGGAATGCGAGTCTGGAATTTCTGTACGGCAGCCTCTAAATCATCTTCGTCAATTGGTTTCAAAATATAGTCAATACTGTTCAATTTAAATGCTCTCAAAGCATGTTCATCATATGCCAAAATGAAGATAATTGCACTCTTAATTTCTACTTTTTCGAATACCCAAAAGGGCAAACCATCGGACAATTGAATGTCTAAAAAGACCCATTCAAAATATTTATTATTGGAAAATCAAAACAATTAAGTGCAGGAAATTGTTCTAATAAAGACTTACTAAAATACAAAAAGGAATGACCACGTTTCAGTTCTTTGATATTAGGTTGCTATGCTTTTTATTTTCTCATATATTTACCAAGAACAACATGCAACATATGAAAACAGAAAAAGAAAAAATGATAGATGGAGAATATTATTTGGCTGGAGATCCTGTTTTAGTAAAAGACCGACGAAAATCTAAAAACCTACTCCATCGGCTGAATGTAAACGAATATAGAATCACTAAAAAAGCACGTGAAATAATAAAAGAACTGATCCCTAATGCAGGAGCAAATCTTTATATTGAGCCCCCATTTTTCTGTGACTATGGTTATAATATCAGTTGTGGCGAAAACGTTTATTTCAATGTAAACTGCGTAGTTTTAGACTGCGCAAAAGTCAACATTGGTTCAAATGTGTTTTTTGCACCAAACGTTCAATTGTACACCGCCACTCACCCACTAGAAGCCGAATTAAGAAAAACACTTGAGAGTGCTTTACCAATAACTATTGGTGACGATTGCTGGATAGGTGGAAACTCGGTCATTTGTCCAGGAATTACAATAGGCAAAGGATGCGTGATTGGTGCAGGTTCTGTGGTTACCAAAGATATTCCTGATAATTCATTAGCAGTTGGAAATCCGGCAAAAGTGATCCGGAAATTAAATCAATAATACAAATCTTAAAACTAATTCACGAATACTATGTTACATCTAAATAAAGTTCATCACATTGCTATTATCTGTTCTGATTATCAAAAGTCAAAACTTTTTTACACTGAACTTTTAGGACTAAAAGCAATACAAGAAATTTATCGAGAAGAACGGAATTCCTATAAACTAGATTTAGCGTTAAATAGCGAATATATTGTAGAGCTTTTTTCTTTTCCTAATCCCCCAAAAAGAGCTTCACGTCCGGAATCTTGTGGTTTACGTCATTTAGCTTTTGAAGTAAATGATATTGAGCAAACACGTGATTATTTAGTTCAAAATAACATTACATCAGAAGAAATTAGAATAGATGAATTTACAGACAAAAGATTTTTCTTTATTGCAGATCCCGATGATTTACCAATAGAATTTTACGAAAAATAAATCCACTGGATCGTTTACAGTAAATGAAAATCAAGACCTTATGCCTATTACAAATATTAGAAAACAGTATCGCAAAACTCGGTACGTCCTTTATAAAGAAACCCTCATCGACTTTAAAGAGCATTTTTGGGCTTTTTTAGGTTCATTTATAGGTATTGGAATTATTGCCTACCTGCAGTCAAAAACGCTACCACATTCTGACGCAGTATATCTTATAGGCTCATTTGGTGCATCAAGCGTGCTAGTTTACGGCGTAATTCAAAGTCCTTTAGCTCAGCCTCGGAATTTAGTTGGAGGCCACGTTCTATCAGCAATTGTAGGTGTAACTATCGCTAAATATGTTCCAGATATCTTCTGGCTAACGGCGACTCTTTCCGTTTCAATTTCTATTGTTTTGATGCAATTGACAAAAACTCTACATCCTCCAGGAGGAGCCACCGCACTGATAGCTGTCACTGGCTCTGCAGAGATAAAAAATCTAGGTTATTGGTATGTCATTATGCCCGTACTAAGCGGCGTAATGATTCTTCTTGTAGTAGCTTTGATTTTCAACAATATGACAGCTGACAGGTATTATCCCAACCATAAAAAATACCATAAAATCAGGAAAAAAATACATAAATCACTTAAAAATCAATAAATTAAGATCCTTAAAATTAATGACATAGGGTTTCTCCTCGAAAATCAGAATTAAAGAAAGTGTTTTTTACTTTTTTTTGATCCTGAAGATTTACTAGTCCAATATGATCCGTTATAAGCAAAAATATTCTCAACAAATAATCTTTCTGAAATCTGAAATCTAAAATTAAATTTTACCTTTGAACTTTCATTAAAATAAAAGATTATGGTTTACAAATTCAGGGTAATATTAGATGCAGAGGAAGATATATTCAGAGACATAGCAATACTTGCTGATGACTCTCTAGAAGATTTACACAACGCGATCTTCAATTCCTTTGGTTTTGATGGTATGGAGGTAGCTTCATTCTATACCTGTGACGAGACTTGGAATCAAGAAGATGAAATCTCCTTATTTGATACTGGAGACGTTCTTGGTGAACAAAAAATAATGAGCGATTATAAACTCTCAGATCTTTTAGATGACAAGAATACAAAAATAATCTATGTTTATGATTTCATAAACATGTGGACATTCCTTGTTGAGCTAGCTTCCGTAGAGGAACAAGTTGCAGGAAACACCTATCCGGAAACCTTATTCTCTCACGGAGAAATGCCAGACGAATCTGAAGAAAAAAACTTTGAAGCTGAGAATGCTAATGATTTTGCTAACGAGTATGAAGACGGACTAGATGAAGACGACCTTGACATGTTTGAGGGAGACGACAGCTTTGAAGACTTTGGGTTTGAAGAAAATTGGAACTAAAACAGCTAAAAACTAAGAATAAAGAGCCAAGATCAATGACCTCAGCAAAGTCCTTTATCTTGGCTTTTTCATCTAACATAAACAAAAAAAATGATAAACCTTTTTAACACACATATAGAGACTCTTTCTATCCACCGAGTAGGAAATAAAAGTCGCAATGAAGCTATTTTCTTGTCAGAACAGCCTTTTAGTCTTCAAGATGAAATAGTACCGCTCATCAAAGAATTTTTTCTAAAACCCTTTCGAGAAAAAGAAGAAAACTATTTTCAGTTTGCTCACGAAGTAGATTTGGATTATAATGACATGTACAAATTTGCGACAGAAATTTTTGAGAATCCAAGCAACCTGCATGAAGAATCAAAAAAAATAACCCAACACTTATATGAGCAGTCAAACCATCCGCATATTAAGAATGGCGAAGTTTACGTGACCTATTTGACTAATGTAAATATTGATAACAACGTTGTGGACGCCATTGGAATATTCAAAAGCGAATTACAAGCTGATTTTTTACAGTTTGAAGAAAAAGGAACACA
This sequence comes from Flavobacterium sp. W22_SRS_FP1, assembly GCF_052113685.1. Taxonomy (NCBI): domain Bacteria; kingdom Pseudomonadati; phylum Bacteroidota; class Flavobacteriia; order Flavobacteriales; family Flavobacteriaceae; genus Flavobacterium; species Flavobacterium sp. W22_SRS_FP1. The sequence goes on from NZ_JBGQOE010000008.1 coordinate 24,243, forward strand.
CCTTGAAATGATATTGCAGCAAGGAATTAACTTGAGTAAGTTAGATAAAGGCTGTATTATTTTCAATCATAAAAAAGAAGAAGGGTATAAAATCCTGACTGTTGATAGTAATCGATACGATGCTCGCTATTGGCTAGAGCATTTTCTATCGGTTGATGCATTTGAAGATGAAAATTTCATTACAAAGAAATATTTAAAATTTTGTCAAAATTTTGCTAAGGACGTTGTTTTTCCAGCAGAGGACAAAAAGGAAGAAGTGATGTTTATGAATCGCTCCGTGAATTATTTTGCCAAAAATGATCAATTTGAAGAAACTAACTTTTTGAACGAAGTATTAGATAATCCAGACTTAATTCCAGAATTCAAGAATTATAAGGTTGACAAAGGCGAAAAATATAGTATCGAAGATGTAACCTCTTTTCCTATTGCAAACGCTGCAGTAACAGATGCTCGTAAATCAATAAAGAACGTAATCAACTTAGATACGCAAATCCAAATTAAAATGGATTTCATCAATCCTGAAAGCGCAGAGAAATATGTTGAAAAAGGTTGGGACGAAGAAAAACAAATGTATTATTATTTAGTTTACTTCAATAAAGAAGAAAAATCATAACGATAATTACATCATTTATCATAGCAATCCCCAATTACAAATTGTAGTTGGGGATTTTTTATTGCTAGTTGACCCTAATTCGTAAAAAAAATAGAATTTTTTTTCTTTTTGTGTCAGTTTTTTTTCGCGTAACATAAAATAAAATGTTTTTTATCGATTAAATTGACTATTTTATCGATAAAAAATATATCTTTAACGTCTTTAAAGCTAACACCTTATGAAAACTAGCGCAACCAAAGAAAAATTTATCTGCAGAAATTTTATTTGCCTTCTTTTTGGACATAAAATACACACGATCAGAACTATTACAAATCATATTAAAGAGTATAAATGTGTACATTGTGGTTTAGAATTAACAAATGATGCAAAAGGGCGAATCACTTTTCTTAGCCCAGAGCTAAAAGAAATAAATGAAACTCTGAAGAACTTTCTTCAAAAAAAGACTCACGCAGATTAATTACTTTTATATGACAATAAAATAATTTGCAAGGTTTTTCTTAATTTTAAAATGCTGCTTCTTATTATCTTTTTCTTTTACTGTTGACTAAATAAAACAAGATGATCCTACTATTAGTAACGCATTTAATTTTATTACTGAAACAGAAGATTAAACAGAAAAAGGAAATAGTCAGAGACTGTAATTAAATCCCAAAAACAGTTACTATTAAGAATATTTTCTAATCTAAAACCCTGGTTTGAATAAATTGGTGTTTTTGAAGTTCCTAGTAACGAATCTAAAAGCGGCAGTTAAAACATTTCCCATTCGTTTAGCATTTTTAAAATTAAGATCGTTTGTGTATTTATATAGGTCCGACTTTAATTGTTCTACATGCTCATCCGGCGCAATAAGGTCCAGCCCCATAATCTTCAATAATCTTTTAATACGAGTTTCGGCAGATAAAATTCTTTTTGCCAGAACTGCACGCTCCTCATTTTTATATTGCTCTATTGAGCTTTCCTGCAATTTATCCTTAACTAATTTCACCATAGGGTAATTCTCCTTAAAAAACTGCGGGCGGTATATCTTGAAGCTTCCTTCATAACATTGCTGATCGAAATCAATCGGACGAATCCTATAAACCACCTGATCAAAATCGTGAATAGGAACAATCACATAATTATAAGATCTCATATCTCCTAGAAGTCGAATCATACAGCGCTCATTAAACTTCACAAATTCTTTTGCTATTTGTGATTTTTCAGTATCGCTACAATCATTGAGGAGTGTTTTTATAAAAACGTCTCCAGGAATACCCATTATATGCTCCTCTACTAAAGTGTTTTCATACACTAAGAAATTTATTTTATCAGGAGACAGGATATGTTCTAATTCAAGTCCATAAACTCTGGAAGCATCTGCTTTCTTTACATAAAAATGAGTGTAATTGTCATTTAAGATGTTTCTTACTTTTATTCGAAAAGGCTTCGAATTTCCAAAAGTGCAATAATCGATTGAATCTACATTCAAAAATTTAATAATATCTAAATTTCCATCTGAGTGCAAAAGAGAGTAGATTTTCTTTAACGTCAAATCTATTTCCTGCCTTTCAAATTCATTGTAATATACACGTATCCATAATGTATCAACTTCTTGCTTATCGTATACATTTATAAAACCCGAAAAACGCAGCAGATCATCATAATAAATAGGCACTTTAGAAATCCGGTCAAATCGCTTTAAATAATCAGAAAGCGAATTATTGATTGGATAACTAGGTTTTTTAAAAAGAACTTCGTCGTCGCTCATGCGTGTTTTATTTTTACTGCAAATTTACATCAATTTATATGCAATGGCAATTAAACGCCAACTTCTCCACACTAATTAGACTTAAAAGCAAACAACTTAATTTTTTTTTCATCAGAGGGACAAACCCACGACCTATTATTCCGAAAATTACCGCTTTAAGCATTAACTGAAATATTAAACTAATTTCCAATTATCAGGAACAAATTCATATCTTGTTGATTCTATAAAAAACACAAAAAATCGAACATTTTGGAAACCATACTTTCAATTAAAAACCTTAACAAGCGTTATGGCAGTTTACAAGCCTTACGGAATGTCTCTTTCGAAATAAAAAAAGGTAATGTTTACGGCATTCTCGGTCCTAATGGAAGCGGCAAGTCCACGACATTGGGAATTGTATTAAATGTAGTGAATAAAACTTCGGGAGAATACAGTTGGTTCGAAGGTAAGATGCAAACCCACGAAGCTTTGCAGAAAGTGGGAGCCATTATCGAAAGGCCCAATTTTTACCCTTATATGACCGCAGAGCAAAACCTAAAGCTGGTATGTAAAATAAAGAATATTAGTTATACTAAAATTCAGGAAAAACTTCATTTGGTAGGTCTAGAGGAAAGAAAAAAAAGCAATTTTAGCTCTTTTTCTTTGGGAATGAAACAACGTCTTGCCATCGCCTCTGCCCTATTGAATGATCCTGAAATATTAATTCTGGACGAACCCACCAATGGTCTAGACCCTCAGGGAATACATCAAATCAGAGACATAGTTAAACAAATCGCTGCTCAAGGAACAACTATTTTACTAGCTTCGCACCTCCTTGACGAGGTAGAGAAAGTATGTTCACATGTATTAGTTTTAAGAAAAGGTACCGTTTTATATTCAGGTACCGTTGACGGCATGTCAGCAAATCAAGACTTCTTTGAACTACAAGCGGATGATACCGAAAAATTAATACTAGTTTTAAAAACACATCCTGCCGTTGAAAGTATAAAGCAGCAAGAACAGAAGGTTTTTGTCTATTTAAAAAGTCCATTAGAAGCGGCGAGTTTGAATAAATTCCTTTTTGAAAACAATCTTAATTTAAGTCATTTAGTAAAACGCAAACACAGTTTAGAGGAACAATTTTTAGAATTGACAAAAAAGTAGTCAACAATTAATCACTTTTAGTCACGGTAAATTAACAAATCCTAACTCCTACATCAAAAATGAAAAGATTACTTTCTATAGAATTGCAAAAAATCTGGATGAATAAAGCAAGTCGCGTGTTGACACTAACTTATTTTATTTTACTTTCATTTATTGCGTTGATTGCATCAATAACGTTTAACATAGGTGTTTTCAAACTCCATCTTTCCGAAATGGGAGTATTTAATTTTCCTTTTATTTGGCATTTTAATACCTATATAGCAGCTTGGTTGAAATTCTTTTTGGCTATTGTTATTGTTTCGATGATGGCAAATGAATACAGCTACGGCACACTAAAACAAAACTTGATTGATGGGATGAGCAAAAAAGAATTCATTCTATCTAAATTTTTGACAGTACTCGCATTTGCTTTTGCCTCTACCGTTTTCGTTTTCGTAATGAGTTTAACTTTAGGCTATAGCTTTTCTTCCTCTACTGAAATGAGTATCGTATTTTCCAAGATGGAGTACCTTTTAGCCTTTTTTATCAAGTTAGTTGGCTTTTTCTCTTTTTGCTTGTTTTTAGGAATATTAGTAAAACGTTCTGCTTTTGCCCTTGGCTTCCTTTTAGTTTGGAACATAATAGAAGGAATTGCAAAAGGTATTTTAAACTTTAAAATTTTTCCTGATAATAATATAGCCGATTCTATTACACAGTTTTTTCCTCTAGAATCAATGTCAAATTTAATAGCGGAACCTTTTTCTAGATTATCCTTGATTAAAACCATCGGAACCCAAATAGGGGTGGATGACGTAAAAGACTTCAATGTACATTATTCATCAATACTTATTGTAGTGGCATGGTCTCTTCTATTCATGTTATTCTCATACAAATTACTTAAAAACAGGGATTTATAGTACCTTTACTTGTCTATGAAACTATTAAAAATAATTTTATTCTACATCTTTGTCTGTTGCTACTCTGTTAGTGCAACCGCTCAGTTTGTTATAGTCGATGATGCGCAAAATGCAGTAGATCTTGCAAGTATATTAACGAATAACGGCTCTTGTGTAGATGTTACCGGAGAAGAAGTGAAAGGCGATACCTTTCCCGGCTCCACAAACAGTTATGGCTCTTTCAGCGCTGGAACAAGTAGTTTTCCCTTTTCGGAAGGTGTTTTGTTAAGCACAGGAAGTGGTAAAAATGCGGAAGGTCCATTTGTAAAAAGCGAAGGTGAGGGAGATTCTTCTTGGTTAGGGGATTCAGATTTGGATCAGGTGTTAGGTATTAATTCAAAAAATGCTACCGTTTTAGAGTTCGATTTTATCCCTTTAACTAATTTCATCAGCTTTGATTACATTTTTGCCTCTAATGAATACCAAGACTACTTTCCTTGCCAATATTCCGATGGATTTGCTTTTTTGATTAAGGAAAATGGTGGTTCTGCAGCTTATAAAAACTTGGCAGTACTCCCAAACACAATTACCCCCGTTTCATCTAAAAATGTACATCCCCTCATCCCTAACTTTACTAGGGCAGACGGAACCACGATAGCAGGATGCCCTGCAGCTAACGAAGAATATTTTGGGCAGTCCAACATAGCATCCACAAATTCAAGCCCTATCAATTACGCTGGCCAAACCACAGTTCTGACAGCGCAAACAGTCGTTCTCGCAGGGAAGTCTTATCATATAAAATTAGTGATAGCAGATGCTGGGCAATTTGGTGCTGAAAATGAACTTTACGATTCTGCGGTCTTCATTAAAGCTGGCAGCTTTGTTTCGAAAATTGATTTAGGTCAAGACAAATTAATCGATACCAATAACCCTGCTTGCTTTGGGGAAACCATCACGCTTTCCTCTAGTCTAACTGGCCCTCACAAATGGACCAGAACTGATTCCAGCGGAACGACAACTCTTCCCGACATAGGTTCTTCCTTGATTGTACAGAAAGAAGGTATTTATAAAGTGGAAGTGCCTGTGGCGGGAACTTGCACAGTAAGTGGCGAAATCAAAATAGAATACGCACCTCAGATAATTTTGAATAATGCTGAACTTATAAAATGTAATGATAACGACGACCCTTCTTTTGATTTGACAGAAACGGAAACCATCATTAAAAATGGGGATTCCAGCTTGACTACTTTCGAATATTACGAAACACAGGCGAGAACTGTTTTATCAAACCCTATTGCAAACCCTACATCATTTGTAAAAACAGCACCAACAGACCAAACCGTTTTTGTAAAAGTGACTAGTGAAACATATGGATGCACTGAAACTGCCGAAATAAACTTGCAAACTATAGCTACTTTTGAATCGATTACTACACCATCAACAAGACCCATTGTAAATGATTTTTCTGGTAATAATAATTCAATCCAGTTGATACCTCCAGCAGATAATGAAACTTACGAATTTTCATTAGACGGAAAGAACTACCAGCTCTCCCCTTTCTTTACTAATCTAGCAGTTGGGAATTACACAGCATTCATTAGGAATGCTGACACTTGTGCTTATCTGACTTATTCTATTTCCATTCTCGATTACCCGAGGTTTTTTACACCAAATGGGGACGGATATAATGATACCTGGAATATAAAAAACCTTGAATTGCTACCTAAATCTACTATTACTATTTATGATCGCTATGGCAAATTATTAAAGCAATTCAACCCTGCGCTTTTTGGATGGAACGGTTCTTTTAATGGGTTTGCATTGCCCTCAGATGATTATTGGTTTTCTTTAAAATTTGAAGGTGGTAAAATCATAAAAGGCCACTTCACTCTCAAAAGATAAGGGATATTTACCTACTTTTAGCCCATGAAAAATGCAATACTTATTTTCTTTACTTTTTTATCGATAAGCTGTTTTGCACAGTTTAGTAAAACGCATTATATACCTCCTTTAACCGCACAAAACAACCTAGCTGAAGATCAATTTATATATATTTCAACACCTAGCAACGCGGACGTCATTGTCAAAATTATTGAAATTGGAGGAAACACAATCACACGAGTCGTTACTAATAGCAAGCCGGAAATTTATCCTATTGGACAAGGGAATGACAGTCGATTATTTATTCCGAAAGCCAGTACAGGTAAAGTAAGTAACAAAGGATATATCATTGAAGCTGATGATTTAATTTATGTCAGTGTACGTGTTAATGCAGGATTTTCAACTTTAAATAACTCATATAATCATGCAGGAGGATTGGTATCAAAAGGAAATAGTGCTCTAGGAAAAGTCTTTAGACTAGGTGCCATGCTAAACCCCCTTTATGATAATTCTTTATTAAATTTTGCTTCTATTCTTTCAACAGAAAATAACACCGCAATAACTATTTCAAACATTCCTGACGGTACAGTTCTTAGCAACGGTACTATAATTAGTGGGGCCATTTCAATAACGTTAAATAAAAATGAAAGTTATGTTTTAGCTCTTGAAAACGATCCAACATCGACTTCTAATAGCTCTAAAATGATTGGAGCTTTGGTCCAATCAGATAAACCGGTAGTCGTCAATTCGGGCTCCTTTTGCGGAAGCAATAGTACGGCTATCGGTAATGTCGCTCCAGGAATAGTCGGTCCAATAGGAAGAGATGTAGGTTTTGATCAAATTGTTCCATTCGAAAAAACGGGTACGGAATACATCTTTGTAAAAGGAGCGGGTACAGATGAACTGGAGCGGGTTATCTTGATTGCTCACAAACCTAATACAATCATTAAAATAAATGACATTTTTAACCCTTTTATAACTCTGATTAATGCGGGAGATTATGTCGCGATTGAAGGAAGCCAATTTAGCAATGGAAATTTATATGTTTCAAGCTCTGAAAAGGTTTTTGCTTACCAGTGTATTGGTGGAAATAGCACTGTTTATTCTCCACCGGCCAATCAAAACATGTTCTTTGTGCCACCCTTAAATTGTGCCACACCTAATACAGTAGACAACATTCCATATATTGAACAAATAGGAAATATAAATTACACTGACGGTAGTTTAAATATCGTAACTGAAACTGGAGCAACTGTATTAATAAACGGTGATCCTGTTACAACTTTACCTATTGCTGTAGATGGAAAGTCTACTTTTGAAAGATATTCGATTCCAATTTCAACGGGAAATATTGCCGTGAAATCAAGCAAGCAGGTTTATGTTTCTTTTTATAGCTCCAATGGAGCTGCTACCTATGGCGGATATTATTCCGGTTTTGATACAAAACCAGAAATCACTTCAGAAATAAGCATTGGTACAACTTCCTCTTGTATTCCTAATGTCATTTTAAAGGTCAGTTCCATCACTGCCTATGATACTTTTGAATGGTCTTTTAACGGTGAACCTATTTCTAATTCGAATTCGAATTCATATATTCCAACTCAACCCGGTTACTATGAGGTAAAAGGGAGCATCACTGGTTGTGATTCCTTTTACTCGGATAAAATACCTGTGAGCAATTGTCCTACGAACATTGATAACGACTTGGCTAATGACAACATTGACATTGACAATGATAATGATGGGATTACAAATTGCACGGAATCCTATGGAAATCAAAACATAGATCTTTCCAATTCTACTGTTGGAACTGTTGCCGTTGGAACTTATTCAAATTCTTTTACCGGATTTACATCAACAAATGGCACGGGTTTACCCACTGGAACATTTACTGGAGGTCTAGACGGTAGTTTTGTTACTGAAATTCTTGCCGGAAAAGACAACAGTGTTACTTATAAGATGACTTTTGCACAGCCTATAAGCTTAGCGGTGGAATACGCAACAACAGCCAGTGCTTCAGATCTTTTGAATGCAAACGCTGAATACATCATAAACTCTGATATAGACAAAACCATTACTGTCCTGAATCCAGATGACCAATTACTGATCGACACCAATTATGACGGAATATACGAGAGTGGAGTAACTGAATTTTCTTCCTTTGAAATACGTTTCAGATTGAAAAGTACCACATCATTACCAGCAGGAACAGGAACTTTTAAATTTTTAACCTATCTCACCAATACGATTCGTTTTACCCATAAAAACCTATCCGATGATACTAAAAACAAATCATCATTTAAATTTTTTGCAGTTTGTATACCTAAAGACTCAGACAGAGATGGAATTTCTGATCAACTAGATAGTGATAGTGATAATGATGGTATTTTAGATGCTATTGAAGCACAAGCAATCGTTTTAGCAAGATTAAATGCCGACACTAATAATGACGGACTTGACAATGCTTTCGAACCTGGACTTACGCCAGTAGATACGGATGGAGACGGTATCACCGACTATCTTGACTTGGACAGTGACAATGATGGTATTCTGGATTCTGTAGAAACGGGAATTGACACCGATTCTGATGGAATACGAAATTATCGCGACTTAGATAGTGACAACGACTTGTGTAACGATGTTATAGAATCTGGATTTACAGATCCTGATGGAGATGGAAAATTTGGAAATTTACCCATAAGCGTCGACCCGAATGGACTTGTAAGTGGTGCACCATATACCATTCCTGATCTCAATTACACTATTTCGGCTCCTATCGTAATAACAACACAACCTGATGCTCCGCCAACTTGTGAATCAAAAAATGCGACAATCACGATAGATGCTAATGGTGATAGCTACCAATGGCAATTATCTACCGATGGTACAACTTGGACAGATATATCTAATACTGCACCGTATTCAAATGCTACAACAAACACCTTGACTATTACAAGCGTTACCAATGCAATGGATGGTTTCAAATATCGCGTGCAACTGAACAAAACGGGAAATTCTTGCGGTTGGGTTTCAGAAAAAACCACATTAACAGTTTATCCTTTACCTGTTGTTAATCCTGTAACTATTATACAATGTGATGATGATTCAGATTTAAAAACATTTTTCAATTTAACAGTGAAAAACGATGTGATTTCTAACAATTTTATAAATGAAAATTTCACATATTACACTTCACAAGCTCAAGCAAATAATCCCTTATCAATTGATCAAATTTCAACACCACTTGCTTTTGAAAATATAAATCCTCCCCTTCCAGCTCTCCAAGGAATAATGGATGTTTGGGCAAGGGTCGCAAATAAAATTACTGGTTGTTTTAGTATTGCCAAATTAACATTAACAGTTGCAGCGTCAAAAATTCCACCAACTTATAACTATATAGTTCCTCCTGTTTGCGATGACACTTTAGCAGCAGATGGAACAGCTACAGCTGACCCTAATACAAACAAAAGAGATGGAATATCAGCTTTTGATTTAACCAATGCAATTAATGACGTAGAATCTCAACTACCTCCCCCATTATCAAATTACACCTTTAAATATTATAGAAACAAAGCAGATGCTTTAGCCCAAAATGACGTTGTTGGAAATTCTTTAGCCATTAAACCTAGTGAATATACTAATTTCAGGAATGACATCCCTAATTCTCAAAATATTTGGGTAAGAGTAAATAATAATTTAACTTCTGATTGCGGTGATGGCTTTGGTGACTTCATTAAACTATCAGTTGAAAAACTACCCTTTGCAAATCCCGTTTCAATTCCACGACAATGTGATGACAACCAAGATGGTATTTTCAATTTCAATACCACCACTTTAGAGTCAACTTTATTAGGAAGCAATCAAACCTATCCGGTCACTGTAACTTATTATGACGCGGCAAACAACCCGTTGAAAGATGCTAATGGAGTCTTGATAACAAGTCCTTTTCCATCAACCTTCATAACTTCTTCCCAAACCATAAAAGCCGTTGTAATAAACAACACAGCCCAAAGCTGTTTTGATGAAACAACCATTCAGTTTATTGTTGATGATTTGCCGCAAGCATTCGCAGTTCCAGCTGCGCTGACAACGACTTGTGATGACGAGATAAATCCATTAGTACAAGATGGCAAGATGGCATTTGATACGTCAACGTTTCAAAACACAATTTTGAATGGACAAACAGGAATGATTGTAACTTATACTTTACAAAACGGAACTGTACTTGCAACTTTAGCAGGAACTTTTACAACAGAAACTCAAAATGTGTTGGTAACAGTAACGAATCCATTAAATCCATCTTGTCCCGCGACGACTACTTTAAACTTTATAGTAAATCCGTTGCCCCGTATTAATATTAATGCAAATGGTGACGATGATGAATTAGTTTGCTCCAATCTTCCTACATTCTTTGTAAAACTAGATGCGGGAATTCAAGATAACTCGCCTACAAGCAATTATACTTATTTATGGTCTAAAGACGGAATTGTTTTGCCTAGTCAAATTGCTTACGAATTAGATGTAAACACAGAAGGAACATATACTGTTGATGTAAAAAACATTTCTGATTGCAGTAGAATTCGAACCATCAAAGTAACCGCTTCTGACGTGGCGCGCATTACAGATATCACCATTGTTGATCTAACAGATATAAATTCAGTTACTGTAAATGTTACTGGTTCTGGTAAATATGAATATAGTTTGGACGATCCATACGGACCTTTCCAATCATCTAATTTTTTTGACAATGTTCCTGCAGGAATACACGAAGTATTTGTTAACGACGAAAATGGATGCGGCATTACGAGCCAAAGTATTGCGATACTTGGAGCGCCGAAATTTTTTACACCAAATGGAGATGGTTTTAATGATTTTTGGAATATAAAAGGCGTTAATGCAAACTTCAATTCAAAATCAGTCGTCTATATATTTGATAGATATGGGAAATTAATAACTAAAATCGACACTAACAGTGAAGGTTGGGATGGTACTTTCAACGGCCAGCCTTTAGTTGCTGATGATTATTGGTATGCGGTAAGGTTAGAAGACGGTAGAGAAGCCAAGGGACACTTCAGTTTAAAGAGATAATAGTTATATACAAAACACTTATTTCCCGTGCTTTTTAGCTTTTTTACCGACAACTAAATTATTAAAAAGAATGCTTTATAACCAACCACGTAAAACACTCAAAAATAAAGGTATAAAAAAAGCCATTCTTTCGAATGGCTTTTACTATGTATAAATAAAATTAGATTTTAAATCTTTTTCTATCAGTCTCTGTCAAATAAATTTTTCTCAAACGAATAGATTTCGGTGTAACCTCAACATATTCATCTTTTTGAATGTACTCTAAAGCCTCTTCTAATGAGAAAATAATCGGAGGAATAATCCTTGCCTTCTCATCATTTCCAGAAGAACGAACGTTAGACTGCTTCTTAGCTTTAGTTACGTTTACACTCATATCATCGCTACGAGAATTCTCTCCAATTACTTGACCTTCGTAAATTTCATCATTAGGATTAACGAAGAACTTACCACGATCTTGTAATTTATCGATAGAATAAGGAATTGCTTTTCCATTTTCCATAGAAATTAAAGAACCATTGTTACGTCCAGGAATTGCTCCTTTAAATGGCTCGTATCCAATATAACGGTGAGACATAATAGCCTCTCCAGCTGTAGCTGTAAGCAATTGATTACGCAGTCCGATGATTCCACGAGATGGAATATTGAATTTTATGATCATACGCTCACCTTTACCTTCCATACTCAACATTTCACCTTTACGGATAGTAACAAACTCTACCGCTCTACCAGAAAGATTTTCTGGTAAATCAATAGTTAGCTCTTCTATTGGTTCACACTTTTTACCATCAATTTCTTTGATAATAACTTGTGGTTGACCGATTTGTAATTCATATCCTTCTCTTCTCATAGTTTCAATAAGAACAGACAAGTGAAGTACACCACGTCCAAAAACCATAAACTTATCAGCTGAATCAGTTTCACCCAATTTCATTGCTAAGTTTTTCTCTAATTCTTTTGTCAAACGATCTCTAATATGACGTGAAGTTACAAATTTACCCTCTTTACCAAAGAAAGGAGAGTCATTAATTGTAAACAACATGCTCATTGTTGGCTCATCAATAGTAATTGTTTGTAACGCTTCAGGATTTTCAAAATCGGCGATAGTATCTCCAATTTCAAAACCTTCTACTCCAACAATCGCACAAATATCTCCAGCAATTACTTCTTGAACTTTTTTACGACCTAAGCCTTCAAAAGTATGTAATTCCTTAATACGTGATTTTATTATTACACCATCTCTTTTACACAAAGAAATTGGCATTCCTTCTCTTAAAACACCTCTCTCAAGACGACCAATAGCGATACGACCTGTAAACGCTGAGAAGTCTAACGAAGTGATTAACATCTGTGGGGTTCCTTCAGAAACTTTTGGGGCTGGAACATTTTCAATAACCATATCTAATAATGCTTCAACATTATCAGTTACGTTTTCCCAATGATCAGACATCCAGTTGTTTTTAGCTGAACCGTATACAGTTGGAAAATCTAACTGCCACTCTTCTGCTCCTAATTCGAACATTAAGTCAAAAACTTTTTCATGAACTTCTTCAGGAGTACAGTTTTCTTTGTCAACTTTATTTATAACAACGCATGGTTTCAAACCAAGATCTAGAGCCTTTTGTAACACAAAACGCGTCTGTGGCATCGGCCCTTCAAAAGCATCTACTAGTAGACAAACTCCATCAGCCATGTTCAACACACGCTCTACCTCTCCACCGAAATCGGCGTGACCAGGGGTATCAATAATGTTGATTTTTGTTCCTTTGTAAACTACAGAAACGTTTTTTGAAGTAATTGTAATACCTCTTTCACGCTCTAAGTCGTTGTTGTCAAGAATTAGATCACCTGTGTTTTGATTGTCACGAAATAACTGACAGTGATACATAATTTTATCAACCAAAGTTGTTTTACCGTGATCGACGTGGGCAATAATTGCAATGTTTCTAATAGATTCCATCTGTGATTTTTAATGGCTGCAAAGGTACACTTTATTTTGATATAAAAAATCTTTCTGTAATAGTTTACAGATTGTTGCTTTGTCATAGAGCTAAATTGCTAAAAAAACAGCTACAAATTATGCATATGGCCTGTTTTATAATTGATAATATTTAATTACATTTGAGTAATGAAAAACAAATCCAATCAAATAACCATTATTTACCTAGTTATCGCATTGTTTGTGGCTATTGTTTTCCATAAAACCTTGCTAAAGTTCTCTTTAGTAGAAAACTACCCACTATACGGTTTTTTAAAAGACATTACCTTAATCCTATGTACCGGAATAGCATACAGATATATTTTATCCAAAAACCAAAACCAAGATAAAAAAGTGCTCGAAAAACTTCAGAGCACAAACAACGCGATAAAAGAATCGAATGAAAAATACGATATTGTAGCTAAAGCTACTAGCGATACTATATGGGATTGGAAAATACAGGAAGACAAACTATTCTGGAATAAGGGAATAAAAGCTATTTTTGGCTACGACGAAAACCAGGTTGGTGACAGTTCAAAATGGTGGTTTGACAACATTCATCCTGAAGATAGTATTAAAATGTCAATCAAACTATACTCGTTTATTGAGCAAAAAACTAGTAACTGGCAAGACGAATACCGGTTTAAGTGCGCAGACAACTCCTATAAGTACGTGCTCGACAGAGGATTCCTCTTGAAAGACGCAAACGGTAAAGCCATTAGAATGATAGGCGCTATCCAAGACATAACAAAGCAAAAAGAAGAAGAGTTACGTCTTAAATTATTAGAAACAGTGATTGTACAAACCAAAGATTCCATAATCATTACCGAAGCCGACTTCAACAATCGCCAGCTACCGAAAATAGTATACGTAAACCCCGCTTTTTCAGTAATGACCGGTTATGAACCAAATGAAATCATAGGGCAATCCCCTGATATGCTCAAAGGACCAAATTCAGATATAAATGATATAAAAAAAATAATTACAGCCCTAACAAACAGGGAAGAAAGCCTGATCGAAATGATCAGTTATAAAAAAAATAAAGAACAATTCTGGTTACGGTTTTCTATGATTCCTGTTTATAATTCAGAGAACGAACTATCCCATTGGGTATCCATACAAAGGGATGTTTCTGATGAGAAAAAACAAGAAAAAGAAAAGGAGCAACTTATTAGGGAACTTACAAAAAACAACAAAGACTTAAAAGAGTTTTCTTATATCACATCACACAACCTCAGAGCTCCTATATCTAATTTAACGGGGCTTTTAAGTCTTATCGAAGACATACCTATTGAAAACTCAGAATTAAAAGAAATTTTGTTTGGTTTTGATAAATCGACGCATTTACTAAATGAAACCATTAATGACTTAACGAAAGTAATGATAATCAAAGACAACCTCTCTATTAAAAAAGAGGACCTATTATTAAAAGACGTTTTTGAAGATGTTTTTAGCCAACTTTCGTTTCAAATTGATCTACATAAGCCTATATTACAAATTGATTTTGAACAAGTCTCCGTTTTAAACATAAACAAGACCTATATTGAAAGCATTTTATTGAACCTTTTAACAAATGCGCTAAAATACAGAGCAGAAAGTAAAACCCTAAAAATAACGATTAATGCAAGTCAAAATAACGATTCCACAACTCTCGTTTTTAAAGACAATGGTATCGGAATCGATTTAGAAAGAAATCGAGATAAAATATTTGGGCTATACCAGAGGTTTCATGATTACCCCGACAGCAAAGGCTTAGGCCTATATCTTGTGAAATCGCAGGTGGAAGCTATGAATGGAACTATTAGCATTGAAAGCAAAGTCAATAAAGGAACAACATTTACTTTAATATTTAAAAATAGATAAAAATGCTCGATCTAATTTTATGCGTCGATGACGATCCCATAACACTTATGCTGTGCAAAAAAGTAATTATAAAGAATTTGTTTTCAAATGAAATAATTACAGCACAAAACGGAGAGAAAGCGATTAACTACTTTGACGAAGTTAGAAGGTCAACTGCTGAAGCAATCCCACATAAACTGCCACAGCTAATTTTTTTAGACTTAAACATGCCTGTAATGGGTGGATGGGAATTCTTGGAATGTTTTAGTAGTTTCGAATATTCTGACTTTAATAAGATAAAGGTGGTTCTCCTTTCTTCAACTATAGATCCTGAAGACTTTGAAAAAGCAAAAAAATATCCTATGGTCATTGATTTTCTCTCTAAACCTATAAGTGTGTCAATGCTGGACAATCTACGCGCTAAAATGCACGATAAGCTACTGTAATAGAAAGGAAAATGGCAGATCCCCTTCATAAAAATAATATTATTTAAAAGATAAACTTAGATAGTTGTCATCAGCGGAATAACTCAACGCTTTATAAAAGTTTAAGTTTTAAAAAAGAATGAAACATAAAAAAAGCTCCTTTAAAGGAGCTTTTTTTTATAGAATCAATAAAATGTAAATATTACAATTTAGCAACAAATTTTGTCAATTTAGATTTTAAATTAGACGCCTTGTTATCATGAATGATATTCTTTTTAGCTAACTTGTCAATCATAGATATAACGTTTGACAATTTAGATGTAGCGTCTACTTTATCAGTTGCTATTCTTAATGCTTTTATCGCATTACGAGTAGTTTTATGTTGGTATCTATTTAATACTCTTTTCGTTTCGTTACTTCTAATTCTTTTTAGAGCTGATTTATGATTTGCCATTTTATTATATTTTTATCTTTTACTATTCTTTTTTTGTAGTCCGTAAGGGAATCGAACCCCTGTTACCAAGACGAAATCTTGGCGTCCTAACCCCTAGACGAACGGACCATTATCCTTCTAAGTTAGTTATCAATCTAAATCTTAGATTAATTTTGTAGCCCGTAGCGGAATCGAACCGCTCTTACATGGATGAAAACCATGCGTCCTAACCGATAGACGAACGGGCCTTTTTCCCTCTAAGTTCGGGATAACTTTAAATTGCAAAAAAAATAGTAGCCCGTAGCGGAATCGAACCGCTCTTACATGGATGAAAACCATGCGTCCTAACCGATAGACGAACGGGCCCTGCTTCTCTAATGCGGATGCAAAAATACAACTATTTTTGAAACGCACAATAGTAGATGCGAAAAAATTTATTTATTTTTAATATGCCTTAGCAAACAAGACTCTCCCTACGGACTGACCCCCAGTAAATATACAGCTTCCAGCCTCTTCTACCCTAGATAAAGGGATACATCTTATAGTAGCTTTAGTCAGATCTTTTATCTTCTCTTCGGTAGCTGCAGTTCCATCCCAATGTGCTGATACAAAACCTCCTTTGTCATTTAAAATGCTTTTGAATTCTTCAAAACTGTTCACTTCTGTAATGTGATTATCTCTATAATCTAAGGCCTTATTAAATAAATCTTCTTGAATTTCAGCTAACAAATCTCTAATATAAGCTGCAATTCCATCTTTAGGCTTTACTTCTTTTGTTAGAATGTCCCTTCGAGCAACTTCAAAAGTTCCGTTTTCCAAATCTTTAGGTCCCACCGCAATTCGTACAGGAACTCCTTTTAATTCCCACTCTGCAAATTTAAACCCTGGCTTTTGCGTTGTTCTATTATCATACTTAACAGAGACATTCATTTTTTTCAATTCAGCTACTAGTACATTTACTTCAGCTGTTATCTCATCTAATTGCTCATCTGTTTTATGAATTGGCACAATAACTACTTGTATCGGAGCCAAATTTGGAGGCAAAACCAATCCTTTATCATCTGAATGCGTCATTACTAAAGCGCCCATTAATCGGGTAGAAACTCCCCATGAGGTTCCCCAAACGTATTCTTGCTTCCCTTCAGCATTCGCAAATTTTACGTCGAATGCTTTTGCAAAATTCTGACCTAAAAAATGAGACGTCCCAGCCTGAAGCGCTTTTCCATCTTGCATCAATGCTTCAATACAATATGTTTCCTCAGCACCCGCGAACCGTTCCGTCTCTGTTTTTATTCCTTTCACGACAGGAATAGCCATAAAATTTTCTGCAAATTCAGCATATACGTTCATCATCTTTTCAGATTCTTCTATAGCTTCATCTCTCGTTGCATGTGCTGTATGTCCTTCTTGCCATAAAAACTCAGCAGTTCTCAAGAACAAACGCGTCCTCATTTCCCAACGAACCACATTGGCCCATTGGTTAATTAACAAAGGTAAATCCCTATAAGATTGCACCCATCCTTTGTAAGTGGACCAAATAATAGCTTCACTCGTAGGACGAACAATAAGCTCCTCCTCCAGTTTCGCATTGGGGTCTACCATTAATTTTCCAGGTTTGTCTGGATCATTTTTTAGTCTGTAATGCGTCACGATGGCACATTCTTTCGCAAATCCTTCCGCATTCTTTTCTTCTGCTTCAAACATACTTTTAGGGACAAATAAAGGAAAATAGGCGTTTTCGTGTCCCGTTTCTTTAAACATTCGGTCTAATTCTGCTTGCATTTTCTCCCAAATAGCATAACCGTACGGTTTTATAACCATACAGCCTCTAACTCCTGAATTTTCAGCTAAATCAGCTTTAACAACCAGTTCATTATACCATTTTGAATAATCTTCTGATCTTGTAGTAAGGTTCTTACTCATATTGAATAGTTTGGCACAAATTTTGCATTATTTTATTTAACTAAATAGTTCGACAAAACTAACTATTTTTGTAGTGTGCAACAATAAAAAACCTTACAGATATGAAAACTAATATATTTTTGTCCAAAAAAACTTCGTTTATCCCTATAATTGGAATATTAAGCTTTTTGATGGCATCCTGTGGATCCTATCAAAACAGATCCTACTATGATAATGACGGAATCTACGGTAATACTTCAAACCAAACTACCGAAAGAAAACCACAAAACAACGCAGACAATCAATATGCAAGCTATTTTAATTCTCTACAGAACAATGAATCTACTGAGATCTTTACAGATGTAGATACTTATTATGATTACGATGTACAAAATGATACTCTTCAGGAAAACTTTACTGCCTACCCTGGATGGGGAGGAAATGCCCAGACTGTAAATATCTATAACGACGGATGGGGAATGAATAACTGGTACGGAAACAATTGGGGAATGAACAATTGGTACGGAAACAACTGGGGTTTTAATGGTGGTTTTGGCTGGGGTATGAATATTGGCTTTGGATGGAATAACTGGTATGGAAATAACTGGTACGGAAATGGTTGGTACGGAAACGGTTGGGCAAATTATGGATACAATTATAGTAACCGTGATTATTCATACAATCCAAGCAGAAGAGGTTCTTCTTCATCCTACTCAAATTCTGTAAACACAAATAGAAACTTCAGCGCAAGAAACGATTCTCAAAACAGAACGAATACTAGTAGGACTTCAAGTACTTTTGACAATAGAAGAAGTTCTCTTAACAATAATACTTCAAGGAATAGCCCTACTTTTACTAGAAGAAGTTCTATAAATAATAATAATAATAGTACCTCAAGGAACAGTCCGACTTTTACTAGAAGAAGTCAGTCCCAAAATCCATCATATAATACTCCGACTAGAAGAGAAAACACAAACACTAGCAGACAAATAAATTCAAATAATAGCCAAAACAGCTATTCCCCTTCAAGATCGATTAACTCTTCCAATAGCGGAAGGTCATCAAGCGCAGGCGGAGGAAACTCTAGAGGAGGCGGAAGTTCTAGAGGTGGTGGAAGAAGATAAGTTAACTCTTGTTATCAAATTATATAAAACACTAAAATTGTATCAAAATGAAAAAATATCTGTTTTTATTATTTACCAGTTTAAGCTTTTGCATAGCCCAGTCGCAAGAGATAGCAGATGCAATGCGCTATTCGCAAGATAACTTGAATGGGACTGCACGTTTCAAGGCTATGAGTGGCGCTTTTGGAGCGCTTGGAGGCGACTTTTCCTCCATCGGTATAAACCCAGCTGGTTCAGCTGTTTTTTTAAACAATCAGTTTGGAATAACGGTAACCAATAGCGACATAAAAAACAATTCTAATTATTTCGGAACGCCCACTACAGAAAAAGACAACTCCTTTGATCTAAATCAAGCTGGAGGAGTTTTTGTGTTTAACAATAGGAATTTAAATAGTAATTGGAAAAAGTTTTCATTAGCAGTAAACTATGAAAGCACTAACAATTACAACAATTCAACATTTTCTGCAGGAACTAACCCCAATAATTCAGTCGCTAATTATTTCCTGAGTTATGCAAATGGCGTTCCGCTAAATATCCTTGAAGAGTCCTTTTATGATAATTTAGATAGCGGCACGCAACAAGCTTTTTTAGGATATCAAGGATATGTCATTAATCCCGTAAGTACGGACGCAAATAATACACAATACACGTCCAATGTTGCCGAAGGCGGAAACTATTATCAAGAAAACGCCTCATATTCTTCTGGTTACAGCGGGAAGCTATCCTTTAATGCCGCAACCTCTTACAAAGACAAATTATATATAGGAATCAATCTCAACTCCCATTTTACGGATTTCAGACGATCATCTGTCTTTTATGAAGATAACAATAACCCATTAAACGCCGATGATAAAGTAACTAGATTACAATTTAACAATGACCTGTACACCTACGGAACTGGTTTTTCTTTTCAATTGGGTGCGATTGCAAAAGTAACCAATGAGGTTAGGTTGGGACTCGCTTATGAATCTTCGACATGGTATAATTTGAGTGATGAGTTTTCCCAAAAACTAGTTACAGTGCTTAGTAACGTTGATGGTGATTTGCCGCAGGATGTAATTGACCCGCGAGTAACCAATATATATCCGCCCTATAAGTTACAAACGCCAAGCAAAGTAACCGGAAGCTTTGCCTATATTTTTGGAACTTCGGGACTAATAAGCATTGATTACGCCATAAAAAACTATGGGAATACCAAATTCAAGCCCGAAAACGACAACTATTTCAGCTCCTTAAATGCTAACGTAAGTAATACCCTAGACAACTCAGGTGAGTTAAGAATCGGCGGAGAATATAAAATTGACAAACTGAGTTTACGAGCAGGATACCGTTACGAACAAAGCCCCTATAAAAACTCGACGACAATAGGTGATTTGACCGGATATTCAACAGGTTTAGGATATAACTTTGGTTCGACAAAAGTGGATTTGGCTTACGGTTATGCAAAAAGGGATTTGGAACAAGGCTTTTTCTCCAGAGGGTTAACCGATGGACCGAAAATCAATTCCATCAACAATACGGTCTCGTTGACTTTGTTGTTTGAATTATAGGTTTCAGTTAATTTAATAATAGATCAAAATAAATAGTTTATTAACCGTCTTGATTCTTTAAAGCAAGACGGTTTTTTTAGTCCTGATAGCAATATAAATCTACCAATTTTTATAAAGGAAATTCCAAAGTAGGACAGGAATAGCTTCATAAAAAACAGGGGAAAAACTTCTGTTTGAATAAAAAAACGTAATTTCGCATTCCAATTTACAAATCTATGAGAACCAAGTCTTTAAAAAAGAATAAAATCAACGTAATCACTCTAGGGTGTTCTAAAAACATCTACGACAGCGAAGTATTAATGGGTCAACTCCGTGCTAATGGAAAAGACGTAGCTCATGAGGCTCCAGCTGCTGAAGAAGGAAATATTATCGTCATTAATACCTGCGGATTTATTGATAATGCCAAGGCAGAATCAGTAAATATGAT
Source organism: Flavobacterium sp. W22_SRS_FP1 (assembly GCF_052113685.1). NCBI lineage: Bacteria > Pseudomonadati > Bacteroidota > Flavobacteriia > Flavobacteriales > Flavobacteriaceae > Flavobacterium > Flavobacterium sp. W22_SRS_FP1. The sequence goes on from NZ_JBGQOE010000008.1 coordinate 45,268, forward strand.
TTTAGAATATGCCGATAAAAAAGAAAGAGGTTTAGTAGATAAAGTATTCGTAACCGGATGTTTATCAGAACGTTACAGACCTGATTTAGAAAAAGAAATACCTAATGTAGACCAGTTTTTTGGAACCACAGAGTTGCCACAATTATTGAAAGCTTTGGGTGCTGATTATAAGCACGAGTTACTAGGAGAGCGATTAACCACTACTCCAAAAAATTACGCTTACTTGAAAATTGCCGAAGGTTGCGACAGGCCTTGCAGTTTTTGCGCAATTCCGTTGATGCGTGGTAAACACGTTTCTCAAACTATTGAAAAATTAGTAAAAGAAGCAGAAGGATTAGCCAGAGATGGTGTAAAAGAATTAATCTTAATTGCACAGGATCTTACTTATTATGGCCTTGATATTTACAAAAAACGTAATCTTGGAGAACTATTAGAAGCATTGGCTAAAGTGGAAGGAATCGAATGGATTCGTTTGCATTACGCCTTCCCTACGGGATTTCCAATGGACGTTTTAGAGATCATGAAACGCGAGCCTAAGATTTGTAATTATATTGATATTCCGTTGCAACACATTTCAGATTCTATCCTGAAATCCATGCGCCGTGGAACTACACAAGAAAAAACAACCAAATTATTAAAAGATTTCCGAGCAGCAGTTCCAGGAATAGCGATTCGTACGACCTTAATCGTAGGTTATCCAGGAGAAACACAAGAAGATTTTAATATCCTAAAAGACTGGGTTCAAGAAATGAAATTTGACAGAATGGGCTGTTTTGCTTATTCTCACGAAGAAAACACACATGCCTATTTATTAGAAGATGATGTTCCTGATACGGTAAAACAGGACCGTGCCAACGAAATAATGGAATTACAGTCTCAAATTTCATGGGATTTAAACCAAGAAAAAGTAGGACAAACTTTCAAATGTATTATCGACAGAAAAGAAGGTGGTCATTTTGTGGGAAGAACTGAATTTGACAGTCCAGATGTAGATAATGAAGTACTTATTGACGCCTCAAAACATTATGTAAAAATAGGAGACTTTGCCACGATAAAAATAATCGAAGCTACTGAATTTGACTTATACGGCGAGCCAGCCTAGTTTTACCGTGTTTACCAATTGACAAACCATATAGAAAAACAAATATGAAAACAATTCAAATATTTTTCGTTTTTACAGCTGCTTTATTATGCAGTATTTCCGTTTCCGCCCAATATGGCAACAATGGCTACGGAAACAACGGTTATGGCGGTGGTGGTTATGGTTCTAACAATGGCAGAATGAGTCAAATGAATCAGAGTCGTGACATTGAAAAACCAAAAGAAATTCCAGTTGAAGTGACTGTTGGAAAAATAATGGAAAAGTTAAAAACAGAACTTCTGTTAGATCAGTTACAGGAAATCGCTATCACAAATGTTCTTATCGAGAGTATCAGGTCACAAGGCATTTTATTGAAAGCAGAAACTGGCCAAGAACAAAAAATAAAAGAAATTCAGGCGCTATCTGAAGTTACAGACAGAAAAGTAAATGAATTTTTGAATGAAGATCAAAAGATAAAATACAAAGCACTTAACGAACAAAGCAACAAGTCAAGAAGAAAACGATAATTTCCTTAATTCGAAAGAATAGATTATAAAATATGAAAAGATATTTTTGCTTCATAATTGCTGCTATTGTCATATCTTCCTGCTCTACAAATCCCTATAAGGCCAGTGAGAAAGAATATGATACTAAACTTAAAACTTTTAAGGAAGTAATTTCTAAGAAAGAGCCCTTGCCTTTACCAATTGTTACCAAAACAATACTAAATATTGACAATGCTTATACAACACAATTATACACTTTTAAGGATACTATTTCAAAAATGGGATCAACGGAGTTGGAAAATGGAATTCAGACAGAATGGATCAGTACGGTAAATTTTAATTTACGTAAACCAAATTTCATTATCATTCACCATACCGCACAAGATTCGATACAACAAACAATAAAAACGTTTACGCTGACTAGAACACAAGTAAGTGCCCATTACATAATTGCAGACGATGGGAGTGTAGTACAAATGTTGAATGATTATATGCGCGCCTGGCATGCCGGATTAGGGTCTTGGGGGAAAGACACCGATATCAACTCCTCTTCAATAGGTATTGAGCTCGATAATAACGGAACTGAGGTATTCTCAGAACCACAAATTACTAGTTTAATGGCACTGTTAAGCAAATTACAAAAAGAATATAACATACCTACCCAAAATATAATTGGCCATTCCGATATCGCTCCGACACGCAAGAATGATCCTAGTGCTTTGTTCCCATGGAAAACTCTAGCTGAAAACGGGTTTGGCATTTGGCAAGACGATACATTGGAAAATGCCCCAATAGGTTTTAATACCGAACAAGGACTGCGAATAATAGGTTATAATACTAAAAATCTTTCGGCGGCTATAATAGCATTTAAAAGACATTTTATCCAGAACGACGTAAACGATGTTTTAGATGAAAAAACGATCAATACCATTTATTCCATCTACAAGAAACAATAAAACAAATTAACAAGTCTCAAAAACCGTTCTTTGGTAATACCGAAGAGCGGTTTTTTTTTTATGATGCCACTACGTTTCACTTTCTATTTAGTCAGTAAATAAAGTAGTTGCACGCATTTTTAAATGAACTAGACGTTACATAAAATTTGTAATTAAAGTAGAGCAAAAACTATATAATTATAAATCAGTTTTTTAGACGGTATGTTTTCCAGTGGTAAATCTGTTTTAATTTAAAAATAAAAATTATAAAACTACTTAATATTTATGGCACTACGGCGGGACAAACCCGAAAAATAGCCAACTTTACTGAAGCTTTTTTACAAAATGCGGCCCAATAGGCAACAATTACAGATACCATTGCGGTACCGCCACCATCGAATGGATTTCATACCATTACGATTGGTTCCTCAATACACACGAACAAGTGATTAGTCGGTCATGAAACACTAAATTTAAAAGCATCTTGCAGCCTTGAATAATAAACCCATAACCTTTTCCTCAGTGTCACTTACCATCGCGTTCGACAGGTAGGGTGAACATTTTGATGCAAAAAAATAACCACCGATCTTCTACAAACTGAATAGAAGTCTTAGATGATTTCTCAAATTGCAGGTGCTTTAAAATACACCGAATATGACTATTTAAAACGTCTAATCATGAAAATGATTACCAAAAAAGAATGCGGTGCAACGGATACTTCGTAGGATTTTCTATATAGTATCTAGGATGAAGTGACAAAAGTTACAAACGAATTTATAGAAAAAGCATCTCAAAAGTCTTGATTTTTGTATTTTAGCTTTTTAATAAAATTCGCCTCCTTACTAATAAATCGTATTATGAGAAACTATAATCTTCACCATTTTATAATTTACATATTTGTCATTACAGCTACCGTTTGTTCTGCTCAAAAATCGATGTCAAAAGAATTGGCATACCAATACTTGCCAGATGATTTAGAATTATATAATGCGATCGTCTCCATGGACAGTAGTTTTTTTCAAGCCTACAACAATTGTGATCTTGATAAACAAGCAGCAATATACTCCGACGATATCGAATTCTATCATGATAAAGGCGGCATAATGACAGTTAAACAAGAAATTTTAGATAGCACAAAAAAATATGTCTGTGGTAAAGTTACCAGGGAACTAGTTGAAGGAAGTCTCGAAATCTATCCCATTAAAGATTTTGGCGCCATCGAAATAGGACTCCATAAATTCCACAACAATACTGAAAAAGAAGGCACGGTTTCCCATGCTAGTAAGTTTATTATTTTCTGGAAAAATGACAATACTAACTGGACCATTACAAAAGTGGTTAGCTTGCATTAGCGTTCTTTATAAAACAAAAAAACATTCGCAGAGGCGAATGCTTTTTTATCTATTCTTATAATTACACTATTTACAAAGGAATATTCCCGTGTTTTCTATTTGGAGTTGTGCTCTCTTTATTTTCAAGCATACTGAAGGCTTTTAGCAATTTACTTCTGGTGTATTGCGGTAAAATAACCTCATCAATAAAACCACGCTGTGCTGCGGTATAAGGGTTAGCAAACAAGCCTGCATATTCAGCTTCTTTTTCTAGAAGTTTTGCTGATGGATCAGCTGCTAAACTTATTTCTTTTTTAAATATAATTTCTGAAGCTCCTTTGGCTCCCATTACTGCAATTTCGGCAGAAGGCCAGGCAAAATTCATGTCGGCACCAATATGTTTAGAATTCATCACATCATACGCACCGCCATAAGCTTTACGTGTAATAACCGTAATTCTAGGAACAGTTGCTTCACTCAATGCGTACAATAATTTTGCTCCATGTACAATAATTCCATGCCATTCTTGATCCGTTCCTGGTAAAAACCCTGGCACATCAACAAGTACCAATAAAGGAATATTAAAACAATCGCAAAAACGAGTAAAACGTGCTGCTTTTTTAGAACTGTTCACATCTAAAACACCCGCCAAATATAAGGGTTGATTGCCTACAATTCCAATGCTTCTTCCACCAAGTCTTGCAAAACCGACAATTATATTTTCTGCATAATTTTTATGCACTTCATAAAACGAATCTTCATCAATAATCCCAGCAATTACACCATGCATATCGTATGGCTTATTTGGGTTATCCGGAATAATAGTTGCTAATTGCTCGCGAACTTCATCATTGAGTTCATAAGGTAATTTTTGTGTTGTTTCTTTATTACTTTGTGGCAAATAGCTTAACAATTTTTTCAAGTCTTCTAGACATTCCACATCATTTGCAGAAGTGATATGTGCTACTCCTGATTTAGTAGAGTGCGTACTTGCTCCTCCTAATTCCTCCGAAGTTACGGTTTCGTTTGTAACCGTTTTCACCACATTAGGTCCCGTAACAAACATATAACTAGTGTCTTCAACCATCATTGTAAAGTCAGTCATCGCAGGCGAATATACTGCTCCGCCGGCGCAGGGGCCCATGATCGCAGAAATTTGCGGAATAACACCACTGGCTTGTACATTTCTATAAAAAATATCGGCATAACCTCCTAATGACCTTACTCCTTCCTGAATACGCGCTCCACCAGAATCATTTAAACCAATCATCGGCGCTCCCATTTTTACGGCCATATCCATCACTTTACAGATCTTCTCTGCATGTGTTTCAGATAATGCACCACCAAAAACAGTAAAGTCCTGAGCAAAAACATAAACTAATCTTCCATTTATGGTTCCGTAGCCTGTTATAACACCATCGCCGTAATACAGCTCTTCTTTCATACCAAAATCAGTTGTACGGTGTGTCACCAACATCCCAATTTCTTCAAAAGAACCTTCATCCATTAAATAATTAACACGCTCTCTGGCGGTTAATTTCTTCTTTTGATGCTGTTTTTCTATTCTGTTTTTACCTCCACCCAAATGAGCTTGAGCAATCTTATCGTTTAATTCTTGTATTTTAGACTCCATAATTTATTTATTTGGTAATCGTACGATTTTTTGATCTTGAAAATACTGATTTAAAGCTACTAAACCAGCAATCTTAGCTTCTTGAGCCAATTGGTCTTTCAATTCCGTTGCATTGTAATATTTTTTTACAAAATGGGTGTCGAAATTACCTGAACGAAAAGCTTCATGTTCAAATACAAACTTCCCGAAAGGCAAAGTTGTTTGCACTCCTTCTACTAAATATCCACCAATTGCTTTAACCATAATTTGAATGGCTTCCTCACGTGTTTCACCATAAGTAATCAATTTAGCTAGCATTGGATCATAATAAATAGGAATATCCATACCCTGCTCAAAGCCATTATCGACGCGAACTCCTTCGCCAACAGGCAACTGATACACATCAAGATGACCAACGCTCGGTAAAAAATCATTCATTGGGTCTTCAGCGTAGACTCTCAATTCCACAGCGTGTCCTTTTATTTTCAAATCTTCTTGTTTGAAAGCCAAAGCTTCCCCTCTAGCTACTTTGATTTGCTGTTCGACTAAATCCAATCCAGTGATTAATTCCGTAACTGGATGCTCCACTTGCAAACGCGTATTCATTTCGAGGAAAAAGAAATTATTGTTTTCGTCCAATAAAAACTCAACTGTTCCGGCTCCAAGATAGTCGCAGGATTTTGCCACTAAAACAGCGGCTTCACCCATATTTTTGCGCAATTCCGGTGTTAAAACGGAAGAAGGAGCTTCTTCTATCACTTTTTGATGACGACGCTGAATGCTACACTCTCTTTCGAATAAATATAAAATATTCCCATGACTGTCAGCCAGGATTTGAATTTCAATATGTCGTGGTGATCCCACGTATTTTTCAATAAAAACAGATCCATCACCAAAGGCATTTAGCGCTTCACTAATAGCTCTGTTCATTTGGGATTCAAATTCCTCCGCATTTTCTACAACGCGCATTCCCTTCCCACCGCCGCCGGCAGAAGCTTTAATCAAAATAGGAAAACCAATTTCAGAAGCCACTACTTTTGCTTTTTCGATATCCGTAATGGCTTCATCCAATCCAGGAACCATTGGAATATTATAGGCTTTTACCGCTTCCTTTGCCGCTAACTTACTTCCCATTATATGGATAGCTTTCGATTTAGGTCCGATAAAAATAATATTGTTTTTTTCTGCTTTTTCCGCAAATTCAGCATTTTCACTTAAAAACCCGTAGCCAGGATGTATCGCATCTACACCTAATGATAATGCTACTTCAATAATTTTATCTCCCAATAAATAAGACTGATTAGACGGGGATTCCCCGATCCAAACAGCTTCATCAGCAAATTTTACATGAGGTGCATTTCGATCTACAGTAGAATAGACAGCGACCGTTTTTATTCCCATCTTCTGGGCAGTTTTCATGACCCTGATTGCGATTTCGCCTCTATTGGCAACTAATAATTTTTTCATATTTAATAAGACTAAAAGAATAATGACCGTTTCCCTGTTAGAACAAAGAGGCAAAAAATTCCTATTTATTTATCTATTAGCGTGCTCTCTATTCAAATTCAATTAATAGCTGTCCTTTATCAACCGCATCGCCTAACAATACCGAAATCGACTTGATGGTGCCATCACGTGGAGAAAGAAAACTGTTTTCCATCTTCATAGCTTCTAAAATCAATAGACTGTCATTCTCTTTTACAACTTGGCCCACAATCACACTAATTTCTAGAATTAATCCTGGCATAGGCGCTTTGATGGCATTGATTTGTTTTGTCAGACCAACTTCAAATCCCAGTTCTGTTATGAGTTGGTCCAAATCATTTGCGATCGCAACAGTATAGCTGTTGTTATTTACCTTGACAATATATTCTTTTTGATGAAAATTAGCAGAGAGAATCTCCGCTTTAAAAGGCTTGTTTTCATGTAAAATATGGAAGGAATTAGAATCCAATTTTAAGGCATCAAGTTGTGCAACTTGCTCCTTATCAAAGTCAAATTGAACGGAATCATTTATTTTTACTTTATAGCTATCACTCATAAGTATAATTTTTATAGTGGTAAAAATAGGTAAAAGAAAACGTTTTCGTAAATTAAAAATAAAACTTTTATGCTAAATTGCTATAGTTTTATAAAATAAATCTTATAACACAAGTAATCCGTATGTGCGTAGACTATTCACTGGTTTTGAATACCAAAATAATTCAAAATCTTCAAGATCAGTTTCAAAATCAGCCTTAATTTCAAGTAAAGTATGCGTTTTAGCATTCGAAACAGAAATTTTTTCAAGGATTTTTATTAACCATTCTCCTTCTGCTTTATTGGTTTGAATGTTAAAACTTTCCTTTTTATCGTGAAAAGTTAAACTCATCATTTCCCAAGAATTCCCTTTTTTTGACTTGGTAAACTCCTCAATAAACGGCTTGCCCCCTAGCCAAACAATTTTAGCCGTAGGTTTTATTTTAAAATCTTCAGGCTCTTGCAGAGCGTTAAAAATGAAGTCCTGTGCAATTTTTGTTTTTGGGATTTTAAAATCAAACCATTCTTGTAAGGTATAATCAAAACATATTCCGTGCATGAAGTTGAATAAAGATTTCTTTAATCCAAAGCTGAATTTATCATGGTCAATTCCTGTGGAATCTATATAATTAATGTCATTATTAGCAAAGGTCCCAATAACTTCAGTCTCTTTCACAACTCCAAATTTCTCTGGATGCATTCCCACAGGACTGTGCGCCGTCATAGCAAATTGATGCCAAAAACCAGATTGTAAAACGCCTACTTCAAACAGTTGACGTACCATTTCGAGACTGTCTACCGTTTCCTGAACCGTTTGAGTTGGATACCCATACATCAAATAGCAATGTACCATAATCCCTGCTTCTGTAAAATTCCTAGTAACTTTAGCCACTTGCTCGACCGTCACCCCTTTGTCAATCAATTTCAGTAACCGGTCTGAAGCTACTTCGAGTCCCCCTGAAACGGCGATACAACCCGATGCTTTTAAAAGTAAACATAAGTCTCTGGAGAAACTTTTTTCGAAACGAATGTTTGTCCACCAAGTAACGGATAATTTTCTCCTGAGGATTTCTAAAGCCAAAGCACGCATTAAAGCAGGCGGAGCTGCTTCATCTACGTAATGAAAACCATTTTCGCCTGTTTGCGCCATCATTTCTTCCATTCGATCGCACAATAAATTGGCAGCAATAGGCTCATAAATTTTAATGTAATCCAATGAAATATCACAAAAAGTACATTTTCCCCAATAGCATCCGTGCGCCATAGTAAGTTTGTTCCAGCGACCATCACTCCACATGCGGTGCATTGGATTTACGATTTCGATAACTGAAATGTATTTGTCCAAAAATAAGTCAGAATAATCGGGTGTTCCAAGTTGGGATTGTTTGTAATCCTGCTTTACCGAATTATTCTTATAAACCACTTTACCATCTTCCAAAAGAAAGGTCCGTTTATAGGAATTGTACTTTGGGTCTTCAATATTGGTAATCAATTCCTCGAGAGGAACTTCACCGTCATCCAAAGTGATAAAATCGAAAAACTCAAAAACACGGGCATCCGAAAGCGAACGCAGTTCCGTATTAGGAAAACCACCTCCCGCTGCTATTTTAATTTCAGGATACTGTTTTTTTAACCATTGCGCTGATCGAAAAGCACTATATAAATTCCCAGGGAATGGAATCGAAATCAGAAATACGGTAGGCTGAATGGTTTCTATTCGCTCTTTTAGAATCGAAAGAAGAACATTGTCGATATAAGTGGTCTCTTGTTGCAATGCCTCGTACAATTCGTCAAAAGAATTGGCCGATCTGCCCAAACGTTCCGCATAACGGCTGAATCCAAATTTATCATCCACACATTCCACGATAAAATCAGAGATATCTTCAAGGTACAAAGTGGACAAATGTTTTGCTTTGTCTTGTGTTCCCATTGTTCCAAAAGCCCAATCGAGTTCTTCCAGTTGTGCAAAACGAGAAGCTTCTGGCAAATAATCTTCTTGACATATTTGGAGTGCCAATGTTGGGTTTTTCCCTTGCAGAAAAGCAATTACTGCATCTATCGTTTTGATGTACTCCTCCTGTAAAGCATAAATTCGCTTCGAATTATCTGAAATTTTTTCAATTTCAAACTTTAAACTTGCAACTTCAAACAAATCTTTCAATCCTTTTTTCGAAAATAATTTCAAAATAACCTCTATCCCCAAATCTGCCTGAACAGAATCAATGTCTTTGGTATTAAGAAACCCCTTTATATAAGCAGTTGCTGGATACGGAGTGTTCAGTTGGGTAAAAGGAGGAGTGATGAGGAATAATTTGGTTTTCAAAAGAAATAAGTTTTGTGCAAAAATAAGGGATAATTTTAGTAATTCCCTTAAAAGATCAACTAGAAGTCAAATTCCGTTTTCGTGCTTTCTTTTCCTTAAAAAGAATTAAAACTTATGCTCCTTTTTACTAACCATCAACAAGGAAAACAAAGAGATACATGCGGCTCCACTCAAATAAAAACCAACATAAGTCAAACTGTATTGCGTCGCCAACCAAATCGCAATCATAGGTGCAAAAGCTGCGCCGATAATTCCTGCCATATTAAATGATAAAGAAGTACCCGAATAACGGACATAGGTTGGAAACAATTCAGATAAAAAAGTTCCCAAAGGTCCATAAGTGAATCCCATCAAAGACATTCCAACACATAAAAACAAAGTTACGAGAATTGAATTTCCTGAATTCATGAAAAAAGAAAATGCAAAACCAAAAACAGCAATAGCTGAAGTGGCATAAATAAGCATTTTTCTTCGTCCTATGCGATCAGCCATCAGGGCCGAAACGGGAATAAAAAGCGCAAAAAATAACACCGAGAACAACTGCATTAATAAAAAATCTCTTTTGGAATAGCCTAAATCAGATGTAGCCCAACTAAGTGTAAACACCGTCATGAGATAAAATACTAAAAAGGTGGTAATGGCTGCAAATGTGCCGAAAATCAACTGATTTTTATAAAATTGTAATAAAGTAAAAAAGGGAACCTTCACTTCTTCTTGTTCCTTTTTAGAGTTTTCGAAAGCGGGAGTTTCAGTGATTTTCAATCGGATATAGAATCCTACGACAACCAATAACGAACTCGCTATAAAAGGAATCCTCCATCCATAATCGAGAAAAGCTTCAGGACTCATCGTGTCTGTCAAAATCAAGAAAGCACCTCCGGAAAGCAATAAGCCTATTGGAGCTCCTAATTGCGGAAACATACCATACCAGGCGCGTTTATTAGGCGGAGCATTTTCTATAGCCAATAATACGGCTCCGCCCCATTCGCCACCCAGACCTACTCCTTGACCAAAGCGACACAGCATTAATAACAAAGGAGCGGCAATCCCTATGCTAGCGTAACTTGGCAAGAAACCAATACTCACGGTTGAAATACCCATCGTCAACAAAGCAATTACTAGGGTTGTCTTGCGCCCGATCTTGTCTCCATAATGCCCAAAAACCGCAGAGCCAAGAGGTCGAGAAAGAAATGCTATCGAAAACGTAGCTAAGGACAGCAAAACCGAATTGGTACTGTCTTCTGAAGGAAAAAATAATTGGGGAAAAACCAAAACTGCAGCGTTGGCATAAATATAAAAATCAAAAAACTCAATCGTTGTGCCTATTAAACTGCCAAAAAGAACATGTTTTAAGGAATTTCCTTTATTAGGATTTGAATTGTCTTTCATATGGACATAAAATATTTGGATAAAATTGACACAATTTTTTGGAGTTAGCAAATGTAGTTGGTTCCAATAATTTTAAATGTTTTTAGATCAATTAATTTCATACTAATCTATCCTATCTCTTCAATCGTCAAAATCATACCTCTTAAACAAGCAAATTTTAAGTCTTAAAAATGTTGAACCCAAATTCGTAGTGCCATTAATAAAAAGCAATATTTTATTATAAAAAAGCTAAACAATACCTATTTAAAGAATCGCTTTTGAAGTATTGAACTAGATATTTTGACAAAAAATAGCTACTCGTTTTCTAAAAATAAGAAAAGTATAATTTAAACCCATTAAATTATGAATCAATTATTTTTTGGCCAACCAAAATACTAAATCATTGAATCTAATTTAGTTTTGCAGTTTTAACTTGTTGATTTGTAATATAATTCGTAAAATTACAGGAAAATAGTATAAACTTAATATAAAAATAGCTATACCTCCTTTGAACATAAAATCAAAACATACTATTATCACCGATGACTCTTTACTTTGGAGTAGATTAAAAGTAGGAGACGAAAAAGCTTTTTCAGTACTTTTTGAAAAGTATTATGAATCTCTGTTGCGTTATGGAAACTCCTTTTCAAAACATGCTGAAAAAGTTCAAGACTGTATTCAAGATGTATTTGCTGATGTTTGGTTATACAAATACTCTTTAAATGACAATGCCAACGTAAAAGCTTATCTCCTATCAAGCGTTCGGAAAAGAATTGCCAGAACACAAGAACGCGACCATATTTTTAGCAAAATCACCTCAACAGATACCACAGAATTTTTATTTGATTTCTCAATTGAACACCAATTAATTATCGACGAAAGTACTGCTGATAAGGTTCGTCAACTCAATAAACTAATCAATCTTCTACCTTCTAGACAAAAAGAAGCTTTATATCTTAGATACCACCAAGGCCTGAGTGTAGAGCAAATTGCTGATATGCTCGACGTAAATTATCAATCGGCAAATAATTTATTACACCGCGCATTACTCAACTTACGCAAAGACTGGAATTCTAACATCTCCTTGCTTTTACTGCTATCTCAAAGCTTATTATAAAATTATCTTAAATAAATTAAAAAATAATCTTAATTTAATGAGTATATAATAAGAAAACGGTCCTTTATGTCTTTGTAACCTTATTTTTAAATGCAAAGACGTAACCAATATACCGAAATAGAAGATTTTTTAGCTGATGAGTCATTCCAGTCATGGGTACGCTCAAACGAAGACCTGAAAAACTGGGAAGAGTGGACTTTAGAAAATCCTTTACGAGCTAAATTAGTTGAGGAAGCAAGGCTATATATCTTAGCTATGAAGGTTCCTGAAAATAATTTAGATTCTTCCCAAATACAAACCGCACTAGTTGCCACTTGGAATAAAATTGAAAAGAAGGAAATATCAAGAAAAAAAGAAATTAAAATCTGGAATAGTAATTGGCTAAGGTCTGCTGCAGCAGTTTTGGTTTTTGGTTTACTCGCTGCTTGGACCTATAGTCATTTATTTATTACAAGTAATTCTACCCAAATATACAACGCACTTATACATGAAAATGACGAAGGCCTTGTGGAGCAAACCAATAATTCAAGCAAGCCTCAAATTATAACTTTATCTGACGGAAGCTCTGTCTTATTGCATCCAGAAAGTAAGCTGAGTTACCCTAAAAGTTTTGTGGGAAACGAAAGAAGAGTTTATTTATCTGGAGAAGGTTTTTTTGAAATTAGTAAAAACCCTAAAAAACCATTCCTCGTCTTTGCTAATGAAATTGTCACTAAAGTAGTTGGGACTAGTTTTAGGATAACTGCTTTTTCTAATGAACCAGATGTTGAAATACTTGTAAAAACGGGTAAGGTAAAAGTTCAGTCTAATGAAATGGCATTAAGTTTCAATAAAAAAGAGGAAATCACTTTGCTACCTAATGAAGCCTTAAGGTTCTCCCGCAAAAGTTCGACCTTCAATAAAATAACTGATATTACAAAAGATGAAACTTTGGTTCATTCTGTTAGAACAATAGAGCAATTGAGTTTTGATTTTACGGACATTCCAATTAGTAAGATATTTAAAACAATCGAACAAGCTTATTTAGTAAACATTCAATTTCCAAAATACAAATTGAAAGATTGCCATCTAACAACTTCACTAAACGATCAGCCATTACCCGAAAAACTTAAAATTATCTGCAAAGCGTTGGGAAACAAAACGAGTTATGAAATGAATGGAAACCAAATCACCATCTATTCTGATGGTTGTAATTATTGATAAAATGCCTATGTAACAAGATCAAAAAGAAAAAAGCGCCGAAGATGCTTTAACATTTTCGACGCTTAAGTGAAATCAAATTGCCTTCTCTAAAAAGCAATTTGTGTTGTCCCTATAATACCCGATAAAAAGTACTAACAAAAACAAACCAAAATTATGAAAAAACCTGTTGTTAAACAACGATTACTCTTCCGAATCATGAAAATAACATTATTTCAATTGCTTTTGGCCGTTGTATTTTCCACTGTAACCATGGCAAATAGCGTTAAAGGCCAGAAAAAATTAGATACTAAAGTTACCCTTAATATTGAAAACTTAAGCTTATACAATGCTTTGGCTAAACTTGAAAAAACCGCTAATGTAAAATTTTCATACAATTCAAGAATAAGTCAGCTGAATCTAAAAATAAATTACAAGGCTAATGATGAATTATTATCATCTATACTTAGTAATATTTTACAGCCGCTGAACATTACTTATTCTGAAGTAAGTAATCAGATCATATTGCAGAATAATACGACTCAAACTAATGGTTCAACGAGCAACACCTCTGCACCATTATTGTTAACTACTAATGCATTAGCCACTCAAGTTAAAGGGCGCGTTCTTGATGAAAAGGGAAACTCATTACCTGGCGCTACCGTATTGGTAAAGGGAACAAAAGTAGCTGTAATGACAGATATTGACGGTAATTTCAGTATCGAAGTGCCTGCAAATAGTACCATACTTGTTATTACTTATATAGGGATGGAAACCCAAGAAGTAGCTATAAAATCTACTCCGATGACCATTATACTAAGCGAGTTTGGCCAAAAATTAAATGAAGTAGTCATTACTACGGGATATGAAAAAACATCTAAAAGAACATTTACAGGAGCTATCAGTAAAATTTCTGAAAAAGATTTACTTGTAGAAGGAGTTGTGGATATTAGTAGAATGATTGAAGGAAAGGCTGCAGGAGTAACAGTCCAAAACGTAACAGGAACCTTTGGTACTGCACCAAAAATTACTGTACGTGGGTCATCATCTATTTTTGGTGATACTAAACCTCTATGGGTAATTGATGGTATTGTTCAAGAAGACATCGTAAATCTTTCTTTTGCTGATTTAGCATCTGGAAATTCAGAAACTTTATTGAGTTCATCCATAGCGGGACTAAACCCCAATGATGTTTTAAGTATCGAAATATTAAAAGATGCTTCGGCAACTTCTATTTATGGTTCAAGATCTTTGAATGGTGTTGTTGTAGTAACTACTAAACAAGGTAGACGTGAAGCTCCTTTGAGTGTTAATTACTCACTTGAACAAACAGCAAGAACAGTACCCAATTATAGCCAGTATGACATTTTGAATTCTCAGGAAACGATGGGCATTCTTAAGGAAATCGAATCGAAAGGATTCCTTGGCCTTCCTGACACTTCTCAGGGTCGCTATGGGGGAGTTTATAACATTCTTGCAAATGCCATTAATACTTACGATCAAACTAGCGGAACATACGGTGTTAGAAATGATGAGCCTAGTAGAAATGCATTTTTAAGAAAATATGAATTGACCAATACAAATTGGTTTAAAACATTATTCAGACCGTCCATTACACAAAATCATTCCTTAAGCTTTTCTGGCGGGGGAAAGAACAATGCTTATTTTGCCTCTCTTGGTTTTTATCATGATCCGGGTTGGACACTAGCTGATAGTGTTGATCAATTGACCACAAATATTAAAAACACTTTTTTTATAAATGATAAATTTAGCTTAACGCTGTCTACTCAGGCTTCGGTTAGAGATCAATCAGCTCCAGGTTCTTACGATAGTCTTCGGGATGGTGTGAGTGGAAGTACTACGAGAGACTTTGATATTAATCCATTTAATTATGTTTTAAATACAAATAGAACTTTAAGACCTTATGATGATAATGGTAATTATGAATATTATAGAAATAACTGGGCTCCAATAAATATAGTTGAAGAATTGCAAAACAATTATATGGATATTAAAGTTAAAGATATTCGTTTTCAAGCGGATTTAGCTTACAAAATAAATTCGAAATTGACGTATAACTTTACTGCGAATGCTCGTTATGCCAATACTACAAGAGAACATAACATTCTTGAAAACTCAAACATTATTGGAGCTTATAACGCTCAAGAAACAACAATTGTAAGAGATGCAAACATATTTTTGTATCAAAATCCAGATGACTTAACTGCTCCAAAAGTTTCTGTTTTACCCAATGGTGGAATACTTAGAAAATTTTCTAATGACTTGACTTCTTTCAATATTAGAAATAGTTTCAACTATAAAAATGTATTTGGCGAAAAACATGAACTAGAAGCATTATTTGGACAAGAATTAAGATCCGTTGACAGAAACAGTAATAATTTTACTGCGTACGGTTTACAGTATGATAGAGGCTTAACTGCTTTTACTGATCCAAGAATCTTAGAAAAATTAATCAACGGAGGAGAATCTTATTATTCATTCAATGAGGAAAGAGAAAGAACAGTTGGTTTCTTTGGCAAAGTAGGATATACCTATGATAGACGTTACACCGGTTCGATCACAGGTCGTTATGATGGATCAAATAGACAAGGAAATAGCGCTTCTTCAAGATGGTTGCCAACGTATACTTTCAGTAGTAAATGGAATATTAAAGAGGAAGACTTCATGAAAAACAACAATACCATAAATAACTTGAGCTTAAGAGGTTCTTATGGTTTAACTGCAACTGCTGGCCCAGCAACCAACTCATTAGCTATCTATAGAAGCTTTATTACAGATCGTCTTAACCTAGGCGATAGGGAAACAGGACTCAATATTGATGAACTCCAAAATGCAGACTTAACTTGGGAAAAACAATTTGAAACTAATATCGGTTTAGATTTAGGTTTATTAGATAACAGAATTCAATTCACAACTGATGTTTATAGTCGTAAAGCCTTTGACTTAGTTGACTTTGTCACAACTTCAGGAATTGGCGGTCAAAAAGTCAAACAAGGGAACAATGCTGATATGGAAACCAAAGGAATTGAAATAGCTCTTACAACTCAAAATTTAAATAATTCTCGACTTAAGTGGTCTACTTCTTTTAATTTTTCTGTTTTTAATCAAAAAATTACCAAGCTACAAAACAACCCTTCTGTTCTAGGTCTAGTTGATGGTACCGGAGGAAATACTCTTGGACATCCCAGAAATGGTCTGTATTCCTATCAATTTACTGGATTAAACAACCAAGGATTACCCACTTTTATTATGGCAGATGGAGAAGAGGATAATATTGCTGGTGCAAATTTTCAAGATTCAGAAAATGTAACTCAATACCTGAAATACGAAGGTTCTATTGAACCTAATAAATCTGCTGGTTTTTCGAACACATTTACTTATGACAACTGGTCTTTAAATGTGTTTATAGTGGCCGCTGGAGGAAACAAAGTACGATTAAATCCAATCTATTCTGATAGATATGACGATTTGACTGTTTTTACAAAAGAATTTACAAACAGATGGATTAATCCTGGCGATGAGGCCCTTACAAACATTCCTGTAATAGCTGATCAAAGATTAATTGCAAATTATGCAGCTGATTCTAAGGATTTAACAAGGGCTTATAATGCCTATAATTATTCAGACGAACGTGTTGCTGACGGAACTTTTGTGAGATTGAAAAATGTATCCTTACGTTACGAATTCCCGAAAGATTTAAAGAAAAAATTAGGTCTTAACGTTTTTTCAATGAAAGCTTCAACAGCTAATCCGCTATTGATTTATTCTGATAAAAAGTTAAACGGACAAGATCCTGAATTTTACAGAACTGGTGGAGTTTCCCAACCAATTACGAGTCAATATACATTCTCTATTAACGTATCCTTTTAATAAAAAAACATGAGAAAAATAAAATTAACCCTATCGCTATTAGCAATTTTAACGCTTAGTAGCAGCTGTGATGATTTCCTTTCGGAAATTCCAGACAACAGAACTCAATTAGACACACCAGAAAAAATATCAGAAATATTAGTTAATGCTTATCCACAAGGAAACTATATGGAATTTGCTGAAACAATGACTGATAATGTTTTTGATAGTGGAGATTTGACACTTACGACTATAAAAAATAGTCAAAATTACAATTGGGAAATGCAGGACGATATCAATAGAGATACCCCTTCAGATTATTGGGATGCTTGCTATGCTGCAATTGCACACGCTAATCAAGCGCTTGATGCTATTGAAAAACTAGGCAATCCAGCAAGTTTGAATCCACAAAAAGGAGAGGCCCTATTAGCAAGAGCCTATTCACACTTTATGTTGGTATCTCTTTTTTCTCAAAGATACAATCCAGCTACTGCCTCAACAGATCTTGGTATTCCTTATGTCTTAGAGCCAGAAACTGTATTGCTGAAAAAATACAATCGTAACTCAGTTGAAGAAGTTTATAAATATATCAAAGCAGACATCGAGCAAGGATTACCATTAGTGACCAGTGATTACGAGCAACCTAAATTCCATTTTAACAGGGGAGCAGCAAATGCTTTCGCCAGCCGTTTCTACGCCATAACAGGCGAATGGGATAAGGTAATAGAGGTCTCTAATGAATTAGGAAATACACCTATTGGTGAATTAAGAGATTACCAATCGTATTTAGATATAGACTTTGAAACAGGTACCAGAAAATATTCTCAAGAAAGTGAAAACACTAATCTATTGATTGCTTCCACTTCTTCAATTTATTCAAGAACTTTTTATTTAAACAGGTTTCAATTAACAGGTGCTGATGTAGATCAACTTTTTGGCTCGAACACCAATTTAACTAACCAAAACTACTTATACCGTCCTTTATCTTATAATGGTCAAATAACTGTTTTTGTGCCAAAATTTGTTGAGTATTTTAAATACACTAATGCTAATGCGGGCATCGGTGAACCTTATGATGCAATTGTATTACTATCTAATGACGAATTATTCTTAAATAGAATAGAAGCTCATATAATGACGAATCAATTATCCCTTGCAAGCGAAGAAATGGATTATTTTTTATCTATTAGGATTGAAGGCTATGATGTAGCGTTTGATAAAGTAACACAAGCTAAAGTAGTAGCTAAATACCCCGTTATTGATAATGAATACACGCCATTTTACAGTTTGACAGCTGTTCAATCTTCATACATCAAAGCTATTGCAGAAATGAGAAGAAGAGAATTCATCCACGAAGCTTTAAGATGGTTTGACATCAAACGTTTTGCTTTAAAAGTAACTCATAAAGTTTACAACCAACCTGACAATGTTTTAACTAAAGACGATTTACGTAAAGCAATTCAACTGCCGTTACATGTAACTAATACTGGAGTAGAGAAAAACCCACGTTAATATCTAAAAAAAATGAAAAAATTAAATTTTTATAAAAAAATAGTTGTGCTCTCCTCAGTTTTATTGCTTGGAGCTTGTTCAGGTGATGAACCACTTACAGATAGTATTCTTGATGTATCAACTCCTTCTAAAACGGAATTAGACAATTGGATTGATACTAATTATTTAAATCCATACAACATCAACATACAATACAAATGGAATCAAAATACGGTAGATAACAACCGCTTTTTATATCCTCCATTGCAATCAAAAGTTCAACCGGCCTTAGAAATTGTGCAAAAAATATGGTTAGATAGTTACAAAGCAATTGCTGGCCCTGATTTTGTGAAAACAATTGCCCCAAGAGAATTTGTACTTGTAGGTGGGAGAAATTTAAATACAACTGGAACCATAACACTTGGTCTAGCCGAAGCAGGACAAAGAATTACCTTATTTGAAACCGATAATGTAAATAAAAAAGATCGTGCTAATGTAAAACGCTTTGTGCAAACAATTCAACATGAGTACATTCACATACTGAACCAAACTAAACCGTTCGACGAAAAAACACTTGCTAAAATTACTCCAACAGGCTATACATCAAACTGGTACGCTACACCTACTTCTGTAGCAAGAGAGGAAGGTTTTATTACAGATTATGCAAGATCTAATATTAATGAAGATTTTGCAGAAATGTCAGCAACGATGCTTGTGAACTCGAAGGCTGAATATGCAGCAATCCTAGCCAGTATAACAAACCAAACAGCAGTGGCAAATATTAAACTTAAAGAGGCCGTCGTTGTAAAATATTTTAAGGATGCTTTTGGTATTGATTTCTACAAATTGAGAGATGAAGCAGAGAAAAACACAACAGCTGTAATAAACGGAAATTAGTATGTATAAAGAGCCTAATATAAAAAGTGCTCTTTTAAAAAATCTATTTATAACCCTATAAATTAATAGTATGAAACTAAAAACTATAATTAACTACCTATTCATTGCCGTTTTAGCAATGCAATTGGTTTCTTGCGACAATAAGGAAACCTTAGAATCCCCATTTAATGCGACTCCTACAGAGCGATTAAATGCGCAACAAAAAGAACTAAACGATGTATTAGAATCATCTGAATTTGGATGGAAAGCTATCTACTTTACCGACACCACGCAACTAGGAGGCTTCACACATGTATTTAAATTTAAAAACGGATCTGTAGATATGGCCTCTGATTATGATAATGATACTTCAGTTAATACTAGTGAGTACAGTATCGACTTAGGGAGTACGGTGAGTCTTGTTTTTACAACAAAAAACAGAATTCACTTATTATCTGATTCAAATAATTCCCCCACAGCAGCACTAAGGGGAAAAGGATATAAAGGCGATTTTCAGTTTTTATATTATGGCCAAGAAAACGGTGAAATTATTTTTAAAACAAATAGAAGTTTTGAAGAACTGCGCTTTATAAAAGCAACTGCAACAGATTGGACTGACTTAGCCAAAAACAGAGCTATGATTCCTAATGTAATTGGCGAACCTGCGAGACCATTATTTCGCCTGTTAGAAACCAATGACGGTTCTAAAGTAAATCAATTTGATTTTTCTTTTAGCGCACCATCTAGATATGCCACTGCTAATTCAATAGAAACTGGCTCCTCTGTGACAAGCAATATGGGTATTGCATATTCCCCTACAGGTATTATCGTAAGCCCCGCAGTAAAAGTGGGTACACAGGGTCTATCCGTATTTACTTATGATGCTGCGACTGGTAACTTCAATGCAACTGGAACTGCTGGAGTAACTGCCTCGATCAAATACACGACAAAACCTCTTGTATTAACGAATGATTACAAGATATTATTAGCTGGAAACCCATCAACAGCTTTTGGTTATATTGCATCCTATTTAAGTACTGCACCTACTAATTCGTTAGTAACTAGAAATTTATTAGAAGAAATAAATGCTACTCTTCCATCTGGTGTAACTATAAGTAGAGTTCAATTCCAATTCAATACTCCGTTTGGAAGCTATATACAATATCTTTTCGCCGGTGGCAAAGCAACTGAATTTCATTTCATAATTACCTCAGAAGACCCCGCTAATAAAACAATGATTCTTACAGATGATGGATGGAATTCAGGTACTGAACCAGCAATACTGAAAAAAATTGATGCTGAATTACTTAATCCGACAGGACTATATGTTAAAAGAGAAAACTTTAGGTTTGGCGGACCACCTAATACGATATACACTTTTACCAGTGCATCAAGTAATTTCAGAATAACAACTTACGCTTTTCAATAAAGTATAGTTAACGACCCTAAAAGGCTACCTCAAAAGGGTAGCCTTTTTTAATTCTAAGACTCCTTAAAAACTTCAGTTTTAATACTTAATTCAAAAATTCACAAAGCTTTCATAAACCTAAAAAGCCTAACTTTGTGTTTTATTACCTTAGCATTAAATTTAGAAATTCTTACTTATGCCAACAGACTGTATCAGCTATAAAAATTCAGGATATTTCTCTCCATTGATGAATGATTACTTAGCCGAAAAAACAAACTTACGATCCTTATATAATAGATTCCCAACACTTGAAAATTTTGAAGGACAAATCCTTGAAAAGCAAGCCAATTATAATGATGCCACCAGAGCTACGCTGGTTTCAGTATTGCAAAAACAATACTCAGACATTGCGACCTCTCATTTGACACAGCAAAACATTACAGTCTTAAAAGCATCCAATACATTTACCGTTACTACCGGACATCAATTGAATTTGTTTAGTGGCCCGTTGTATTTTCTGTACAAAATAATCTCTACCATAAACCTCACCAAGGAACTGAAGGCAAAGTATCCTGCCTACAATTTTGTTCCCATCTATTGGATGGCGACAGAAGACCATGATTTTGCGGAAATCAATTATTTTAATTTCAAAGGAAAAAAATTCAGATGGAACAGGGAAAGCACGGGACCCGTGGGGCGATTATCAACTGAAGGCCTATCGGATTTGTTTGAAATTTACGCACAAGAATTGGGTTCGAGTACCAATGTCAATACTTTGCAAAAATTATTTTCTGAAGCATATCTAGAACACGACAATTTAGCCGATGCCACACGCCATTTAGCCAATGCGCTTTTCGGGGCCCAAGGACTGGTAATACTTGACGCTGACAATCAGGATTTGAAACGCAGTTTTATTCCTTATGCAAAAGAAGAATTACTGAACCAAACATCTAATAAAACGGTGCTTGAAACCACCGAAAAATTAAAAGACTATAATATTCAAGTAAATCCCCGCGAAATCAACTTGTTTTATATCGAAGACCAGTTACGCGAACGCATTGTTCTTGAAAATGGGATATACAAAGTAAACAACAGCAAGATCGAGTTTACCGAAGAAGAAATCCTAAGATTACTAGACAATAATCCAGAAATGTTTAGCCCTAACGTGATTATGCGTCCGTTATTCCAAGAAGTGATTTTACCTAATTTATGCTACATTGGAGGAGGAGGAGAAATTGCATATTGGTTGGAACTAAAATCTTTTTTCGATGCAGTACAAGTTACTTTTCCGATACTTTTAGTACGAAATTCAGTGCTTTTGGCTACAGAAAAACAAGTGAAAAAAGCAGATAAACTAGAATTGACATGGAGTGATTTGTTTGCAAAACAAAACGTTTTAATAAACAATTTAACAAAAAAAGCCTCTCAATTCCCCATTGATTTAACAGCCCAAAAAGAACAATTGCGAAAACAATTTGAAACCCTGTTTGAATTAGCAAGACAAACTGACAAGTCCTTTGTCGGAGCGGTCAAGGCCCAAGAAGTAAAACAAACCAAAGGACTGGAGAATTTGGAGAAGCGCTTGCTTAAAGCACAAAAAAGGAAGTATAGTGACACATTGGAACGTGCAACAGCCTTGCAAAACGAATTGTTTCCTAACAAAAGTTTGCAGGAACGACAAGTTAATTTCTCTGAATTTTATTTAGAAAATGGCGAAAATTTAATTCCCGTTATAATCGAAAAATTGAAACCTTTAGAGCAAAATTTTGATGTCATTACCGTATAATTTCAGTTTCTGCACGATAATATAAAAATCGTAACATAACTAAGCAAAAAAGACTATTTTTGCAGACAAATTAAAAAAATATAACAAAATGGCTACTAATACAACATTTACAATGATTAAACCTGATGCTGTCGCTAATGGACACATCGGAAACATTCTTGCAATGATTACAAATGCAGGTTTTAAAATCGTTTCTTTAAAATTAACTCAACTTACTGTTGCTGACGCTCAAGCATTCTATGCTGTACACGCTGCAAGACCTTTTTACGGAGAATTAGTTGAATTTATGTCAAGAGGACCAATCGTTAGTGCTATTTTAGAAAAAGATAACGCTGTTGAAGACTTCAGAACTTTAATTGGCGCTACTAATCCAGCTGACGCAGCTGATGGAACTATACGTAAAGCATATGCTACTTCTATTGGAGAAAATGCAGTTCACGGTTCTGATAGCGATGAAAACGCAGCTATCGAAGGTTCTTTTCATTTTGCAGGAAGAGAGCAGTTTTAGTACTCAGTGTTCGGTTTTTAGTATTCAAGCTCAGATTGCTGGCAAAAACCTTCCAAAATAAAAAATCCCGTCCTGATTATAAATCGAGACGGGATTTTTATTTAAAAGTTCATATTAGTTGTAAATTAAAAAACTCAGATAATTACCTTAATACAACATTAGTCACCACATCTCGACGCAATTCTTCGTTAATCATTGTCACAATTTTAGATTTTCCATGATTCAATTCCTCTCGCAGTACAGACGAAGTTAACTCTACATACAAAGTACTTCCTTTCAAAACCACATTTTGCGTATAGCTGTTAACACCGTTCCCCATAAGATTTTTCCAAGCGTCTTTTACGTCTATCTGATCCATTCCTGGTTGCAATTTATTAACCTGGATGATTTTTTTGAGAACATCCCCTACCGTACTCTGATTATTTAATCTTTTCGCCATCTCCTGTCAAATTTATTGGTCCTGCTTTTTTATAATGATATTCATTTTTCTCTGTGTTCTTTACCACTAACTTCTTATCCGATAATGCGATCACCTCTTCGGTCCATTTGGCGTAAAGAGTAGAATAATCCAAGAATACCTTCTCTTCTTCAAATCGCACTGTTACATTTTCGTAGGCGTCATTCGTTAAAAAACTACCGTCTAATTGTGGCATCACTTTCTTTCTAATTCCCTTGTTTTCCTTCCCTATTTCAAAGTAATCATAACTCTCATTCATTTTATAATCTTTATCCTTACCCGAGTCGAAAACAACTTTTTCAATTTCCCAATAGCCATTTATCTTAGTAATATCGTTAGGTTCAACTTTTTGTTGACAGCCAATAAAAAACAAAGAGAGCAACAAAATTTTAAAGGTATTTTTCATATAATTATTTTATTTAGGCACTATTTCCTGCTGTATGGTATATCCCAGATAATAAGGCTAAGGTAAAAGAGTCTTGTTTTTCTAAGTCGGGATATTCATCTTCCATCAGGTCTATAAAATTTAGGAACTAATCGATTTTTTTATCAGTACAAAGTTAACCTTAAAAAAAGGCAAACTAAGAAAAAAAGCAAAAGTCATTAAACAATTTTACACATTTTTTATCTTACTAAAAACAAGTAATGCGATGGTGTCGAAAACAATCTATAATTTACTTATCCTTATTTTATATGTAAATACTATCTCAGAGTCTTCAGAAAATCCTCCTTTTACATCACCCGCAGAGAACACCTACTTTCCCTCACTTATGAGTGTTCAAAATGGAAAACAAAATCAATAAGAAGTTTCAAATGACAACAAGTACCAAAGCCTGCTTGCAATTTTAATGGACAATGAATGAAAATGGAAAAGTAATACAATCTTAACTAAAAACTATTTTGAGGCTAGTACAAACGAAGCGTAAATTATAAATTTAGGTTAAAGTTACCTTTAGTTGATAAATGACCAAAATATTTACCATTTACCACAATCATAATTACAGTTCTCTGGAAATCCCATACCTTTTGCAGCTGCAGATACGATTGTGGCTTTAAACAAAAATGAACAAAAGACATACGTAATACTCCGTAAGAACTTGGCTGTCATTAGAATGTATAATTTCGTAGACCATTCCAATTTGGCACAATCTAATTTTTATGATGCCTTATGGCAAAAAATTAATCCGTTATACCAATAAAAACTATTGCTGTTTTGTTTTTTTAATAAGGCCTAAAACAAAAAAACCTAATCCTACCACTAATAAAACATAATAGGCAACGATGTTTATGTCTCTAATAAGGTTTGCTATAACAAAGCAAAACACACTTATTAAGTAAAGGTAAATAGTCTTTAAATTTTTAATTGAAGAAAAATTCATTGTGTGTTTTTATTTGAAAAAGCTATCTACAAACTCAAATTTATTAAAGACCTGCAAGTCCTCGATTCCTTCTCCAACACCAATATACTTTACTGGTATTTTAAATTGATCCGAAATTCCAATGACAACACCACCTTTTGCGGTTCCGTCTAATTTGGTTACGGCGAGTGAAGTTACCTCAGTTGCGGCAGTGAACTGTTTGGCTTGCTCAAAAGCATTTTGCCCAGTTGAACCATCAAGAACCAATAAGACGTCATGAGGAGCATCAGCTACGACTTTTTGCATAACACGTTTCACTTTTGTCAATTCGTTCATCAGATTAACTTTGTTGTGTAAGCGTCCTGCGGTATCTATAATTACAATATCAGCATCTTGCGCAACTGCAGATTGCAAGGTGTCAAAAGCTACTGAAGCAGGATCACTTCCCATATTTTGTCTTACAATAGGAACTCCCACTCTATCTGCCCAAATTTGTAATTGATCAATTGCGGCAGCACGAAACGTATCTCCTGCACCTAGAACTACATTATAGCCCTGTTTTTTGAATTGATATGCTAGCTTACCGATAGTTGTTGTTTTACCTACACCATTTACCCCTACAACCATTACAACATAAGGCTTGGTTTGGCTTGGAATAATAAATTCAGTAGCTTCGCCTGTATTTGTTTCAGAAAGTAAGGCTGCTATTTCTTCTTGTAGAATTTTATTGAGCTCTTCAATACCAAGATATTTATCAGAAGCGACACGGTTTTCTATTCGGGTAATTATTTTTAAGGTCGTATCAACGCCTACGTCCGAGGAAACAAGTATTTCCTCTAAATTATCCAAGACATCATCATCAACTTTAGACTTTCCAGCTACTACTTTGCTTAGCTTCGAAAAGAAAGTACTTTTTGATTTTTCAAGACCTTTGTCTAATGTCTCTTTTTTTTCTGACGAAAATATTCTTTTAAAAAAACTCATTGTATTAACCGTATTAAGAATAAAGCATTGGACACAATGAACTAACACTTAGTTCTACGGGTAAAGATATAAAATAAAAAGCTACTTCCGAATGAAAGTAGCTCTTCTATATAATGCTTTAATTGATTATTTCTTTTTCAAGAATTCTTCAACTGCTTCAGGAGCCATAATAGATTCTACGAATGTATATGCACCAGTTTTTGGAGATTTCACCATTTTGATGGCTTTTGATAATCTCTTAGAAGATGTTTGTAAGGTTGCTACTGTTTTCTTTGCCATGACTAATTATTATTTAATTTCTTTATGAAGAGTTACACGCTTCAAGACTGGATTAAATTTTTTAATCTCTAATCTGTCTGGAGTATTCTTTTTGTTCTTCGTTGTTATGTATCTTGAAGTTCCCGCAACACCTGATGTTTTGTGTTCAGTACATTCTAAAATTACCTGGATTCTATTACCTTTCTTTGCCATCTTGCTATTTTTTTATTTTGGAAAAAGATTATTTTATAAATCCTTGTGACTGTGCTTTTTTCAAAACCGCAGCAATTCCATTTTTGTTAATTGTTTTTACCGTAGATGCAGCTACTCTAAGAGTAATCCATCTATCTTCTTCTGGAAGATAAAAACGCTTTTTCACTAAGTTCACAGAAAACTTTCTCTTAGTTTTATTCATAGCGTGAGAAACGTTATTTCCTACCATCGCTCTTTTACCTGTAAGGTCACAAACTCTTGACATTATGCTTATCTTTTATCGTTATTCAAAATCAGGGTGCAAAGAAAAGAAAAATAAACCTATAAACCAACAAATTTACAGCACTTTTTTAAAAAATTCTTCCTTTAACATCTCTAAACTTTTAATCACTGTTCTATCTATCACTTTTTCACGTGGTTGGCCAAAATTATATTCTTTAACAATCACTTCACTCGGAGTAGCAATTGCAATAAAAACAGTTCCGATTTCGGCATTTTGATCCCCTTTTGACGGTCCTGCATTTCCGGTCGTCGCAATTGCATAATCCGTTTTCATAAGAGCCTGAACACCCAAAGCCATGGCTGAAGCCACCTCAGCACTTACTACAGAAAACTCCTTAAGCAAGCTCTCTGAGATTCCTAAAACATCCTTTTTAGCATCTGTGGCATAGGACACGACGCTGCCTTTAAAATAATCTGAAGCGCCTGCAAAAGAGGTTAGACTTGCCGCTATTTTACCTCCCGTACAACTTTCGGCAGTAGATAAGGTTTTATGCTCCTTTTTAAACATTTCACCCACTAAAAACTCAATCGTTTCTTCTTCTTCATAACCAACAATAATATCGTTGATAATAGCATCTAAAGAAATCACATAGTCTTTTAATGCTATTTCCAATAATTCCTTGTTTGTACCCCTAGCAGAAATGCGCAAACGAACTTTTCCAGGACTCGGCAAATATGCCAGTTTTAAAAAATTGGGAAGACTATTTTCCCAATCTTCAATTCGCTCTGAAACCAGGCTTTCGCCTTGTCCATAAGTAAGAATGGTTTTATGGATAATATAGGGGCGTTTGTATTCTTTTACGACCTTAGGAATAATTTCGTTTTCGACCAAATATTTCATTTCATACGGCACTCCTGGTAACGAAATAAAAACCGTGTTTTCTTTTTTCATCCACATTCCAGGTGCTGTACCCACCTGATTGTGGAGCACCGTACATTTAGAAGGAACAAGAGCTTGATCCTTATTAATCTGTGTAATGGGACGTTTATAGAAACCTTCTATTATTTCCGTTACATGAGCCAAAACTTTTTGATCAACAACCAATTCATCCTCAAAATAATCACAGAATGTCTTTTTAGTAACATCATCTTTTGTAGGACCCAAGCCACCCGTGACAATCACTAAATCTACCTCGTTTTGAAGTTTTTCAAAAGTATCAATAATATGTTTTTTGTCGTCACTTATAGAAATCATTTCACTAATTTCGATTCCAATCCTATCCAAGGATTTGGCTATAAAAGCAGAATTAGTATCTACTATCTGCCCTATTAGAATTTCATCACCAATGGTAATTATAGTTGCTTTCATTATTGATATGATTTTAGGATTTAGCGTATAAACAAAATCAACATTCATGAAAAATGAATGTTGATAGATAGTAATTACAAAATATAAATAAATTTAAAGATCAAAGTCTTTCTTAATTTCTTTTACAGCATCATTAATTTGATTCTTAATACTTTTAAAAGTATCTTCAATATCTTTCTTTTTCCCCTCGGTTTTTGTCCAAGCTTCTAGTTGAAGAATTTCTGCAAAAGCGACATTTAATCCTAAAAGATCTAGGGTCGGTTTTATTTTATGAGCATAAGCGTAAGCATGCTTATGATCTTTCTTCTTTATTCCTTCTTTGATTTGAGCTAAATCCTCAGGAACTTCGGTTACGAACAATGTCAGAATTTCATTTACAAATTCTGAGTCGTTATCTGAAAGTGCGTACACTTTTGAGAGGTTATAATTTAAAGCCATTATTTTACTTGTATTCTAAATAGTTTGTGTCCTTCTAAAAATCCTTCTAAAACATCATCTGGCTGCACCGCAGCTACTCCTGAAGGTGTTCCTGTAAAAATAACATCCCCTATTTTTAATGTAAAATATTGAGATACATGCGAAATAAGCTCATCAATATTCCATAGCATCAAACTGGAATCCCCTATCTGTACTGACTTGTTATTATTAGTTAATTCAAAAGTAATGTTTTCTAAGGAACTAAATTGCTCTTTCGGCAAAAAATCGCCTATCACTGCTGAGCCATCAAAAGCTTTTGCTTTCTCCCAAGGTAGACCTTTTGCTTTAAGCTTGGCTTGCAAATCACGAGCGGTAAAGTCTATCCCTACGCTTATTTCGTCATAATATTTATGAGCAAACTTAGGGTCAATATACTTCCCAACCTTACTTATTTTGACTATAATCTCAATTTCATGATGGACGTCCTCGGTAAACTCCGGAATCACAAACGGATGCTGTTTTAACAAAATTGCCGAATCCGGCTTCATAAAAACTACTGGCTCCGCTGGGCGCTCATTTTGCAATTCTTCAATGTGGTCAACATAATTTCGACCGATGCAGATGATTTTCATAACTCTATATTCTATTTTAACAAGTGATCAAGTCGCTATTTTTTTTTTAGAAATCAGCTAAACTGAACACTAAAAATCCGCCCATTGAACATTTACTTCGTATTTAATTTTCTAAGTTTGATTGCAGTCAACACTTTCTTAGTATATAGAGGGAAATCAGCATTTTGAATCCAGCTGAAATAACCCGGTTCCTTTTCTAAAATAGTGTCTACTTTGACCCCTTTGTGTTTTCCAAAAGAGAATATTTCATTTCCTTCCTTATCAAAGGAAATCATTCCTGCAAAATCGGCAATCTTCTTTCTGGTCGAAAATTCCGATAATGACTTCATGTCGTTTTCCAAATCAGGGTATCGCGCTAATTGAGCTTTTAATATTTCGTAAGTCGCCATGGTATCAGCTTCCGCCGAATGGGCATTTTCTAAATTTTGTCCACAATAAAACTTAAGGGCAGCACCTAATGTTCGCTCTTCTTTTTTGTGAAAAATTGTCTGAACATCAACCGAAACGGAGTTTTTCATGTCAAAATCCACTCCAGCACGTAGCAATTCCTCAGCCAATAAAGGGATATCAAAACGATCCGAATTAAATCCGCCCAAATCACAATCTTTAATCATGTTATGCACTTGGGTCGCCAATTCATTAAAAGTTGGCTCGTTAGCTACTTTTTCATCTGTGATTCCATGAACCGCCGTCGTTTGGGCAGGGATTGGAATCGTAGGGTTTACTAGCCAGGTTTTACTTTCCTTATTTCCGTTTGGAAATACTTTGAATATTGATATTTCTACAATTCTGTCTTTTCCTATGTCAATTCCTGTGGTTTCAAGATCGAAAAAGCAGATTGGTTTATTGAGTTTGAGTTCCATTTTTTATTTTTGAGTCAGCACAAATATATAAATTTGAGTTTAAATTTGTCCGCCTATTGCCATTTAAAGTTTCTTAAAACTATAAAATAAGTCATCGTTTAAAGATTGTGGACTAAAAGATTCTAAAAAAGAAAACCCAACAAATTTTTAAATCTGTTGGGTTTTTATAAGCCTTTATTTAGTTTTTAAATGTCTCTGTTCACATCAAATGCCTCCAGATATTCAGCAACACGTTTCACGAATCCTCCTCCAAGCGCTCCATCTACGACACGATGATCGTAACTGTGCGAAAGGAACATTTTTTGACGAATTCCTATGAAATCCCCTTCTGGTGTTTCTATAACTGCTGGCACTTTTCTAATCGCTCCAAGAGCTAAAATACCTACCTGTGGCTGATTCAGAATCGGAGTGCCAAAAACACTTCCGAAAGTACCCACATTAGTCACGGTATAGGTACCACCTTGTGTGTCATCTGGTCTCAGTTTCCCCGCTTTTGCGCGACCTCCTAAGTCGTTTACCGCTTTGGCCATACCCACCAAGTTCAATTGATCCGCATTTTTGATTACTGGCACAATCAAATTACCATTTGGTAAAGAGGCTGCCATTCCTAAATTGATATTTTTCTTCTTGATGATAAAATCGCCATCAACAGAAATATTCAATCCTGGAAAATCCTTTAATGATTTTGCAACTGCTTCCATGAAGATTGGGGTGTAAGTCAACTTTTCTCCTTCTCTTTTCTCGAAAATCAATTTATTTTTTTCTCTCCATTTTACAATATTCGTTACATCTACTTCGATAAAAGATTGCACGTGAGCCGAAGTTTGTACTGAAGCGACCATATATCCTGCAATCAATTTGCGCATTCTGTCCATTTCAATAATCTCGTCACCGCCACTTACGGAAACCGGAGCCGCTTTTTGCGCAACTGGAACCTGAGCTTCAACTACTTTTGGAGCTTCAACCGATTTTGCAGGAACTTCTGCGGTTTGATCGCCTCTATTTTTTATGTATTCTAAGATATCATTTTTAGTAACTCTTGCGTCCTTTCCTGTCCCGTTAATCATCTCTAATTCGGATATGGAAATACCTTCTGCCGTAGCGATATTTTTGACCAAAGGAGAAAAGAATTTGTCAGAATCAGAGAAATCTGCCGGTGTGGCAACGCTTTCTTTAGCTGCATCAACAGTTTTTGTTACCGCAGCAACCACTTCTGGAGCAACCGCTTCTTCCACAAATGGGACAGCATCTCCATCTTCAGTCTCTATTATTGCAATTGTTTGACCAACCTGAACTAAGTCATCTTTTCCAAATAATTGTTCAACCAAAACACCTGAAACTTCACTAGGCACTTCACTGTCTACTTTATCAGTTGCAATTTCGAGTACCGCTTCATCAGCTTCAATTTTGTCTCCAACCACTTTCAACCAATTTGTGATGGTTGCTTCAGCGACACTTTCTCCCATTTTTGGAAGTTTTAATTCAAATCTTGCCATATTGTTAACCTAAAAGGTGGTTTTTGTTATCAGTTTGCGAAATTACTAAATTTTTTAAATATAAATTACATTTACTGTAATTTATCATTCAATTATTACTACTACCCCTCTTTCATTGGAATTATCACTTCCGATTAAAAAATTAGTTTTTCTGGGTAAAATTTTAAATGTTAAACCTTTGCTTTTAAACGATTCCATAAAATGAATACACTCTTTAAACGAAACAAAATGGTTGTCTAAAAGAATTTCGACAGTCGGCCTATCTTTAATTACAGACGAAATTACCATTTTTTCCGTGTTCAAATCGTGAAAGCCAACTTTTTTTTGAAAAATTGAAGTCATTTTTGTCGCTAATTCCAGATTAGAAGAGTAGAACAGAAATGATTGAGGTGCTTTCTTTGATTTAGGCTTAGCTTGTAGCATTTTTATCAATGAAAATAACACAATTCCTGTTTTCATCACTATCGAAAAAACTGCAGAAACCCTGAAATGCTTTTTATAGAAAAAATTCATGGCCTCCTGAAAGCGTTTCATATAAATTCCGTCTCTTAGCGTGCTTTCCCCCTTATAATGTAATACTGTCGTCTGGTTAAGGTAATAATTTGATTTCCCCTTCTTCAACATTCTGTAAGACAAATCAATATCATCCGAATACATGAAACAGTTCTCGTCAAAGCCTTCTAATTCAAGATAAAGTTGACGTTTCATGAACATAAAAGCCCCTACGAGGATATCTACTTCTCCCGTTTCATCTGCTTGAAGATGTTGGGCATAATACCTCCCAAACAATTCAAATTTCGGCCTGATTTTATAAAGACCTATCATTTTTGTAAAAGCAACGAAAGGAGTTGGCGTACCTCTTTTACTTTCAGGCAGGAAACTCCCTGTTCCATCAATTAGCTTTACCCCAACTATTCCAAGATCTTTTTTGCTTTCGGCGAAAGCCAAAACTTTAGTAAAAGTATCTTCTGCGACGACGGTATCAGGATTAAGGATACAAATATACTTTCCTTGGGCTTGATCTACGCCGATGTTATTCCCTTTTGGGAAACCAAGATTCTCTTTATTTTGTATCAGTTTGACCTCCGGAAAACGCAGCTGCATCATCGCGCAGCTATCATCAGAAGAATTATTGTCAACTACAATAATTTCGCCATCTATACTTTCTAAGGCGCTCTGAACACTTAAAACACAGAGTTCTAAAAAATAGCGGACATTATAGTTGAGAATAACTACTGATAATTGCATATGGCAAATATATATTTTAAGACACGAAAACACAAAGGTTCTGCGCTTCAAAATTGGCAATTAAAATCCATGTACCTCAAGTAGCCCCGATAGAGACGATATCCTTTGTGAGGAACGAGCAAAGATAAAGGCGAGAGCGGGAACCATACTTGCAAATAAAGCCTTTTGCTTCGCTCCTGATTTAGAATTAATCGCTAGGAATCCATTACTTTTGGAAAAACAGTACCATCATTTTTATTTTATGTTCTCAAAAAAGATACTCTTATTCCTTATATTAATAGCATCAGTTCAAAGCTATTCCCAAATTTCGGGTTGCACGGATCCGCTTTCGAAGAATTACAATCCACTGGCTACCCAAAATGACGGAAGCTGTAACTTTGTACGAAAAAGAGTAAAACCTAACTTTTCAGCTCAATTGAGCCCAATCTTGAAAGAAACTTCAAGTTTGCTTCTTTGGGATTCTCTATTGTGGACGAGTAACGACGATAGTGACACTAGCCTTTATGGTATGGATACAACAGGCGTTATTCAAAAGAAGATTCTTCTCAAAAAAATAACCAATACCGACTGGGAAGACATGTCGCAGGACAGTCTCTATTTTTATATTGGCGATTTTGGGAATAATGTTTCCGGTAATAGAAAAGACCTCCATATTCTAAGAATCGAGAAAGAGTCACTTGGACTGGATGTCCAAAAAATAGATACCCTTTCTTTTTCGTATTCGGACCAAACCGACTTTAGAAAGTCAAAACCCAATACTACTAATTTTGACTGTGAAGCTTTAATTGTTTTGGATGACAGCATTTATTTATTTACAAAGCAGTGGAAACAAAAAAGAACGGCTGTTTACGCATTAGCTAAAACTCCCGGCAATCACGTCGCACAGTATCAAGAATCCTGCAATATTGAAGGCCTTATTACTGGAGCGACTTATGTGCCACACAAAAAAGTTATTGCCTTAACCGGCTACAGCAAGAGACTCTCACCGTTTATTTATCTTTTGTATGATTACAACAACAGCAATTTCTTTTCTGGCAACAAGAGAAAGATTAAAATTGCGCTACCGTTTCATCAGGTCGAGGGTATCACTACTCAAGATGGCCTACTCTTTTATCTTACTAATGAAAATTTTGTCAGAAAACCAATCATTAATAGTCCGCAACGGTTGCACATACTTGATTTAAGTAGCTTATTATCTCCTTAGCTTTCCTACTAATTCGGGTTAAAAAAGCCAGATACCGTTAAACAATTCGTAAATCGAGTTTAATAGTTTAGTTTTGCAAAAAATTTAGACTTGTGAATTACTTATCTGTAGAAAATATCTCCAAATCTTTTGGTGAAAGAACTCTTTTTGAAAACATTTCTTTTGGGATTAATAAAGACCAAAAAATCGCTTTTATTGCCAAAAATGGCTCTGGAAAAACGACTATTATGAGCATTATTAATGGCCTAGACGAACCTGATACAGGAAATGTCGTTTTAAGAAAAGGTATAAAAATGGCTTTTCTTTCGCAAAACAATAATTTGCAGGAAGAACTTACAATTGAAGAAAGCATTTTCGCCTCGGATAATGAGACATTGAAAGTGATTGAAGCCTATGAAAAAGCATTAGAAAATCCGGAAGACGAAGAAACTTACCAAAAAGCTTTTGACGGTATGGACCGTCACAACGCCTGGGATTTTGAGACTCAATACAGACAAATTTTATTCAAACTGAAACTGGAAGACTTCGACCTTAAGGTGAAAAATCTTTCTGGGGGACAGCAAAAACGTTTGTCGCTAGCCATCATTCTGATCAACCGTCCTGATTTATTAATCCTGGATGAGCCCACGAATCACTTGGATTTAGAGATGATAGAATGGTTAGAATCTTATTTTACCAAAGAAAATATTACCTTATTTATGGTGACGCACGACCGTTTCTTCCTAGAGCGTGTTTGTAACGAAATCATCGAACTAGACAATGGGAAATTATACCAATACAAAGGAAACTATTCCTATTATTTGGAGAAAAAAGAAGAACGCATTGCCTCTGAAAATTCGAGTGTTGATAAAGCACAAAATTTATTCGTAAAAGAATTGGAATGGATGCGACGTCAGCCGAAAGCGCGAACGACCAAATCGAAATCGCGTCAGGACGACTTTTATGATATCAAAGAAAAAGCACAAAGTCGCCGTAAGGAAAACAAGGTGGAACTGGAGATTAATATGGAACGTATGGGAAGTAAAATTATCGAGCTTCACAAAATATCCAAAAAATTCAAGGACCATGTAATAATGGACAATTTTAGTTTTGACTTTCAACGTGGCGAGCGCATTGGGATCATCGGGAAAAACGGAACCGGAAAATCGACTTTCCTGAATTTACTAACCGGTGTAATACCACTGGATTCTGGAAAAGTTTCAATGGGTGAAACCATAAAAGTGGGTTACTATACGCAAAGCGGAATAAACCCAAAACCGGGACAACGTGTTATCGATGTCATTAAAGAATACGGAGAATTCATTCCATTGATGAAAGGGAAATTGATTTCGGCTTCTCAATTGCTGGAACGTTTTCTTTTTGATTCAAAAAAACAATATGATTTTGTAGATAGATTAAGCGGTGGGGAATTGAAACGTTTGTACCTGTGTACGGTTTTGATCCAAAACCCCAACTTCCTTATTCTCGATGAGCCAACCAATGACTTGGATATCGTTACCTTGAACGTCTTAGAAAGCTTTCTTTTGGATTATCCTGGATGTCTATTGGTAGTTTCTCACGACAGGTATTTCATGGATAAAATTGTAGATCACTTGTTCATTTTTAGAGGCGATGGTGTGGTTGAAGATTTCCCAGGAAACTATTCTGATTTCAGAGCCTACGAAGACAGTACGGATGTGGCCCAAAAAGAAGAAAACAAAGCCGATAAGAAAGACTGGAAACAAAATAACCCAACGGGGAATTTGACTTTCAACGAACAAAAAGAATATCAGAAAATTGAGAAAGAAATCAAAGATTTAGAAGTTCAAAAAATAAAAATCGAACAATTGTTTTCGGAAGGAAAAGTCGAAGAAAGCAAGGTTTTAAACAAAGCAAAAGAATTAGAAAATATTATTTCTAAAATGGAAGAGAAAGAAGAACGTTGGTTTGAGCTTTCTGCCAAGATAGAAGGATAAATTACTGCTTTCGGTGAAGCTCGCGAAGAAAACAGAGAAAGCCTTAGTGTCTAAAGGCGCTTTTGTATTTCTTCGAACAGTCTCCGAGAATCTTCGTTTAACAAAATATATAATGAACCCCAACAGGTTTAGCGGTAGCGCTAAAAATGTTGGGGTTTCTATTTTACTAAGAAATACAAAAAACAAATAAAAAATATAATTAGTCTCTCAAAGACATCTTTTATAAATTAGCAGGATTCTAAAACTCATTTTTAAAGCCGTAAACATGAAAATATTAAAATCTACAAAGCCCATCTTGCTGTTATTCCTCATTTGCTGTGGAAGCATTTCAAACACCTATTCACAATCATCACTTTTTAGTTTTGAAAAATATACTAATGCAACTGGAGACACTTTAAAATATAGACAGCTTGTGCCAGATTATGCCATTAGCGGCAAATATCCTCTGGTTATTTTTTTGCATGGTTCAGGAGAACGAGGAAACGATAATGAGGCGCAACTAAAGTGGGGAGTACTCAATTTTGCAACAGATGAGAATATGAAACTTCACCCTGCGATTGTTATTGCGCCACAATGTCCTCAGAAGAACCAATGGTATAACTTTTCAGATAAAGATAATTCACTACTACCGCAAGCTTCAAAACCTATGGGACTAGTGATTGAGCTAATTAAAGAAACAATGGAAAAATATCCCGTTGACCTCAATCGCATATACATCACAGGACTATCCATGGGCGGGTATGGAACTTTTGATGCAATATCCCGATTCCCCGATTTATTTGCAGCAGCAGTGCCAGTTTGCGGAGCAGGCGACCTGACGAAAGCACCATTAATAGCGCATATCCCGATGTGGATTTTTCATGGAGCGCTTGATGGAGCAGTAGATCCAATACATTCGCAAGACATGCTAAAAGCCCTATCTAAAGAAGGAGCGCATCCGGGATTTACCCAATATCCTGAAGTAGGACATTTCTCCTGGATTGCTGCATACAGTGACCCTATGATGATGGCTTGGTTATTCAGACAACAAAAGTAAGCTCAATAATCAAAACTACTTGTTTTGTGTTGTACTCTTACCCGACTCTACATTTGGGTTTGAGACGAATTGTTTAGCAGCAAGATTAGCTTAGGTTTATTTTCCAAACTATAAGCAGTCTGCACCATTTAATATAAAGCGCTACTGCCCGAAGGTAACCGAAGGAATTGATAAAATAAGTGATTGTTTTTCAAACCTATAGAACTCCTAGCCATTCGGGTCTTTCAAAATAACCAAAAATGTAAAAACCACAACAAAATCTAATTCTGTTGTGGTTTTTATAATTTATTTCAGCTCTAACAGCACAGTCAAATATAAGAGCTTCCAGCTTTTGTTTTTAGATTGAAATGACAATCGAAATATTAGACGGTACTCTAAAAAATCCGTCAGCTAAACAGCTCTTAATAATTTGATAAAACAACAATACAAACAAACAGTTCTAACTTAATTTACTTACATTTGCGCTGTTGTTTTATTAAAAAATAATTTTTAAACTTACAAAAATGTTAAAAAAATTTACAATTACAGACAAGTTGTTGTTCATATCCGCTTTCCTCTCACTAATATTCTCAGAAATTTTGTTTTTTGAAGGAAGTGAAAATCAAGCTATTTTTATCGGCCTTTGGGTTCCTTCCATCTTAGCTTTCGGAATTTATTTAAAACTTGTACAAAAACAATAAATATGTCTGACTTAATACCATACTTTGCAGCACTTATAACCGTTTTGTTTGGACTAGGATTTGCAATAGCACTCCAAGGATCTAACAAAAAAAAATAACAATGATTATTGTTTAGTGTATGTATAGTAGCTATCTCTTAATTAGTTAAGCTAAAGCCAAATTTTGATCTTGCGAAAAGTTTAAAATTAGTACTGATACTAGAACTGAATTCAAGAAATTGGTGGTTTAGATATAAAAACAAATAAAAACCACAACAGAATATGATTCTGTTGTGGTTTTTATGTTTATAAAATTTTACGGTTTTTACCAAGGAATCGGATTGTAATCTTTCAGGAATTTTCCACACCAGTGTTTTCCCGTATTGATGCCGTCAAGCAAAGGATCCATAACTCGTGCAGCACCGTCAACGATATCTAACGGCGGCTGAAAATCGTGCTGTTCTTGTTTCTTTTGGGCCAATTCAGCCGGGTCTTCGTCAGTTACCCAACCCGTATCTACCGCATTCATGAAAATCCCAGCTTTCGCCAAATCTCCTGCAGCGGTATGCGTGAGCATGTTCAAAGCGGCTTTGGCCATATTAGTATGCGGATGGCGCGCTTCTTTAAAAAAGCGATGAAATTTTCCTTCCATTGCTGAAACATTAATGATGTGTTTTTTCCCAGTATTATCTTTTTTCATCACTTCAGAAAGTCTATTGCACAATACAAAAGGCGCAACAGAATTCACCAACTGCACTTCAATCATTTCTGTGGTTTCTATTTGGCCCAGCTTCAAACGCCAGCTGTTAGTTTTTCGCAAATCCACTTGCTGCAAGTCGGCATCAAGTTCCCCTTCTGGAAAAACTTCTGTCGCCACCAATGCATTGTCAAATGAATACGGAATCTGAGATAATTTGGCGGAAGCCCGCAAACCAATTCCAGGTTCTGGACCGTGCCAAGTGACCGGCATATTTTGATTAGAAGAAGCTCCAGCAGTCAATACTTTTAGTTCATCTAAACAATTCATATGATCTAGCAATAATCCTTGTGCTTGCTTGGGTAAAGAGCTAATTGCTCGCTCTTCATTTTCCATCATGTGGGTGTAAAATCCGGCCGGCCGTCTTACAGTTTGTGCGGCATTATTGATCAAAATATCTAATCTCTCATATTTTTGCTCGATAAAATTGCAAAAAATCTCTACACTTGGAATGTGTCGTAAATCTAGTCCGTGAATTTTCAAGTTGTGTCCCCAATCCATGAAATCGGGCTCTTGCCCAAAACGCAGCGCCGAGTCCACCGGAAAACGGGTAGTCGCAATAACTGTAGCTCCTCCGCGTAACAACATCAAACTAATGTGATATCCTATCTTTAATCGCGAACCCGTTATAACGGCCACTTGCCCTTTTACATTGGCAGTTTGAAAACGTTTTGCATAATTAAAATCACCACAATCAGTACACATGGTATCATAAAAGTGGTGCATTTTTGTAAATTCTGTTTTACATACGTAGCAGTTTCTGGGAGTCTCAAGTTCCTGCTGTTCTTTTAGAGCCAAGTCTGTTAAAGCCAAAAGTTTTGGCGCCATAAAAATACTAGCTTCACGTGCATGACGAATTCCAGTTTCCTTGCGGGCCGTTCTGTCTCGCTTTTCCATTTTGCGTTTTGCAGCTACTTTTCCATCTTTCTTTCTGCGGGAAAGCTCATCCCGATCCGGCCTTGAAAATTGACCTGCAGCCTTGATCAAGGCTGTTCTTTGTTCTTTGGGTATATCAAATATTTGATCTGTATCTGTATTCAACTGTGCCAGAATGGCGATGCATCTTTCTATTTCGATTGCACTGATTGCATTCATCGTCTCCGTTTCTTCCTTGATCATCATAAAAATCTGTATTGTTCTTGATTGAAATAACAAGGCTGCAAATATATACTTAATAGTCCTAAAGTTTCAAAGCTGAAAGTCCTAAACTGATGCCTATAGCTTTAAAGCTTTTCACCATCGATTTTTTGTATCTTCGCGTCTCGTTTTTGAAGCTTTATTTACTGTTATGCTATTCCAAATAAAATCTTACCTAAAATTCCTTTGGCACTCTAAAAATGAACATGCCGTCCATTCCCCATTTGTGTTTAGTTTGATTACCAAATGTTTTTATGACCGCAAGCCAAAAACAGCGTATTCCGTTTTAGAGGATTACAGAAATTCGCTTTTGCAAAATAAAAAAAGTATTAGCGTTAGCGATTTTGGAGCAGGATCGAAAGTTTTTAAATCCAATAGTAGAGAAATAGCTAAGATTGCCAAAACCGCAGGAATTTCTGCTAAAAGAGCTGAATTGTTATTCAGAATCACCCATTATTTTCAGCCGGAATCTATATTAGAAATTGGAACTTCATTAGGACTGGCTACCTCTGCCCTATCCTTAGGAAATCCAACAGCAAAAATCATCACACTGGAAGGTTGCCCAGAAACGACAAGAATTGCTCACACCCAATTTAGACAATTTGGATTGTCCAATGTGAATGCAGTGGCAACAGAATTTAAAAACTATCTTATAAATAATCAATTGTCAATTGTCAATTATCAATTGATTTACTTTGACGGCAATCATTCTAAAAAAGCAACACTAGACTATTTCGAATTACTGCTTCCGACGATTACCAATGAGACTGTCTGGATTTTTGATGACATCCATTGGTCCTCTAATATGGAAGAGGCATGGGAAATGATAAAAAAACTTCCTAGGGTTACCGTCACAATTGATACTTTTCAATGGGGATTAGTGTTCTTCAGGAACGAACAGAATAAGCAAGATTTTATAATTCGAGTATAAAAAAGGAACTTACTATCAAAAATAATCAGCGCAGTGATAAAGTTGAGCTTCAACTGAAAATCACCAGACCAATATCTCAAATATTATTGTAACAAAAATGTATTTCAGGCAACATATATTTAATTCAAAAGTCTTTTGTACTTTTAAAATCCAGAAACTATAATTCATCAATTGCAAATACCTATGTCAAACCCATTAATTAAAATTACCAATATCAAAAGAGATTTTGTACTTGGAAACGAAATCGTTTATGTTCTCAAAGGAATAGACTTAGAAATAAATAAAGGTGAATATGTAGCCCTTATGGGACCTTCTGGCTCAGGAAAATCGACATTGATGAATCTTTTGGGTTGCTTAGACACTCCCACCTCTGGGAATTACATCCTTAATAGTAAAGATGTAAGTAAGATGAAGGACGATGAATTAGCGGAAATACGTAACAAAGAGATAGGGTTTGTTTTCCAAACTTTTAATTTATTACCCAGAACCACAGCACTAGACAATGTAGCTTTGCCCATGATATATGCTGGCTATTCGAAATCCGAAAGAAGTGCTCGCGCTTCTGAAGTCCTTACACAGGTAAATCTTGCGGATAGGATGGATCACCAGCCCAACCAACTCTCGGGAGGACAGCGTCAGCGTGTAGCCATTGCCAGAGCACTAGTTAACAAGCCTTCTATCATCCTAGCAGATGAACCTACAGGGAATTTAGACAGTAAAACCTCTGAAGAAATCATGAAACTTTTTAATGATATTCATGCCCAAGGCAATACCGTCATTTTAGTGACTCATGAGGAGGAGGTTGCCGCATATGCTCATAGAATAATCCGTTTACGCGATGGTATGGTAGAAAGCGATATTACCAAATAACATTTTTTAGGAATAATTTCCGGCTGTTCGCTTGTACCTTACTCTTTTTTAAATAAAAAAAAGGAAGATACCGCCTACACTAATTCGCAGTGCAAACCCAAATCACAGTACTATTTAAAATACCAAAAAATGAAAATCGCCATACTAACCTGCGAAAAGCTTCCCGATTTAACACAAAATGACCAACTGCTAATTCCAGCACTGGCAAAGGTTAATATTGCGGCCACTGCCGTGATTTGGAACGACAAAACAGTGAACTGGAGCGATTTTGATTATTTAATTTTTCGCAATACTTGGGACTACTTTGAGAAAGAAGCCGAATTTAACCTTTGGCTTAAACTGATCGAGCAATTGGGAATTAAGACATTGAATTCCATAGACATCATCAAAAAAAACAAGCACAAGTTTTATTTGCGTGAGATTGAAAAACAAGGCATAAAAATTCTTCCTACTGTTTTTCTAGATAAAACGGATAAGCTTGACCTCGATAAAGTAATGCCTGCACATTGGAAAAAAGCAGTCATAAAACCAGCCTTTTCTGCGGGTTCCTATCAAACCGAAGTCTTTGAATCAAAAGAGGCACAAAGAATCAATACCGCCTACAAAAAAATAGCCTCCGAAAAAGAATTGCTATTACAAGAGTTCATGCCTGAAATTCAAACTTTGGGAGAGACGTCCATTATCTTTTTTAATAAAAAATTCTCGCATGCCGTCAACAAAAAACCAATTGCAGGGGATTTCAGAATTCAAGTACAGTTTGGTGGTCAATATACTTTGGTACACCCCAAAGCTGAGTTGATTGAAAAGGCACAAGAAATTGTCAACAGCTTTGCTGGAGAACTTTTATATGCTAGAGTAGACGGAATCGTGATAGATAATCAATTGCACCTAATGGAAGTGGAATGCATTGAGCCTGATTTGTATTTTAATCTAAGCAAAGGTTCCTTGGAACGATTTGTTAACGCTATAGTAGATTTAATAAAGTAGCTTTGTGAAAACTTTGATAAAATCCACGCATAAAAAAATAAAACTAAAATGAAAGTATATACTAAAACTGGAGATACAGGTACCACTTCGTTATTTGGCGGAACACGTGTCCCGAAAGACCATATTAGAATTGAAAGTTACGGTACCGTAGACGAATTAAACTCCTATATAGGGCTTGTCCGCGACCAAGAAATGAACATCCACTATAAAGAAATACTTGTCGAAATACAAGATCGCTTATTCACAATTGGAGCCATTCTTGCTACGCCTCCAGAAAAAGAAATCAAAAAAAATGGAGAACTTCGTTTAAAAAAACTGGGGATTCTAGAGAGCGATATTGAATTATTAGAGAATGAAATTGATGCCATGGAGGCCGAACTCCCTCCAATGACCCACTTTGTGCTACCTGGCGGACATACTACAGTGTCATATTGTCATCTTTCGCGTTGTGTTTGCCGTCGTGCTGAACGATTAGCGGTGCATTTAAGCCACAATGAACCCGTAGCTGAAAACGCGATTAAGTATTTGAACCGACTTTCTGACTATCTTTTTGTATTGGCACGAAAGTTGTCTCACGATCTGAAAGCAGAGGAAGTTAAATGGATTCCGAGGAAATAGCAAACGGGAATTAGTAACAGTTTTTTGATAAAAAACGTGTAACTTTAATGCTAAAAAATAACACAATAAAACACGTTCTTAACTTTTTTTAAAAATAAACGAATTTTTACTTGTCTTTTTCAGTAAAAAAATTATTTTTGCACAAAACTAAATCAACAAAAGATGTATTGGACTTTAGAATTAGCATCCTATCTTAGTGATGCCCCGTGGCCTGCTAACAAGGACGAACTTATTGATTACGCTATACGTGCAGGAGCTCCTTTAGAAGTAGTTGAAAACCTACAGTCTATTGAAGACGAAGGCGAGATATATGAATCAATGGAAGAAATTTGGCCAGATTATCCAACCGACGAAGATTATCTTTGGAATGAGGATGAGTATTAAAAAATAAGCAAAGAAAAAGTCTCAAAAGAGGCTTTTTTTTTGGTTAAATTTACACTTTACAATAATCAGAAATACAAACATATTATGAGTTTCATAAATAGCATTCTTAAAGCCTT
Organism: Flavobacterium sp. W22_SRS_FP1; assembly: GCF_052113685.1. Lineage (NCBI taxonomy): Bacteria > Pseudomonadati > Bacteroidota > Flavobacteriia > Flavobacteriales > Flavobacteriaceae > Flavobacterium > Flavobacterium sp. W22_SRS_FP1. Next base: position 88,848 of record NZ_JBGQOE010000008.1, read on the forward strand.
TGTCGGGGACAAGTCCGATAAAGATGTCAAGGCTTTACAGCCTTACTTAAACAAAATTAAAACTTTTGAAAGTAATTTAATTGCACTATCCCATGACGAATTAAGAGCTCGTACTTTTTTCTTCAAAGATCAACTGCAAGTTGCGCGTGCAGGTCTTGACGCTAAAATTGCAACTCTTAAAAAAGATGTTGAAGCAATTGAAGACATTGACCAGCGAGAAGATATTTATGTAGCTATTGATGCTTTAGAAAAAGAAGCTTACGATTTGTCTGAGAAAACATTACTTGAAATCCTTCCCGAAGCTTTTGCTGTGGTCAAAGAAACAGCGAGACGTTTTAAGGACAACTCAGAAATTAGAGTAACCGCAACCGAAAAAGACAGAGAGTTTTCTGGAACTAAACCCTATGTTTCTCTTGATGGAGATCAGTCTGTTTGGCAAAATAAATGGAATGCCGCTGGTAAAGAAATTACCTGGGACATGATTCACTATGATGTACAACTAATTGGTGGAATGGTGCTGCATGAAGGAAAAATTGCAGAGATGCAAACCGGTGAAGGAAAAACATTAGTAGCAACCTTACCACTTTACTTAAATGCTTTGACAGGAAACGGTGTGCATTTAGTTACTGTAAATGATTATTTGGCTAGACGTGATAGTACTTGGAAAGCGCCTTTATTTGAATTCCACGGTATGACTGTTGATTGTATTGATAATCATCAACCAAGTTCTGAAGGACGTAAAGCAGCTTACAATGCAGATATCACTTATGGAACGAATAATGAATTTGGTTTTGATTATTTAAGAGATAACATGACCCATTCTCCAGATGATTTAGTTCAAAGAAAACACAATTATGCAATTGTCGATGAGGTCGATTCTGTATTAATTGATGATGCTAGAACACCTTTGATTATTTCTGGTCCAGTACCACAAGGAGATCGTCACGAGTTTAATGAGTTGAAACCAAAAATTGAAAACTTAGTTGCTCTTCAACGTCAGATAGCAAATGGATTTTTGTCCGAGGCAAAAAAATTAATCAAAGAAGGAAAAACTAAAGAAGGTGGCTTCTTGCTTTTAAGAGCATATAGAAGTGCTCCAAAAAACAAAGCCTTGATCAAGTTTTTGAGTGAAGAAGGAATCAGACAACTGCTTCAAAAAACGGAAAATCAATACATGCAAGACAACAATCGTGAGATGCATAAAATTGATGAAGCTTTGTATTTTGTTATTGAAGAAAAAAACAATCAGGTTGAATTGACTGACAATGGAATCCGATTCCTTTCAGGAGATACTGACTCTGACTTTTTCGTTCTTCCAGATATCGGTACTGAAATTGCTGCTATCGAAAAGAAAAAATTAGAAAAAGACGCTGAAGCGGAGGAAAAAGAAAAATTATTCCAAGATTTTGGAATAAAAAGCGAACGTATCCATACATTGACCCAACTTTTGAAAGCGTATAGCCTTTTCGAAAAAGACACTGAATACGTAATCATGGACAATAAAATCATGATTGTCGATGAACAAACGGGACGTATCATGGATGGTCGTCGTTATTCTGATGGATTACACCAAGCTATCGAAGCTAAAGAAAATGTAAAAATTGAGGCAGCAACCCAAACATTTGCCACGGTAACTTTACAGAATTATTTCAGAATGTACAACAAACTAGCTGGTATGACAGGAACTGCGGTTACTGAAGCCGGTGAGTTATGGCAAATATACAAGTTGGATGTAGTAGAAATTCCTACTAACAGAGCAATGGCAAGAGAAGACAAAGAGGATTTCATTTATAAAACGACTCGTGAGAAATTCAATGCCGTAATTGAAGATGTAACTGCATTATCAAAGGCGGGAAGACCAGTTCTTATTGGAACAACTTCAGTTGATATTTCGGAATTATTGAGTCGAATGTTAAAAATGAGAGGTGTTGCGCACAATGTATTGAATGCAAAAATGCACAAACAAGAAGCTCAGATTGTTGAAGATGCAGGAAAATCTGGAGTAGTTACCATTGCTACAAATATGGCTGGTCGTGGAACAGATATTAAGTTATCTGCCGAAGTAAAAGCGGCTGGAGGACTTGCTATTGTAGGTACAGAACGTCACGATTCACGTCGTGTAGACAGACAGTTAAGAGGTCGTGCAGGTCGTCAAGGTGACCCTGGAAGTTCTCAATTCTATGTTTCTCTTGAAGACAACCTCATGCGTTTATTTGGTTCCGAAAGAGTGGCCAAAGTAATGGACAGAATGGGATTAGAAGAAGGAGAAGTAATCCAACATTCGATGATGACTAAATCTATCGAACGGGCACAGAAAAAAGTAGAAGAAAACAACTACGGTGTGCGTAAACGTTTGCTAGAATATGATGATGTAATGAATGCACAACGTGAAGTGGTGTACAAACGTCGTCGTCATGCTTTGTTTGGAGAACGTTTGAAACTGGACATTGCTAACATGTTATATGACACTTGTGAACTTATAGTACAAGACACAAAAGCAAACAATGATTTCAAAAACTTTGAAATTGACCTTATTCGTTATTTTTCTATCACTTCTCCTGTTTCAGAAAGCGACTTCTTGAAAACGACCGAAATAGAATTGACTGGAAAAGTATACAAAGAAGCTTTAAAATATTACACGGAGAAAACGGAACGTAGTGCTAGAGAGGCTTTTCCTATCATCAAGAATATATACGAGGATAAAAAAAACCAGTTCGAACGCATCGTAGTTCCGTTTACTGATGGGGTGAAATCTTTAAGCGTAGTCACTGATTTGAAAAAAGCCTACGAAACTGAGGGTAAACAATTAGTAGCTGATTTCGAGAAAAACATCACATTATCAATTGTGGATGAAGCTTGGAAAAAGCATTTACGCAAAATGGATGAATTGAAACAATCAGTTCAACTCGCAGTTCACGAACAAAAAGATCCTTTGCTAATTTATAAATTTGAAGCTTTCAATTTATTTAACAGTATGCTGAATGGTGTAAATAAAGAGGTGATTTCATTCTTATTCAAAGGAGATTTACCACAACAAAGTGCTCCAGAGATTGAAGAAGCAAAAGAGGTAGTGCGTAAGAAAGAAGATTATAAAACTTCGAAAGACGAAATAGGATCTAGCGAAGCAGATAATCGCGAAGCAGGACAAACGCAACAACGACAAGTTACTGAAACTATCGTAAGAGAGATGCCAAAGATTAATCGCAATGATACCGTTAGGATTCAAAACGTAGCTAACGGACAAACTCAAGAAATGAAATTCAAAAAAGCGGAGAGCTTAGTAGCCTCAGGCTCATGGGTTATCGTTAAAGAATAGTAACTCTATTTCTCCATAAATTAAATTCCTCAATTGCGACAGTAGTTGGGGAATTTTTTTATCCTGAATTTATTTCAGGATCTTTTTCAAGAGCTATTCCTGCTATATGTTACAAACAAAGTTCCATGAATCCTTTAAAATTAAAATATAGTGCAGTAATCCTTCCTGTAATCACAAGAACATCTCCATTTATAATTCGGTTTTTAAAATCAGTATTCCTATTCGCTTTTTCTTATCTTTAAACTAAGAAAACCATCACAATATGAACTGGACAGCAAGACCTATTGTACACAAAGCCGAAAAACGCATTGCAGTCTATTTTGAAAAAAATGCTGACTTAATTGCGCGCATCAAACAAATAAATGGAGCCAGATGGAGCCAGCAAAAAGTGCTTTGGCATATTCCTGATACGCTAGAAAACCGAGAACGTTTCAATATACCCCCCCCTTGCCCACTCTTTCCCCTCAGCTGAAGGAGAGGTGCAAATAGAGAAATTTAAGCAATGGATGCGCTCTAAACGCTATAGCGCAAGCACGATTACCACCTACAGCGACGCTTTGAAATCATTCCTCGTTTTCTACAGAGAAAAACCAGTTGCCGAAATCACTAATGAAGACGTGATTATTTACAACAACGACCATATATTAAAAAACAATCTGTCAGCTTCTTATCAAAACCAAATCGTTCACCCCGTTGGATAAAAAATCGAACCTATGTATTACTACGTTTATGTTTTGTTAAGTGAAAAAGATAATCAATTTTATACTGGTTACACCTCCGATTTAAAAAAGAGGTTAAATGAACATCTATCTGCTAAAGTTCAATCTACTAAAGATAGATTGCCTATAAAATTAATATATTTTGAAGGTTGCATAAATCAACAAGATGCTACTAGGAGAGAGAAATATTTAAAATCCGGAAATGGAAAAATATATCTTAGAAACAGAATGCGTCATTTTTTTTATCCTACGGGGTAAACGCCATAAAGCTATTCTTCTTAACGGTTAGGGAAACCAAGATAGAAATCGATAAAATTCACCGTCCCAAACGAGCCAAGCTTTTACCAAATGTTTTGAGCAAAGAAGAAATAAAGTTGATCTTGGATGCACACAGCAACATCAAACATAAAATGATGCTTTCGTTGATTTATTCCTGTGGGTTGCGTTGTGGCGAATTGCTGGCACTTGAGCCGGTTCATATCGATTCAAAAAGAAACATAGTATTACTCAAAAACTCCAAAGGAAAAAAAGATCGGATTGTACCCTTGAGTCCAAAGATATTAGAAATGCTGCGTGATTATTATAAAGTATACAAACCCACGGTTTATTTATTTGAAGGTCGAACAACCGGGCTGCAATATGATGCTCGAAGTTTACAGCTAATAATAAAACAAGCATTACAAAAAACAGGAATCACAAAGCCTGTCACCTTGCATTGGTTGCGGCATAGTTATGCAACTCATCTACTAGAAAGCGGCACTGATTTGCGCTATATTCAGGAATTATTGGGACATAACAGCAGTAAAACTACTGAAATATACACTCACGTTAGTACGAAAAGCCTGCAACAAATAAAAAGCCCCTTTGATGATTTGTAAGAAATAAAGTAATATATTTGAGAGGACAAAACGAAACAAAACTTCGTATATACACCCAAAAAAGGGTAGATTGGCGAAGTTTTATTTCGCCTATATACTAGTTGGACACAATTTAAGATTAATTGGAACACAGTAAAAAAATATTAACCTATAAGGGCAAAGTTGTTTTTGAAAAACTCAGCCTTCCCTATTTTAATGGTTTAGTGCCAAAAGAATATTTTAAAAATGAAGCCTGTTTCATTTTTGTAAATGAAGGAGATATTACTATCAAAGCGCAAACTGAAAATTTACATTTAAAAAAAGGAAGTGGATTGTTGGCGAAATGTATGAACTACTTTGTGGAATCGAACAACAAACCGCCTTCAAAAGGAGAAGGCATTGAGGTAATTGGATTGTTAATGTATCCTGAATTAGTAAAAGACTTATCTGATTTTACTATCCTTAAATCAAATCATACCGTAAACTTCAACCTTAAAGAAATTGAAGTCAATCAACTTTTGGAACATTTTAAATGCAGCATTGATATTTTAATTGAAAACCCTGAATTGGCAGATGAAACACTAATACAGAATAAGCTGAAAGAGTTCATTATTCTTATGACCAAAACAGTAAACGCGCCCTCTGAGTTGGATTTTCTTTCGGCTATGTTTAAACCAAATTTCGCCTTATTTGAAGAGGTTATTCAATTCAACCTATATTCAAACATGGCTCTTGAAGAATTGGCAACACTTTGTCATATGAGTTTGTCTTCATTCAAAAGAAAGTTCAAAGAGATTTATTCTGAAAGTCCAATAAAGTACCTATCGAAAATCAAAATTGATAAGGCAAAAGAATTACTTCAAAATAGTGATTTTCGAGTATCTGATATTGCCTATGATATAGGTTTCGACTCTTTGACAACGTTCAATAGAAGCTTCAAATCTTTAACAGGCAAATCACCATCAGCATATCGATTGAGCCGAATCGGTTAGTTTTTGAACTAATCTGCAAAACAAGCTTTTCTAATCTTACCGTTCTTTGTACTCATAAACCTAAAAATAGGAGCAATGAACAAAAATGTAGGTAAAACAGACAAAATTGTACGAGTGATATTAGCGCTATGCATTATTGCTTTGGGGTACGTAAATCAACCATGGTGGGGACTAATCGGTGTAGGAATTTTAATTCCAGCAATTGTAGCTTCCGATCCATTGTATACACTTTTTAAAATTAACACGAATAAAAACTGAATTATGGATATTAATTTCAAGAAAAAATACGGAAACTGGGCTTTAGTAACTGGCGCTACTTCGGGGATTGGAGCAGAATTAACAAGTCAAATCGCTGCCAAAGGGCTTAATATTATTTTGGTAGCGCGAAAAGAAAAAGAACTAAAAGGACACGCTGATGCTTTAAGCACAAGATATGGTATTGAAACCAAGTATATTTCTGCAGATTTAGCTACTACAGAAGGTGTTGAATTAGTGAAAACGGTAGGAGAAGATATTGGACTTTTAGTAATTGCAGCAGGTGTTGAAGTAAATGGCGCTTTTGAAAAAACATCCATTGAAAAAGAATTGAAGCTAATCCAGATAAATGTAGTTTCGACCTTACAATTAGCACATTATTTTAGTAAAGGGATGGTTGAACGAAAAAAAGGTGGCATATTAATGGTGGCAAGTTTATCTGGGCATATGCCTAATCCTTATTTTTCAAATTATGCGGGTTCTAAAGCCTACGTATTACATTTTGGAGCATCGCTTTATGGCGAGTTAAAACCAAAAGGTGTTGATGTAAGCGTGTTGTCTCCGGGATTAACAAAAACACCTATGGTAGCAAATAACGGAGTAGATTGGAGTAAAACTCCGATGACAGCAATGGAGCCATCCGTTGTGGCAGAGGTTGGCTTAAATGGACTTGGCAAACGGTTTCTTTCAATCCCAGGATTGAAAAACAAAGTAATGGCGGCAATGGCAAAACATAGTCCATTTGAAATGCAAGCAAAAATGAATGAAAAAATGATGAAAAAAGCACTTGTTCATAGCAAAATTTAGCTGGTAAAACTGTGTCCAACATTGTATAAAAGCAATACCGGTTTGGGTGAATACTCGAACCGTTTTGCATTTAATTAAGTATCTTGCTATCCGAAAAGTAAGTGCATTTAAATCCGCTACTGCTCTTATAATAAACGTTAGCAACAATTATAAAACCAACAATATGACAAACATTGGTTATAAGACAATATTCAAAGCTAGAAATTTACTTTTGGTAGTTCTGTCACTTCAAATCTCGGCCTGTATAGGACAGGTTAAAGAAAAATCTGTTTCTGATACAATAGAAAATCAAGTAAGCACCCAACCAATCATTTTAAAACAAAACACTACATTTCCGCAAATTCACACCAACTTAAGTGGAATGGTAAGAGAGTTTGTAAGAACAATGCATCAAGACAAAAATGGAAACTATTGGTTTGGAACAAATGGAGACGGGATTATTCGCTATGCTGGTCAAACACTTGAAAAAATGACAATTGCAGATGTCAGTCCTCATTTTAGGGTTTTAGAGATTGTAGAAGATAAAGCAGGTAATATTTGGTTTGGAACATCTGTAGGACTCATAAAATATGATGGTGTAAAATTTAGAACATTTTCAACAAAAGAAGGATTACCAGATGATGATGAGGAAATTTGGGGTTTAACAATTGACAAAAACGGACTTATTTGGATTGGGGCGACAGCTGGAGTTAGTCATTTTGACGGAGAGAAGTTTATACCTTTTTCGTTGCCAGTTTCAAGAGTCGAAAATGCAGAACCGATGCTATCTGATAAATTGGTTTTTAAAATTATCGAAGACAAGAACGGAAATATGTGGTTTGCTACTGATGGGAATGGAATTTTTAAATATAAAAACGGAGAATTTATTCATTTAACAGCTAAAAATGAACTTACCGATAATAACGTTGCAGATATTATAGAAGACAAACAAGGAAATATTTGGATTGGAACTTTTAATGGCGGTGTGAGCAAATTTGATGGTAAAGCTTACACCAACTTCACAAAAGATGGAATTATTGCAGGTGTAGAAACTTATAATTTTTATGAAGACAGCCAAGAGAATATTTGGTTTACTGCAGAAGGCAATGGTGTTTACCGATATGCTAGCAATAATTTCAAACAATTCACCACCGAAGATGGCTTGACCTCTAATGTTACACAAAGTATATTCGAAGACAACAAAGGACAAATTTGGTTTGGAAGTTGGCAAGGATTAAGCATATATGATGGAAATAAAATTATGAATGCCATAGACAAAGAACCTTGGACGAAGTAAAAATAATTGTTGCTAACAGCCGTTTTGCAAAAGCGGAGGTTTCGTGCTTCTATGAAAGTGAAGTGCTAAATTCAAGCTTTGTACATCTAGTTAAATTTACTGCTAAAATTCGCCGCCTTCGCAAAGTGGCGGGAACGTTAAAGGCAAGTTTAAGAAACGACACAAAGGAATGAAATAGCCAAGAGAAACATTTAATTGGTATATTTCCCGTTTTAATAGTTAGACGGAACTGATCGAAAACTTAACTTTACAAATGTAGACTAGCGACCATAATAAAACGGTGCGATACTGAAAAGCCAGATGAGTAAGAAAAAAATAAAAATATTATGAAAACAAACGTATTCTGGTTTTATTTATTGGCATCAATTTTAGGTATTATTTCTATAGTGCTTCCAACATTTTTTATACCCGATTTAAAACAGTACGATTCTCCATTGTTTCCTCTGATTAGAACCGGAATTGAAGGAATTTCATTCTGGAGTTTTGGCCTGTTACTTTTAAGCGGTTTTGGTGTGAAATTATTAAGTAATTTATCAGGTTGGAAAATCGGTTTAACAACAATGGCGCTTTTTCCAATGCTAGCAATATTTGAAATGTTTGTTGATTCATCATCTCACAATATGTTTCCATTTGAATTCATTTTTTATGCTGTATATGCTGTTCCTGCAATAATTGGAGCTTACATTGCACAAGGAATTAAAAAGGTTTTTACGGAAAAAATTGAATAGTTTGAAAACAAAAAAATAAAAAACTGATTTTCAGAATATTAAAAAAAAAACGGTACTCAGAATTAAAATGACAAAAAAAGAAACATTAATCGAACAAATAGTATCATCGGAAACCATATACCTTGCAGGAGGCTGCCTTTGGGGCGTACAAGAGTTCTTAAAACACCTACCTGGCGTACTTGAGACCCAAGCAGGCAGAGCTAATGGCTTTACGAACTCCACTAAAACAGCCTATGATGGTTATGCAGAATGTGTCAAAACAAGCTTTGACCCTAAAGTTGTTTCACTTGAAGATTTAATTCACTACTTTTTAGAAATCATTGACCCTTATAGCATCAACCAACAAGGAAACGATATAGGAGAAAAATATCGCACCGGTATCTACAGCACTGATCAAAATCAGCTGTTAAAGGCAAAAAAATATATTAAGAAAATAGAACAGACACTAAACCATAAAAACAAAACAATAAAAAAAATAGCTATTGAAGTGCTTCCTTTAACAAATTTTATCCCAAGTGATGCTGAACATCAGGATAGATTAACCCTGCACCCAAATGACTACTCTTATTGTCACATTCCTTTAGGCTTACTACATAAGTATAAAAAAAGTAACAACTAACATTTAGCTAGCTGACTATAATTTCGTCAAGACTGTAATTTAAACTAAGAATAGAAGAGCCAATCTTAAGCAGGCTTTCCATTCTTAACTAACAAGAACTTAGCTATTCTTATATGTATTTCTTTTATTTACGTATTCATTAATCGCAAGAGAAGCGAAAATAAGAATACCACCAATTAAAATCTTCTTAATATCTGCCTCTTTATTCCATATAACAAGGTTGACAATTAATCCTACTGGAATTAACGCATTATTCATAATCGCTAATGAGCCTGCATTTACCTTAATAACACCTTGGTTCCAAAAAAAATAACCTGCACCTGAAGCAACAGCACCCAGGTATATTAATATTGCCCATTGAACTGATGTAGTTGGCATCTTTTCTGTTAAGCCAAAAATGAAAAATGCAATTAATGCTACTAAAAATGCACCAATAAAAAACAATCCAAAAATAGTATGCTTAGGTGTACTTTCTAATTCAGGTGTAGATTTTAATAAATACTTGTAAGCAACTTGACCAACAGCAAAGCAAAGATTAGCACCTTGCGTGATCAAAAAACCTAAAAACACATTTTCACTAATGCTTGAGTATTGAATATAAGCAGCTCCTAAAACAGCTATTAAAGCAGTAAGTAGATGTCCTTTATGAAATCGCTTACTTAAAATGTCATTTAATAAAGTAATGTAAATTGGTGTCAATACACTAAAAAGTAACACTTCAGGCACAGTAAGAAATCTAAACGACTGAAAGTAAAAACAATACATCAAACCTAATTGAACCGCACCAACTGTGATAAGTCTGAAAATTGTTTCTGCTTTAATTCCCTTCAGCCTTAAAAAAGGCAAAAATATTATTGTAGCGATACCTATACGCATCAATACTGAAAACCATGCATCAACATACCCAGAAAGATATACACCAATTAAGCTAAACGAAAAAGCCCAGATAATAGTAACGCCAAATAAATACCTCATAAATTAATCATGCATCACTTAAAACAAAAATTCTTTACTTAAAAACGAATATATAAAATTATCTAAATAAAGACAATGAATTTTAATTAATACTACAGCTACAATTAACAAAGCGCTCAAACAAGACTCACTTTTGAATGTAATGATATAACAAATAAAATAAAGTTTTTTTGGAGGTACTAATAAGTCACATTTTGTTGAAACACCTAATTGTCGTAATAAACTATTTTACTAAAAATATAACACCTAATTGCATAGGCAAAAACTACTTCGAACAAAAGAGATAATTAATATAGGTTTTGGTATTTTATCCAAAAATTAGTGCGCTTTTATAATGTCCGCCGAATCTTTTAATTTGGCTTTAGAACAAAAAATATAAAACAAAATAGAAAGTTTTGGCTAAGTGCTTCATCGAAAATTCAGTAAAGTTAATTTGCTTGCTAACCATCGCCTAGGCGTTAGCAACCAAGCCTAAAATACGAATAGGACAAGTGATAAATTTGGACATTATTACTGGAGAAGCTTCTTTTTCATGTTTGTCATATTTTTCGGATCGTTCTTGGCATACCAATTAACCTCTGGTTTAAAAACAGGACATTGGGGAACTGCTGGAATATTATTTCTATCAACAGCAGTTGTAATCTTTCTTGGGATGAAGTAGATTACTTACAAATTGCAAGCTTAAAAGATCCATCAATTTATATTCTAAAACTAAAAGGGATTAAAAGGCGAGTCGTGATTTTAAAATTTGTTGAAAGAACATTTAAAAACAATCGTTTTGTGTCAAATATTGAACTTATCATAGACATAGTAAAAGGGCTTTCCTTCAACATATTTCTATTGAAATTTGAAGGAAAGCCCCTTTGAGGTTTATGGCATCAAAAACTTGAATTGCTCTTAATAACGGGAAGGTTCTATAAAGCCATCTATTATAAAAATCACTCCGTTTTTAGATTTGATATCTGCTTGAATGACTTTTGCTCCTCCAAAAGACAAATAATAAGAATCCTTATAAATTTCAATCTCAGTGTTATTTCCAGTAATGATGACATCAGCTTGCTTAAACTCATAACTACTATATTTATTTGATAAAAAATGGTCATTCATGAATTTAATCAGTTCTGTCTTGTTCTTTGGATTAGTCAATTCTGCAAAGCGTTTTATGGACATTTTGGAAAAAGTTTCATTGGTAGGAACTAACAGTGTATGGGGTTCTGTGGTAAGCGCCAAGGAGAGTTTGAGCCCAGAAAGCGTAAGCAAATTTGCAAAGGTCGAGAGATCTTTGTCCATATTTATTAACTCGATTGTTTTATACTCGCTGGTGTTTTCTACTCCGTTAAGAATAGTGCCATCCATCTGGGCAAAAGCGCTTGAACTGAACATAAATGTTGTAACTATAGTAATAATTTTGAAGAAATTAGTTTTCATAATATTTATTTTAGTATTAATTGTTTGTTTTCGTATTTCTATTTAAAGGATCTATTATTTCCAAAGAAGAAGTCTATTAGATTAACGATTCTTCGGGTATTTAGCGAACATATCGTCGACAAATTTTGCAATAGCTTTAGATTCATTTTCGCTTTTATAAATACTGTTGGAGGCCGTGCCTTTCCAAACAATATTTTTTGTCTCGCTATCCACTAAGCTCAACCTCAAAGTGCCTACCTTATAAGTATTAACATCTGTATTATAACCAATCAATTGATTATAGGCAGAATAGCCATTATAATAATAATTCTGATAATATGGGGCTCACACCGTATCTGCGTGCATAATGATTGGGGAAAGTTGCATAGACAGGTTCTTTTGTTACGTTCGTGTCCAAATCTGTTGAAGTGCTCAATAGTACTAATAAATCTGGATTGGTTCGATCTAGCGTGTATCCTAATTGCTGCCTGTTGGTATTGACACTTTCAATGACAGTCGTTCCGATGTTATTGTTGCCGTATCCCTTATCCAGATCCTCAAAATTGCTGTTTGGTAAATATGCAAACGTTTTGTAAATGCTCAAATCTTTAGTGGTAGTTTTAGTAGTATTTACTACAGGTCCACAAGCAGTTAGGCTCAGGGTGATAACTAAAAAAAATAAGTTCCTTAAATTCATAATAATGTTTTTATGTTATTAATTAATTCAACGATATCATCAATCTGCTTCAATAAGTTACGTAATAGTTAAGCATAGTTACACAATTCGCATATCGTGGTAATCATTGGATAGTTTAACCCGTATTGATGGTCAAGTTATGTTTTTATGCCTGGTCGAAAACAAATTTGAAAAATTAATCTGGTACTGTTTGCCTCTATTTCGAATGTTGAAGACCTACCACATACCATGGTTGTTTTCACCAACCAATCAAAATTAAGAAAGTAAGCTCTTCATCAAAGAAAATTCAAATGATCGCTAGGAGTGGTAGAAGAAAAATCTAACGTAATTGATAAAATTAATAATACAATCTTCGAAAATAGAAATGATGACAATTCAACTCTTTTTAAAAAAATAAGTAAGGTTTCAAAAGAAATAGTGTATAAAAAGAAAAATTATAAAAGATTTACTTATGCGAATTTTCCATCACAAAAAGCAATAATAAAAAAGGGTTTTGAAGCAATCTATAAAAATTCTCCAATCGCAATATTATACATTATTGGAACTGAAGATAAATATGTCGAATCAGAAAAAGAAACTGAACTGCTTGAAAGTTTTAACAATTCAAACACAGTAATTAAAAAAATAGAAGGTTTAAATATTGGAAATGAGAATGTTGAAAATATGTATGAAATAGATAATAAAGTAGTAACCGAAATAATCAACTGGACACAAAAACAATAACATCTGCTAACGTCGGTTTTACTGGATTTGAGTATTAGCTTTAATTTAAAGTTGGTTTTGTACTTAAAATAAAAGTAATAATGTGCAAGAAAAATCTTAACTTCGTGTCTTAAAAAAAGTAAAACAAAAGGGCATCTTGTATATTGGTAACAGCAGCAATCCTAAATACCCTTTTTAAATTTAAACGGTAAAATTCAACTCAAATAATAATTGTAATACAACACTATAAAAAACATTCCTCATGAAAAAAACAATCCTAATTTTATTGCTTATTATAGTTGCTTGTGCACGGAAACCTCAAACGACAATAGCACCTTGGGTTCCCTACGACGAATCCAAAGAATTAGCAGAAACTGCTAATAATCAATCAGTAAAATTGCGCTTCAAACTTATTCAATCAAGAGTATTGGATAAAAACACCATATGGAAAAATGTTGCTGATCAAATTAGAAGTTTTACAGAAGAAGATTACCAAAAGTTAAAGCCTTTGATTCTAGAACAAAACATTCCTACGATCCAATCACATATTGAAGATGGAAGCCTTAGTTATGAAACACTCACACAATGGTATTTGTACCGAATTGTAAAATATGAAAATAACAAAAACGAATACCTAAACAACATCATATCTATTAATCCGGATGCTGTAAATGAGGCCCGCAAAAGAGATAAGAACAAATCAAGTAATGATCACCCTATCTATGGAATCCCAATTCTATTAAAAGACAACATTAACTTTGAAGGATTAGCCACCACGGCTGGGACTGAACTTTTAAGAAATAAGGAAGCAACAGATGCATTTATAGTAAAACGGATCAAAGAAAAAGGCGGCATCATATTAGGCAAGGCTAATCTAAGTGAATGGGCAAATTTTCTTTGTTTAGAATGCCCTAATGGTTATAGTGCAGTGGGCGGTCAAACACTAAACCCGTACGGACGCAAAAAATTCGACACCGGAGGCTCAAGCTCTGGTAGCGGTTCATCTATAGCTGCGAACTATGCAGCAGCAGCAGTGGGGACAGAAACCTCGGGATCTATACTTTCTCCTTCAAGTTCAAATTCTATTGTAGGGCTTAAGCCAACAACTGGTTTACTTAGCCGCAGCGGTATCGTCCCACTATCTAGCACATTAGATACTCCAGGCCCTATGACAAAAAATGTTATCGACAGCGCCATATTAGTTTCAGCAATGACTGGAGAAGACAGCGCCGATATAGTTACTAAAAACAGTCCTAAAAACAATAAAAAATATTGGGAAAATCTACAAAATGGAAGTCTAAAAGGTCTGCGTTTTGGTGTAAACAAAGGTTTTTTAGAGGATTCAATTTATAAGCTAAATGTAGAAAAAATAGTAGCATTAGGAGGTATTGCGATTGAATTTGAGCCTAGACAAATGGATTTCGAAGGATTTGGCACTTTACTTGACGCTGACATGAGAATTGATCTTCCAAATTATTTAAAACAATATGCATCCAAAGAACTGACTTTACGAACCGTATCTGATATCGTAGCTTATAACAAGCAAGATAGTTTAGATAAGATCCCTTACGGTCAAGGTCGTTTTGAAAAAATTCTTGACACCAATCTTAGCGCGAAAGAGTTAGCTGAATTGAGAGTAAAGTTACATGATGCAGGCGTTAGCCTTTTTGAAAAGACTATGACAGAGCACCAACTAGATGTCATCTTATCTATCAATAATTGGAACGCAGGCGAAGCTGCAGCTGCTAACTATCCGTGCCTAACTGTCCCGATGGGTTATACTAAAACCGGAGCACCGATTGGCATAACATTTATTAGTCGACCTTATGAAGAAGATAAACTACTGAAAATAGGATATGCCTTTGAAAAGGCCACAAAAGCCAGAAAGTTACCTAAACAATATAAGTAAAACAGCATCTAATAAAGATACAACCTGAGCGACGAAATAAGTATATGCTAATTTTAATATTTGTAAACAAAGGTCGGTACACTGCGAACTCTTAATGAATTGCCGCTAGATTTAATAGGAACGAAATACCAAATTACTAAAAAGACCGAATCAACTATCCTCGAAAAGAAAACTTGATTTTAGTTTCTAGCTTATGGTTTTGGGGAATAGTGAAGTTAATCTTGAGTACAATCATTTTTTTTTAATCATAAGCTCGGACGAGACAAGGACTCAACTTTATTATAATCATTGGGAAATAAAAACATAATTTAAGCCACTTTCCGGAGTGAAAAGGTCTCTTATATGGAAAAAGTTGTTTTATTTTGTATTTTTGTTTGGCCAAAAAGACTCGATCTGCAACCTATCAGAGCTGAAGTTCCGCTTGTACTAACTTGATATCTAAACATAAAAATCATGATGGAAAAATATTTGCGCCAATTAATTTCAATTGTATTTGAAGATAAAAAAGAAGTCTTTACCGGTTTTCTAATTGACTGGACTGAAGATTGGATATTGCTAAAAAACAATCCCTATGATTTTATAATTGATGGTTACAGCATTTTGAAAAATACAAATGTTAAGTCCATTATTCAAGATGAAGATTATGAATTTACAGAAAGAATAATTAAGCTCAAAGGCCTAAAAACAAGTTCTGAAGAAATAATTCCGCTTAAAGATTTGCCTTCCATTATAAATTTTCTGGCAATAAAGCACGAGATCTTCCAAATTGCAAAAAAATCAGACAAAGCAGTTTATCTTGGTAAACTTATCGAAGTAAATGAAGATGAATTGACTATTGATTTTTTAGGAACAGAAGGGAGATTTGACGGGGAAATGAGTTTTAATCTCAATAAAATAAGAGTCATAGAATTTGATACTGATTACATCAACTCTTTGAAATTAATTATCCCTGAAGCAAATAAAAAATAAGTGACTGATAATTAGCAAATTTAATCATACTTGTGTAAAAGAAACAGTGCTTTCTATAATTTATTTTTTGTAGTGCAAAAACTAGACTCTGTACATTTGTACTCCTAGCCTCTAAATTGCAAGCACTTACTGTAAATACTCTGAGCACAAGGAGTAGGTCGTTCCTTGTAATGATCTAGACAAACCCAAAACTGAAAGCTACGAGGTATAAGTAGTTCTGCTATTTGGCGTTTTCTTCAAAATAACGAGCTTCTATCCGCTTAATGTCCTTGATTGAATTCTTAGCCCAAGCCAGGCGCTTCACTAAAATTTCCTCTTCGGATAAATGCCAATTAATATTAGAGTTCCTTAATCTGTTAGTTAAGTTTTGGATTATGATGGCTGCTGAAACTGAAATATTCAAACTTTCAGTAAAACCAACCATGGGAATTTTTAGGAATCCATCAGCTCGCTGTAAAATTTCTTCAGACAGTCCGTCTCTCTCTGTACCAAAGAACAAAGCACTCGGTTTCGAAATATCAAAGTCCTCTAATAAGCAATCATTATCATGTGGAGTGGTAGCGATGATTTGATAGCCTTTGTTTTTCAAAGTATCCACACAATTAGAAATGCTGTCAAAGGCATTGATATCGACCCATTTCTGGGCTCCCATCGCTATTTCCTTATCAATACTTTTTCCGTAACGCTGCTCAATGACATTCAATTCTTGTATCCCGAAAACCTCGCAGCTGCGCATCACTGCGCTGGTATTGTGCATTTGAAAAATGTCTTCCACAGCAATAGTGAAATGATTGGTTCTGTTTTCCAATACTTTCAGGAATTTCTCTTTGCGGTTGTCCGTCAGGATATTTTCAAGGAAATTAAGGTAATCGATATCAATCATTGTGAACTTGTTTTTTTGCAAAAATAGTAAAAAAGACTAGCTTTAATTAAATATAATACCTTTGTCCTTTCGGAAAACAGTAAGTAGCTTGTGGGTAGTTAATTATGGAACTCCTCCTTTACCGCAAGACAAGATAAAGAAAAAATAAAAGCATGAAAAAAAAATTAGTCGTCCTGACAGGCGCGGGAATAAGTGCCGAAAGTGGTATCAAAACTTTTAGGGACTCTGACGGACTATGGGAAGGACACGACGTAATGGATGTAGCCACACCAGAAGGCTGGTATAGAAATCCCGAATTAGTTCTTGACTTCTACAATCAAAGACGTAAACAACTCAAGGAAGTACAGCCTAATTTAGGTCATCAGATACTAGCTGAATTAGAATCTCATTTTGATGTTTTTGTAATCACTCAGAATGTAGATGACTTGCATGAACGAGCCGGAAGTACTAATGTGTTGCACCTACATGGCGAATTATTAAAAGTACGAAGTGAAGCAAACCCTAACTATATTCTAGATTGGCAAGACGATTTGAATATTGGCCACTTCGATAATGATGAGAATCAACTAAGACCTCATATTGTCTGGTTTGGAGAAGAAGTCCCGGCACTTGAAGAGGCGGTTGCGCTAACTGAAGCTGCCGATTATTTTGCAGTTATTGGAACTTCACTTCAAGTATATCCTGCGGCTGGATTGATTGATTTCACCAATTCCAAAACCCCCATATATTACATTGACCCAAAACCCATTAAAATTCCGAATCTACGAAACCCGCTGCAGGTCTTCCCATACGTTGCATCTGAAGGAATGAAACTATTAAAAAAGGAGCTTCTTCGATTTATTTAAAAAACAATCCTTTTCGAAATTGCTTCTAAAGGTTTATATTTGTGCTTTTCGAACAAATAACACAACAATGAATACTTTAAACGAATTGAATGCTATTTCTCCTATTGATGGAAGATATAGAAACAAGACTCTTTCTTTGGCTCCTTTTTTCTCGGAAGAAGCCTTAATCAAATACCGCGTATTGGTTGAAATTGAATATTTCATTGCTTTGTGCGAGGTTCCTTTGCCACAGCTTAAAGCTGTAAATCCAGATTTATTCGAAAGTTTACGTAATATTTACAGGAATTTCTCAACTGAAGACGCGCTTTGGATTAAAGAAACCGAAAAAGTAACCAATCACGATGTTAAAGCGGTTGAATACTTCATTAAGGATGCTTTTGAAAAACTAGGACTATCTCAATACAAAGAGTTCATCCATTTTGGATTGACTTCACAAGATATAAATAACACAGCGATTCCACTTTCGACAAAAGAAGCTTTCGAGAGAGTGTATATGCCTTCATTGATCACCCTAACATCTAAATTGAAAGATTTAAGTGTGCAGTGGAAAGATATTCCAATGTTAGCAAGAACCCACGGCCAACCGGCATCCCCTACTCGTTTGGGTAAAGAAATCGGTGTTTTTGTGGAACGCTTAGAAGAGCAAATGCGTTTGTTGTTCAATATTCCTTTTGCAGCTAAATTTGGTGGAGCAACAGGAAATTACAATGCACACCATGTGGCTTACCCACAAATTGATTGGAAAAAATTTGGCGGGAATTTTGTCGAAGAGAACTTAGGTTTACACCACTCTTTCCCCACAACACAAATTGAGCATTACGACCATTTTGCAGCATTTTTTGATGCTTTAAAAAGAATCAACACCATTATTATTGATTTGGACAGAGACATTTGGACCTACGTTTCGATGGAATATTTTAAGCAAAAAATCAAAGCAGGAGAAATTGGATCTTCAGCGATGCCACACAAAGTAAACCCAATTGATTTTGAAAACTCAGAAGGAAACTTAGGTATAGCTAATGCCATTTTCGAACACCTGTCTGCGAAGTTACCATTGTCAAGATTACAACGTGATTTAACTGATAGTACCGTTTTGAGAAATATTGGGGTACCTATTGGACATACTCTAATCGCTTTTGAAGCTACTTTAAAAGGATTGAATAAGTTGCTATTAAATGAGCCTAAGTTTCACGAAGATCTAGAGAAAAACTGGGCAGTTGTTGCTGAAGCTATCCAAACAATTTTAAGACGTGAAGCCTATCCAAATCCTTACGAAGCATTGAAAGGATTAACGCGAACTAATGAGGCTATTGATAAGAAAGCAATTCATGACTTCATTGCTACTTTAGATGTTTCTGAAGCAGTAAGAGCAGAGTTAATGCAGATCACTCCAAGTAATTTCTTAGGGATTTAAAGAACTAGAAAGAAATCAAGAATTCTTAGTTTATATTTTTAGACTATAACAAAAGTGTTTACTACATAAAATATAGAAAAAACCTCTTCAAAAAAAGCTATCTTTATCGATAGCTTTTTTTAAGCCTTTTAAGAAGGTTCGTTTTTTAAAGCAAATTTCAAATACTTATCTAAATCATACTAGCCCAGATTCAAATGGAAAGCTAGAATAGCTACAACAACAAATTATGAGTGCCGCAGCAATAATAGCCGAAACTACAACACATTTAGAACCCCTAATCAGCGACTTGGGATTAATTCTTATGACCGCAGGTATAGCCGTTTTAATATTTAAAAAACTAAAACAACCCTTAGTTTTAGGATATCTGATTGCGGGTTTTTTGGCAGGGACCCATTTTGATTTCTTCCCTTCGGTTAGAGACGTAAAAAGTGTAGAGGTATGGGCTGAAATAGGTGTAATCATCTTACTGTTCAGCCTAGGTCTGGAGTTCAGTTTTAAAAAATTGATGAAAGTTGGAGGTACCGCCTCTATTACTGCTATTACCCAAATAATCACCATGGTGATGATGGGGTTTTTAGTGGGACAATGGATGGGATGGAAACAAATGGATTGCATTTTTCTGGGCGTAATCCTCTCTATTTCTTCCACCACAATAATTCTAAAAACCTTTGATGAACTAGGTGTCAAAGCCCAGAAATTTGCCGGAATTGTCATTGGCTCCCTTATCGTACAAGATATTATTGCCATTTTAATGATGGTGTTGTTATCCACGGTTGCGGTAAGCCAGCAATTTTCGGGTACGGAACTACTGATTTCTGTATTAAAATTAATATTTTTTCTAACGATATGGTTTATCAGCGGAATATTTTTCATCCCTACTTTATTAAAGAAAGCAAAACACTTATTAACAGATGAGATGATGTTAATTATCTCGCTGGCCTTGTGCTTGATGATGGTGATCTTAGCTTCAAACGTTGGATTTTCTCCAGCTTTGGGTGCTTTTATAATGGGTTCCATTATTGCTGAAACAACACAGGCCGAACAGATTGAACATTTAGTAAAACCTGTGAAAGATTTATTTGGAGCCATCTTCTTTGTTTCTGTTGGAATGTTAATAGACCCAGCAACTTTATATGAATATGCTATACCTGTTATTATTT
Source organism: Flavobacterium sp. W22_SRS_FP1 (assembly GCF_052113685.1). NCBI lineage: Bacteria > Pseudomonadati > Bacteroidota > Flavobacteriia > Flavobacteriales > Flavobacteriaceae > Flavobacterium > Flavobacterium sp. W22_SRS_FP1. The sequence continues at coordinate 109,378 of NZ_JBGQOE010000008.1, forward strand.
TAACTTTTATAACAATATTTGGTCAATCCATTAGTTCCACGATTGGCGCTTTAATTTCAGGACAGCCACTAAAGCAATCTATCCAAACGGGAATGAGTTTAGCACAAATTGGTGAGTTTTCTTTTATTATAGCCACTTTAGGTATGTCTATGAATGTAACTAGCAATTTCTTATATCCAGTTGTAGTAGCTGTTTCTGCAGTGACCACCTTCACCACGCCCTTTATGGTAAAGATGGCTACTCCCTTTTCGGAATTCTTAGAAAGAAAGTTACCCCGAAGATGGTTAAAAAGAATAGCCCGTTATAGTGCAAACACACAGTCCATAAAATCAGTGAGTACCTGGCAGATCGTCTTAAGGGCTCATCTTTTACAAATCGTGCTTCATACTATAATCATTACGGCAATCATACTCTTGTCGTCAAAATTTGTTTTGCCATTGGTAGCAGATTCACTATTTGGAAACGCCACAGCAGCTTTGATAACACTTATTATAATATCTCCATTTTTATGGGCATTATCACTGCGTCGCGTTGCCGTCAAAGAAGTTGAAATCTTGAGACAGGAGCGCAAATATAATGGGCCGATAATGATGATGATTCTATTTAGGATAGGATTAAGCATATTCTATATTGGTTTCTTACTGAATATTTTTTTCTCACCAATAGTTGCGTTTTTTGCCTTAATTATAGCAGTAGGCGTTTATTATTTTTTCCCTAAGCAATTACATGTACTGTATCTTAAAATTGAAAATCACTTTCTAAAAAATCTTAACGACAGAGAAATAAAAAAAATAAAAAGAAGATATGCCAGTCTAACTCCTTGGGACGGTCACATGACCACATTCCAAATTAATAAAGAATCTAATATTGCTGGTAAAACTTTAAAGACTTTACGCGTTCGCGAAAAAATGGGTATCAACATCGCTTTTATTAAGAGAGGAGAAATAATGATCAAAATTCCAACTAAAAATGAGCGGTTATTTCCTGGAGACGAGATTTGCGTAATCGGTACGGATGCACAAGTAAAAGAATTTAAGACCTACTTACTTCGAAACGAAATCGAAATTCCAAAAAATGTGGAAAAAGCAGAAATCATTTTACAGCAATTAGAATTAGACAAAGAAGAACTGATTGGGAAAAGCATTAGCCAGTCGCTGATACGAGAAAAAGCAAACGGTATGGTAGTGGGTATCGAACGAAATGGAAAACGCCTGCTAAATCCTGAATCCGATTTGATTTTAGAAAAGAATGATATTCTATGGGTTGTAGGTGATAAAAAACGAATGAGCGAATTGTTCAAAAATTAAGAGTAATAAAAAAGGGCATAAGTTTAAAACTTATGCCCTTTCTGGTTTAATATACTTTCTATAGATTATCTAGAATAATTTGGAGCCTCTTTAGTAATAGTAACGTTATGCGGATGACTTTCGTTGATTCCACTTGCAGTGATGCGGATAAAGCGTCCCGTTTCTTGCAAAGTAGGAATATCTTTTGATCCACAGTATCCCATTCCAGCGCGAAGACCACCAATGAATTGCTGCATGCTTTCATTCAACTCTCCTTTATAAGGAACACGTCCCACAATTCCTTCTGGAACTAGTTTCTTAACATCATCTTCTACATCTTGAAAATAACGGTCTTTAGAACCCTCTTGCATTGCTTCTACAGAACCCATTCCGCGGTATGATTTGAATTTTCTTCCCTCGAAAATAATAGTCTCTCCCGGAGATTCTTTAGTCCCTGCTAGAAGTGATCCTAGCATTACACAATCAGCACCTGCAGCAATTGCTTTAGGAATATCTCCTGTGTAGCGAATTCCTCCATCAGCGATTACAGGAACTCCAGATCCTTTTAATGCAGCGGCTACTTCTAATACAGCAGAAAACTGTGGAAAACCTACCCCAGCTACAATACGAGTTGTACAAATTGAACCAGGTCCAATTCCAACTTTAACCCCATCAGCACCGTTTTCAACTAAATACAAAGCAGCTTCCGGTGTAGCTATATTACCTACAATTACATCTAAATCAGGAAATTTAGCTTTCACTAATTTTAATACGTCAACCACTCCTTTAGTATGACCATGGGCAGTGTCTATAATCACAGCATCCACTCCTGCGTTTACTAAAGCAGTCGCTCTTTCAACCGCGTCTGGTGTTACGCCTAAAGCAGCAGCGACTCTTAAACGGCCATATTTATCTTTATTAGCATTTGGTTTTTGCGTCAATTTAGTGATGTCTCTAAAAGTAATCAAACCAACTAACTCATTTTTATCATTTATAACTGGTAGTTTTTCAATTTTATATCCTTGTAAGACTACCTCAGCTTGCCCTAATGAAGTTCCTTCGGCTACAGTAACCAAGTTTTCACTTGTCATTACTTCGATAATTGGTCTTGTATTGTTTTTTTCGAAACGTAAATCCCTATTGGTAACGATTCCTTTTAGGATCCTATTTCCGTCTACAATTGGGATTCCTCCAATTCCGTATTCTTTCATTGCGTTTTTCGCATCTGCCACCGTAGAAGTTAGAGGCAATGTCACCGGGTCAATAATCATCCCTGACTCTGCACGTTTTACTTTGCGCACCTTAGCAGCTTGCTGTTCTATGGTCATGTTTTTGTGCAAAACACCTATTCCTCCTTCTTGAGCCATAGCAATTGCCATTGCACTTTCAGTAACAGTATCCATAGCAGCTGATACTATAGGAACGTTTAACGTTATATTTCTTGAAAATTTTGCTTGGATACTCACTTCGCGGGGAAGCACATTCGAGTAGTTGGGAACTAATAATACATCATCGTATGTTAAACCTTCACCGATAATCTTTGAGTTGTGTGCTATCATGTTGCAATTTGTAGTTGAATTGCGTGCAAATATAGCAAATTATTTTGATTTATTTTTAAAAGTAGTAACGAAAAAATTAGTTCTTCCACTGAAAGTTTACTTTGGGAGTCTAATGGTCTAGAAACTGTTTTAGAGCAGAGACAAAATTTGTTAAAACTGTGGCCCTAGAGCGGAAAGCAATGAAAAGCATCTAAAATAAAAACAAATCTTTTTGTTAGTTTTAAAAATCTACTAATAGAAGCTCATTTACTACTTTACAAAAATGTCGCATTTATGAAGTGCTTGAAATGAATTACTGGACTAGCTCCTAAAGAATGCGAAAGGCTCATCAATAAGGTTCATTGTCATCTTTAAAAACAAAGTTAAGTCCAAATTGAAAAGAAAGGCTGTTGGCTTTTGATATATCGCGATACTCCAAAAGGTTATCAGCCATAACATACATGTTAAACTTTCCTAAGTTAGTGGACAAGCCTAAGCCTATATTTGTGTAAGAATAGGAATCTATTGTATAGGTCGCTTTCATCTGTAAATTACTAAGAACATTTCTTCTATAATAACCCGTCAACGCCATAATTGGCGCTCTTGGCGCAGTCATTACAAACAACTGAGCGCCTACAGCGTTTTTATAATCTGCATCATCACCAATACAGTTGCAGTCAGCCCCAGCTCTGGAATCATCAAATGCATATTGATAGGAAGCATTGAGCTTTGCAGGTCTCCAAGTAGTGTATTTAGAGTAGATTGTGTCCAAAGGAATCGCATCGTTAAATTCTTGGTAGATATTACTGGGAGCATCACTGTCATTAAAGCTAGGGTTTATACCTTCGTATTTATACAGCCCTTTAAAGGTAAAAGTTTCAACCTCTTTCGAATGCCTTATAAAACCAACGTCTAAAATACTAGCGGTAATTTGAATGTTTTTTTTAGGATAGTAGGTAAAGCCCAAATCAAAACCAAGACCTAGGTTGCCTCCTAAAAAAGTCTTTTTCTTTATATCCCTCGCCGCATCTACATCACTATTCTCATCAAAATAACCAGAAACCCCAGAGGTATTGAGTTGTAAATTCGAATAAATAACTTGTTCGTAGGCTGTTGTTGTGCTAGGAATTGTATAAATATATCCCGAATTATTGCTTGAAGTAGCATTGAAAATACTTGAATAAATCTTTGCTCTAGCTCCAACGATAAGGTTCTCTTTAATGTCTTTATGATACCCAAAGTGCAATACCGACAGCATTTCTGCTTTAAGCTTTAAATCGCCCAAATCGAATCTCTTGCCTAAGTAGTTGCTATTTCCTTCGAGCGCTAGTATTGCTAAATCCTTTGGCACATATGATATAAAATCAAATTCCTGATACATTCCAAAAGAAACATATCCATGATTTTGCCAATCCCCAACTTTAAATCCTCCATTAAACAACTCAATTTGCTCATTTAAAGTCACTTTATCTTTTCTGGTCGTCGAAGCTACTGCTTCACGCAGTTTTATATTAAAGTCTACTCCGTTATTAGCAAACAAGTCATAGGCCGAAAAACCCGTGGAACCCACATTTAATGAAACTCCTGAAAGTAAAGAAACACCAAAGTAATACTTATATTTAAAATCAGTTCCTGGATTTGTCAACAAAGACTGAGGCACTGTGCTAAAGTTATATAAAATCTGTTTGTTTTGTGAGAAGCAACTAATTGACATAAATAGAAGCAAAATCAAATATTCTTTTCTCATTCTACCAATAAATAAACTGTTGCACTTGAACTTAATTTAAAACTTCCTAGGCTATTCTCACTTAATGCAGGGCCAGGAGCCATGATAAGATCAAATTCCATACGCTTCGTGGTTTTTAACAAGTCGAGTGTGGTGTTTTGAAAAATTTCGGTCTTTTTTATAATAACGGGAGTACCCGTAGAAGCGGGAACATCAAAACGTATCGTATACACTGTCTTGTTACTTTGGTCTAAAAAGTTTAAACCTAAAGAGTAGGCTCTGTTTATGGTGTTGGTGATTTCGAAATCGAAATCAGCTCTTTGTAGATTATCCCGAAAAAACTTTTCGCTAAAAAAATCAAAACCTTGGACATCTAAAGAAATATCCTTCTCCATACCATTATCGACAAAGTCCTTTGCGGGAACATCAAAGTAGCTTAAATTAGCAATAAAAACAGGCTCTAGCTTTAGATCGTTTACTTGATTAAAGTCCAAGTCACTGCTACAAGAAAAAGAAAGTAATGTCAGTATGACAATTCCAAAAAGTCGTGTTTTGTTGTATGCCTTCATGTTAAATTGTATTGATAAACGTAAGCTAGCTCTACGGTTAGTAACGTTTGAATTTCGTAAATATTATTTTTTATTCTTTATTTCTTTTGCTGTATCAAAAAAGCCACCTACTTCTTAATGAAACTCTCCAAACAATTTAGAAGCTCCATTATAAGCACTTTCAAAACTAAGAGGATTAAGGTTTGTGTTTTCCTTATTAGCAGTAAAATACGATAATAATTTTTCCGTAGGCATATTACCGGTCAAATCATCTTTGGCCATAGGACATCCACCAAATCCCTGAATAGCGCCATCATATCGACGACAACCGGCTTTATAGGCTGCGTCAACTTTTTCAAACCATTTATCAGGTGTAGTATGCAAATGAGCTCCAAACTCAATTTCAGGATATTTCGGAATTAGATTCGAAAACAAATAACTAATTACCTCTGGGCTTGAACTACCTACTGTATCTGATAGGGAAAGAATCTTGACCCCCATAGTAGATAATTTCTCGGTCCAGTCCCCTACTATTTCTACGTTCCATGGATCTCCGTAAGGATTTCCAAAACCCATAGATAAATAGGCAACTACTTCCTTATTGTTTTTATCTGCAATCTCAAGAATTTCCTGTAAAGTAACTAAGGATTCTGCTATAGTTTTGTGAGTGTTACGCATCTGAAAGTTCTCAGAAATCGAAAAAGGGAAACCTAGATATCGAATTTCTTTATACTTAGACGCTATTTCTGCCCCTTTGGTATTGGCTATAATCGCTAATAATTTACTCTTTGTTTGAGACAAGTCTAGTCGTGCCAGAACCTCAGCTGTATCCTGCATTTGCGGAATTGCTTTGGGGGAAACAAAGCTACCAAAGTCTATTGAATCAAAGCCCACTCGCAATAAAGATTGAATGTAAGCCAGCTTTCTTTCAGTAGGAATGAAGGGTTTAATGCCTTGCATAGCATCACGAGGACATTCTATAATTTTTATTGGCTTCATAGGCTTTCAAAGATACTAAAACTAGCAAACTGGCAAAGAGTACGCGCGGTAAAGTTTAGTAAAAAAAAAGTATTGCTTTACAGAACACTATGCTTTATATTTTTAACCACAAGTAACACTTAATTTTGCAATAGATTATTCTTAGCCTACAGAAAGTCTGCTGTTAACAAAAAAAAGGGAGTCCGAAAATTATTTCTTGCTCCCTTTTTTATTCTGTTATTTGACTCACTTTACAGCAAAAAACCTAACTATTTCAATCTATCTAAAATCTTTTTATTTATGGCTTTCACCAAAGCGGGACCTTCATAGATGAAACCAGTATAGAGTTGCACTAAACTGGCTCCAGCATCTAGTTTTTCTATGGCGTCCTCTGCAGAATGGATTCCTCCTACTCCGATGATTGGAAATGCTTTATTACTTTTTTCGGACAAAAATCGGATGACCTCTGTAGAACGTTTTGTCAATGGCTTCCCTGATAAGCCGCCCATTTCGACTTTATTATCAGATTTTAAGCCCTCCCTAGAAATAGTTGTATTGGTAGCAATCACTCCAGCAATTTGGGTTTCCTTTACAATATCTATAATATCCAGTAATTGATCGTCGGTCAAGTCGGGTGCTATTTTTAAAAGGATTGGCTTTTGTTTTGGCATAGACAAATTCTTGTTTTGCAAAGTCTGCAGCAGCTGCGTCAAAGGCTCTTTATCCTGTAGAGCACGCAGATTAGGTGTATTTGGAGAACTCACATTCACGACAAAATAATCCACATACTCATACAAAGTGTCAAAGCATATTTCGTAATCCGAAGCCGCTTCTTCATTTGGCGTCAACTTGTTTTTACCAATATTCCCTCCTATAAGAACTCCATCATTTGTTTTTAGTCTTTCTATCGCTTCCAAAACACCACCGTTATTAAACCCCATTCGGTTAATAATCGCTGAGTCTTCTTTCAAACGGAACAGTCTTTTTTTCGGATTACCGTCTTGCCCTTTTGGCGTCAAAGTTCCTATCTCGATAAAACCAAACCCAAAGTTGGATAATTCCTTATACAGCACGGCATCTTTATCAAAACCAGCGGCAAGACCAACAGGGTTTTTAAATTTCAAACCAAACACTTCGGTTTCTAATCGTTTGTCGTCAACACAATAAAGGGATCTATAAATAGCAGAAAAACCAGGGATTTTGGAAGAAATACGAATCAAAGAAAAGGTGAAATAATGGACTTTTTCGGGGTCAAAAAAGAAAAGTATCGGACGAATAAGAAGTTTGTACATGAGTGTTTCGTTATGTGCCGCAAAAATAGAACTATCTCGTCGATAATTAAATGTTTACAAGCTAATTTTATGAGGTCTTTTGTATTAATTATTCAAAGATTATTCGGAAACGAGAATAACTCCTTTTAAAAGAATTCTTTTAAGGAAGATTTATTGATAGAATAGCAACTATAGAGTGTGTAAAAGTATATCAAAGCCAACTAATGTTGTATTTTAGGCCTATAAAAAAAATAACTATTTAGACAAAACTTTCCATGAAAAAAATATTATTTCTCTTTTTGTTACTATCTCTAAACACTAGAGCCCAAATTAATTCCGCTACTACCATCTATCTAGTACGTCATGCAGAAAAAGTAACTGATGACCCAACTAACAAGAATCCGACACTTACAAATAGTGGTAAAAATAGAGCTATAGCTTTGGCAAAAAAACTAAAAAAAACTACGATAAGTAATATCTATAGCACCAATTATGAACGAACCATTGCTACTGCGATGCCACTAGCCAAAAAGCTAAAAAAGGAAATCAAAATCTATGATATAAAAGAATTAAAAACAGAGGCTGAGACTATTTTAAAAGACAATAAAGGCAAAAATGCATTAATCGTGGGACATTCTAATACCATATTAGAAACGATAGAAGCACTGGGTGGGAAACGGCCCATTACCAGTATTTCTGACCAAGAGTATGACTATTTATTTCAGATTGGTATCGCCTTCGATGGAACGACGAATGTCAAAATAATGCATTATGGAGAGACCAACTCTCATTCTGAAGGAGAACAAATAATGCATAACCGATAATCCAGCACTTCCTTTTTACGTCCGTTTTACAAAAGAAGACGAACGCTACATTTTCATGCTACAATCCGGAATGGAACGCGATATTGAGGAAGGTTATTAACAATTAGATACTCTCTTGAATAAAAAATAAGTAGTAATATTACAGTTAGAAAGTCGATCATTAATTTTTAAACAATCTGCACATCTTACTATTTATGTTGCATTTTAAAAGAGGGCTTTTTTTAAATAAATAGTATCTTTGCTGTTCATCATATAAAGAATTTATGCAACATATAATCGACCGTTTCATCAGCTATGTAACTATTGATACTGAGTCTGACTCCAGCTCTGAAACAACACCAAGTACAGCAAAACAATGGGACTTGGCAAACAAATTAGTAGCGGAGTTAAAATCCATTGGTATGCAGGACGTCACGATAGACGACAAATCATATATTATGGCTACTTTACCTAGTAATGTGGACCATGAAGTGCCTACTATCGGATTTGTCTCTCATTTTGATACTACTCCTGACTTTACAGGAGCAAACGTAAAACCGCAGATCATTCCTAATTACGATGGAAAAGACATCGTACTTAATGCTGAACAAAACATTATACTTTCCCCTAGTTATTTCAAGGACTTATTGCTTTACAAAGGGCAGACTTTAATAACTACTGATGGGACCACATTACTTGGCGCAGACGACAAGGCTGGAATTACCGAAATTGTTACTGCAATGGAATTCTTAATCAACAATCCTGAAATCAAACACGGAAAAATCAGAGTAGGTTTTACGCCAGATGAAGAGATTGGTCGTGGAGCACACCATTTTGACGTGGAGAAATTTGGTGCTGATTGGGCATATACCATGGACGGCAGCCAAGTAGGAGAACTAGAATATGAAAACTTCAACGCCGCTGGAGCCAAAATCACTTTCAAAGGTAAAAGTGTACATCCAGGCTACGCCAAAGGAAAAATGATTAACTCCATTTTGATCGCCAATGATTTCATCAATGCTTTACCCAAAGATGAAACACCGCAGGAGACTAAAGGTTACGAGGGTTTCTTTCATGTAAACCATTTTACAGGAAGTATAGAAGAAACAGTTTTGGAATTGATTATTAGAGACCACAGCAAGCACAAATTTGAGAAACGCAAGAAGTTAATTGAGAAAATTACTCAGAAACTTAATAAGAAATTTGCGAAAAAGTTTGGAGAAGATATAGTAGTCACTGAAATTAACGATCAGTATTACAATATGAAGGAAAAAGTTGTCCCAGTAAAGTATATCGTAGATATCGCCGAAAAAGCGATGAAGCAGGTCAATATAAAGCCTATAATAAAACCAATACGCGGTGGAACTGATGGATGTCAATTGTCATATAAAGGATTACCTTGCCCAAATATTTTTGCTGGTGGACATAATTTTCACGGAAAATATGAATACGTTCCCGCAGAAAGTATGCAAAAAGCCGTGGAAGTAATCGTCAAAATTGCTGAACTTACGATAATGCCAAACTTTGGTTTAGAGCAGCCGAAAGCTAAAAAAGGAAAATAATTGGAATAATCAGATCAAAAAAAATGCCCCATTCAGAATTAGATTCCGAATGGGACTTTTTTTATAATCTTAAAAAAACATTACTTTTTTGCTACTGAAGCACTCATTTCCATAGAAATTGCAGAACGCTCCATTTTTAATTTTCCAGCCATTGTTTCGATTACAACAGTAGTATCAGCAAGCTCGGAAACTTTTCCATGAAGACCGCTTTTAGTAACAATCTTATCACCAACTTTTAAAGTGCTTTCAAATTCTTTTTCACTTTTTGCTTTTTTCTGTTGTGGCCTAATCATAAAGAAATAGATTACTACAAACATTAATAGAAAAGGGGCAAATTGAGTTAATTGTTCCATGATTTTAATTCTTTTTTTTATTTATTACTATTACATTAATCCGCGACCGGTCTTAATCATTTTTTTATTGGCTTCTAGCTCTTTAACTAAGTTATCTAAAATACCGTTGATAAAAATACTGCTTTTTGGCGTAGAATACTCTTTGGCGAGTTCTAAATATTCATTTAAAGTCACTTTAAAAGGAATTGAGGGGAATTTTAAAAATTCACAAATAGCCATTTTTAAAATAATGGTATCCACCTCAGCAATTCTATCACTATCCCAGCCCGGCGTTTTATCAACAAATTCCTTTGCTAATTCAGCTTCGTTTAAAACTGTTTTTCTAAACAAGTCTTTAACGAACGCCTTGTCCTCGCTATCCTTGTACACTTTAGGAACTGTGAAGTTATCATCCATGATAGGCTTCATTGCTTTCAACTGCTTCATGATATGAGTGTTGACCAATGGAATGTCATCAATCCAGGTCAGTTTATCATCTTCCAAGAATTCGTATAGCTTTTCATTTGGCACAATTACTTCCAAAAACAAATCGGCTATAAGCTGTCTGTCCTCTTCAAAAGAACTCTTTGGATTACTCATGTAATCAGTATACAACTTACTCGCTTTTATGGCATTCAACAACAACAAAATATAATCGTCATTTAAGGCCCAAGCGTCAATTTTACGACTCTCCATAGCAATACTCAGAGAATTGTTTTCAGCAAGAATTTGAAAAATACTGTTTTTAATAAACTTTTCGTTGGGTTTGCGCTCTTCGGGAGTTGCAAGATGCTTAAGACTTGATTTATGCAGAAACACTGTTTCTTTTTTACAAATTTCCAAAAGGGAGGAAATCATGGTAAGGTATAAATCTTGAATATTGTCGATACTGTAAAAAAGAAATTTTTCTTCCTTTTCTAAGTTATCAGAACCGTTTTGATGCATCGCATAAATGGATTGCATGACTTTAACGCGTATGTGTCTTCTATTTACCACCTTTGTAAGAACTTTTGTTAAATTATTTTGCAAAAATAAGAATTTCATCCTTGAAAATAAAATATATAATTGCTTATTTTAAAGTATTCATTGATCAGCATTCAGATACTACTTTAAAATAACCCTGAATACTACATCTCGTAAAACAACTGCCACTAGCTATCCGACTTTGATTGACAAAGCTTTGCGCAATGCCTAGCAGCCTAAGTGAAGCAAACATCTCACAGTATATACCGACGGTTTTTATTTCTAGATCTTCCGCAGTAATAGTCCTCCCTAATAAAAAACATCCGAATTTACATAACTTAATAAATATTCTGGTCTCTTATGATTATTCGCAGCATACCACATCAAAGCTTTTATACAACCAACAATTAACCGTAATAACTGATTTATAAGTCATTCCCCGCGAAAGAAGTGACATGCAACTTAGGAAGCCAATTCACAAGTATAATTATCCATTCTTGCTCCTCCCAAAGCAAGTCCCATAACCCGATTATGAATACCAATAATTGCTTTTAAACCTGTATCTTTGCACATAAAAAATAAATCTGATTGGTAATCATAGGAAGATAATTGTCCAAATGCGAAGTCCGTGTTTTGAATTTCCTTTCCAGTTGTGAAAGCATTACTCATAATGTTAGTTTTTACAATAGCTGATTTATGATATTTTTTTAAGCAGACAAATAAAACGTACTGATTTGATAATTATAAAGAAAGTGTAAACATTTACAATTATTAAAAATCGATTGATAATCAAAAAACTATTTCAATACAGAATATCTTAAAAAAATGAAAGAATTACTTTATTTAAACAAATATTTCGTCAAATATAAATACAGCTTTTTACTAGGAATAGTATTTACCATAATTGCGCAAATCTTCATGCTGTTCACCCCAAAACTGATCGGTAAATCTTTCAAGGTAATCGAATCATTTTCTGAAGACAAAAGCATTGCTACCTCAGTGATTCGCCAAGAGTTGACTTCTAATATATTATTGATTATTGCTACCACGATTATCGCAGGGTTCCTTACCTTTTTGATGAGACAAACTCTAATTGTAATGTCACGACACATTGAATTTGATTTAAAAAACGAGGTGTTCAGACAATATGAAAACCTATCCCAAAATTTCTACAAAAAGAATCGTACCGGTGATCTGATGAGTCGCATTAGCGAAGATGTTTCGAAGGTGAGAATGTATGTTGGCCCAGCTGTAATGTACACTATAAATACCATTATCCGCTTTGCAATTGTTATTGCTTACATGTATAATGTGTCCCCTCGATTAACGCTATACACCATACTACCCTTGCCTTTGTTGTCCTATGGAATTTATAAATTGAGTTCGGAAATCAACAAAAGAAGTACCGTTTTCCAGCAATATCTTTCCAAAGTATCCAGCTTTACACAGGAAATATTTTCTGGAATCCGCGTAATTAAGGCCTACTCGTTAGAAGACCAACACCAAAATAACATGGTGAATCTGGCTAAAGAGAGTAAAAGGAAGAGTTTGAATTTAGCCAAGGTACAATCTTTGTTTGGGCCTCTAATGCTGGGCCTTATCGGGATAAGTAATCTGGTAGTTATCTATTTTGGAGGGATAATGTACATTGACGGAAGGATCGAAAGTATCGGTACAATCGCCGAGTTTATTTTATACGTCAACATGCTTACCTGGCCCGTGGCGTCACTAGGTTGGATTTCATCTATGGTTCAAGAAGCAGAAGCATCACAAAAACGACTTAATGAATTCCTCAAAATTGAACCCGAAATAAAAAACAAAAACCTAGGTCAGTCGATCATAAACGGCTCGATTTCTTTCGACAACGTTAGCTACACTTATGAAGACACCAACATAAAAGCAATTCAAAACATTTCTTTTACTGTAAAAAAAGGAGAAACTTTAGCCATACTTGGAAAAACAGGTTCTGGAAAGTCAACTATTCTATCTTTAATTTCGCGACTGTATGATGTAACTGAAGGCCAAATCAAAATTGACGATAACGAGATCAGCACATTAAACCTTTTTGATTTACGAAACAGCATCGGAATCGTGCCACAAGACGCCTTTTTATTTTCAGATTCGATCAAGAATAACATTAAGTTTGGCAAAGAAGACGCCAGTATGGACGAGGTAATTGCCGCCGCCAAGAACTCAGTTGTACATGACAACATCAAGGGCTTTAATAAAAAATATGACACTATTCTGGGTGAAAGAGGAATAACATTATCTGGAGGTCAAAAACAGAGAGTTTCCATCGCGAGAGCAATCATTAAGAACCCACCAATTTTACTGTTTGACGACTGTTTATCAGCGGTTGATACTGAAACAGAAGAAGCCATTTTGAATAATCTAAATGAAATTTGCAAAGACAAAACAACAATTATTGTGAGTCATAGAGTATCGTCCGCTAAAAACGCGCACAAGATCATCATTATGGAAGACGGAAAAATTATCCAACAAGGGTCTCATAACCAGTTGATAAATCAGACAGGTTATTACGCTTCCTTGTATTTAAAACAACTTTCTGAAAAAGAATTACTTTAATTGTTGTTTAATACATATATTTTTAGGATTTTTGATTACGAATTAACAACTATAAACTGACTGAAACGATTATGAGAGAAAATGATATGTTAGAAAAAGAAGAGATATTTTCTAAAGTTTTACGTGCAGGAAGAAGAACATACTTCTTTGATGTAAGAGCTACAAAAGCGGATGATTATTATATTACGATTACCGAAAGCAAAAAATTTACTGAAGAAGATGGATCATTCCACTTCAAGAAACATAAAATATATTTGTACAAAGAAGATTTTGCAGCTTTCTCAGAAATTCTTAGCGACATGACTTCATATGTTTTGAACCATAAAGGTGAAGAAGTAATCTCTGAGAGACATCAAAAAGATTTTAAAAAAGAATATGCTACTGAAAAAGTGGACACTGAAGAAGAAGCATCACAAATATCAAATTTTATTGATATTGATTTTGATGATATTTAATCTTTAGATCAAACCCTTTACACCAAAATCAAAAAGTCCAAAAATCATATGGTTTTTGGATTTTTTATGTTACAAAAATTATTAATTAAAACACATTATTTATGAACGAAATTGCATTGAAGTACACAGAAGAATATGCCGAACTAATTATCCCTTGGCTATTAACAAGCGGAGTCAAAATCGTGGTTCTAGTTATAGGAGCTTTAATTCTTAATAAAGTGATCACTTCGTTCATTGATAAAGCAGTTCGAATTGCGGTTAGACCAGATGGAATTTCTTCTAAAGAGGCAGAAGAAAAACGGGAAAATACCTTAATCCAAATTTTTAATGCCACAGCAAATATTGCATTGCTGACTATTACTGGCTTAATGGTGCTTCAAGAATTTGGAGTAGAGATTGCCCCAATCTTGGCTGCTGCAGGAATTGTGGGACTAGCATTCGGTTTTGGAGGACAATACTTGATTCGGGATATCATTTCCGGTCTTTTTATCATTCTTGAAAACCAATACCGCATCGGTGATGTGGTGAGTTTTGATAACGCCAGCGGTACAGTACAAGAAATCAGCTTAAGAAAAACGACCTTAAGAGATCTTGATGGAACAGTTCACCATATTCCACATGGAGAAATAAAAAAAGTATCTAATTTTTCTAAAGACTTTTCACGCATCAATCTAGATGTGGGCGTAGCATATAGTTCGAATTTAGAACATGTCATCGCTGTAATAAACAGGACTGGAACTGAACTGGCCCAAGATCCATTATGGAAAGAGTCGATCATCCTTGTCCCTCAGTTTTTGCGCGTGAATGATTTTGCAGATTCTTCCATTATGATAAAAATATTAGGCGAAACATTACCTAGCATGCAATGGGCGATTACAGGAGAGCTTCGTAAAAGATTAAAAGTAGCCTTTGACAAAGAAGGAATTGAAATTCCTTTTCCACAAATGGTTATCCATCAAACTAAAGATCTAGAAAAAGTAACCGATAAAACTGAAGCTGAAAAATAAGAATAGTTTTAAATACGGTAACCTATAAGCTTTAAAAAGTCCGAAAATCAATTGATTTTCGGACTTTTTCTTTATATGGATACTAACAAACCATCCCTATATTTTAAAAAATATCAGCCGAAGCATCTGGATTTTTGCTATTGTTTATATTGGAATGGGGGATAATAACAAGATCTATGTTTTCATAAACTTTTTTGCCCCTTACGGAATTTGTGCCGCAGCGAACGAAGGAGTCTCGAAATCCTGCATAAGTATTATCATAGACAAGAAAGACATGGCTACAGCGATCGGGAATTTCTCTGCTTTTCAGAGTGTCTGTGACATGTTGGCAAGCTCCTTGACAGGAATTATTTGGCATCACTTTAGGTCAAATATACCTTTTATGATCAACGGAATAGGAAGTGTTTTAATTTTGTTATTATGGCCTCTGAACAAAATAAATGGTATTTAAATTACAAAAAAATATATTTTTTTTAATTTATAAAACACGAAAGAACAGCACTTTTACTAAAACTAAAAATCTTATATTTGGGTATCACCACTCAAATTCCTTTTGATGTCCAAAAAAATAAATATTCCCGACAATATTATTGGCTTGACCGATATTGAAGTAAAGGTCTCAAGGGGGAAATTTGGTAATAACGAACAAATCCATAAACAAAAATACAGATGGTGGAAAGCGCTTTTTGATCTTTTCAAAGAACCGATGTTGTCGTTATTGATTGCCGTAGCCATCATTTATTTTATTTTAGGCCAATACAATGAAGCCTATTTTATGTTGGCTGCAATAATCGCTGTTTCTGGAATTTCTTTTTATCAGGACAACCGCAGCCGCAAAGCACTGGAAGCTTTAGAAAAATTGAACGAACCATTAAGCACTGTATTAAGAAATGGAGTAGAAAAAAAAATTCCTACTAAAGAAATTGTTGTCAATGATCTTGTAATTGGTAAAGAAGGCAACACCATCAACGCTGATGGGGAAATCGTTCACAGCAATGATTTTTCGGTAAATGAGTCCGCACTTACCGGAGAAGCCTATGCCGTTTTTAAATCTGAAAAAACAGAAAATAAAACTATTTATAGCGGAACACTCGTAGCATCAGGGCTTGCGATTTACAGGGTAAATAAAATTGGTTCTGAAACTGAAATAGGAAAACTAGGGAGCTCCTTACTGAGCATTAAAGAAGAAGCAACACCGCTGCAAGTACAAATCGAAAAATTTGTCAAAGTGATGGCGATAATAGGCATTGTTATTTTTCTTTTAGTTTGGGCCGTCTATTTTTGGCGAACACATGATCTGTTAAATAGTTTATTGAAAGGGCTGACATTGGCCATGTCTATCCTTCCAGAAGAGATTCCGGTGGCTTTCACTACTTTTATGGCTTTGGGATCCTGGAGATTGATGAAAGAGGGAGTTATCGTCAAAAAAATTAGAACAGTGGAAACCTTAGGGGGTGCTACGATTATTTGCACCGACAAAACGGGAACCATCACTGAAAACAAAATGAGTCTGCAATCCGTGTATGCTTTCAAGAATGATCATCTTTATGAAAATCAGGAAGATTGGAAAAATGAAGAGGCTATAAAAGTAATTGAAATTGCCATGTGGGCGAGCGAACCCGTTGCTTTTGATCCGATGGAAAAAAGTTTGCATCGTGAGTATGAAAAAATAACAGCTACTGACGTTAGAAGAGCCTTTTCTATGGTGCATGAATATCCGCTCGAAGGAAAACCACCAATGATGACACATGTATTTCAAAACAAAGAAGCTGAGCGCATCATAGCCGCCAAAGGCGGACCCGAAACCATGATAAAGGTCTGTAAGCTTAACCCTGAAGAAAAAGAGAGAATACACAAAACAATAGACACTTTGGCTTCCAAAGGCTACCGTATACTTGGCGTAGGCTATTCTGAATACAAAGGGAATGAATACCCAAAAAACCAACAAGATCTTCCTTTCATTTTTGTGGGACTAGTAGTTTTCTATGACCCTCCAAAAGCAAATATTGAACATGTGATACAGCAATTTTATGATGCGGGAATTGAGGTGAAAGTGATAACCGGAGACAACAGTATTACTACAAGGGCCATTGCTGAAAAAGCAGGAATCAAAGAAACGGACAGTATTTTGGAAGGAGAACAGATCATGCAACTTGACAATTCCGAAATGCTAAAAGCAATTCATAGCACTACTCTTCTAACCCGGATGTTTCCAGATGCAAAACTAGCCGTTGTGAATGCCCTAAAAAAAGACCGGCAAATCGTTGCGATGGTTGGCGACGGAGTAAATGACGGCCCAGCGCTAAAGGCTTCCCATATTGGTATCGCCATGGGAAAAAAAGGAACCGAAATCGCAAAAACAGCTGCTGATTTAATTTTGGTGGATGATGACTTATCTAAAATGGTAGTGGCCGTTGCAGCAGGGCGCCGCATTTATACCAATCTAAAAAAAGCAGTCCAATATATTGTTTCCATACACATACCCATTATCCTTACGGTTTCCCTACCCTTATTTTTTGGTTGGGTTTATCCAGATATTTTCACACCCGTACATGTTATTTTTCTAGAACTGATTATGGGCCCCATGTGTTCTATTGTATATGAAAATGAACCTGAAGAACAAAACAGTATGCTGCAAAAACCTCGGCAGTTAGGCAGCACTTTCTTATCGTTGAAAGAGATGGGGATAAGTATTATACAAGGAATTGTGATAACAATGGGAATATTATTTGTCTATCAATTAACAGTGCAAAATGGCGGAGGCGAGAATTTAACCCGAACCATGGTTTTTACTACTTTAGTTTTTTCAAACATTATCCTATCAATGGTCAATCGCTCATTTTATTATTCCGTCTTTACTTCATTAAAAAACAAGAATAATATGATGGTATTTGCTAATTCTGCAACACTGTTGATGCTCGTATTGATTATTTACGTTACTCCTATAGCCCAGTTTTTTGCCGTCCTACCGTTAAAGCTGCCTCAAATTGGAATCTGTGTTTTGGTAAGTACCGTTTCGGTAGCTTGGATCGAAATCTGGAAATGGAACAAACGTGTTAAAATGATATCTTTAAAATAAAAATAAAATGGGAAAAACCATCGTATCCGTAAAATGGCTTCATGAGCATCTTGACGATCTAGATTTAATTATACTCGATGCTAGCCAACAAGTAAACCAAGCAAAAGTGGAACCCCAATTTCAGGATGTCCAAATTAAGGGCGCTCGGTATTTTGACATCAAAAACGATTTTAGCGATACCGAAAACACCTTGCCTAACAGCCTTCCTAGTCCAGAAAAATTCGCAAAAGCAGCCATAAAACTAGGTGTCAATACCGAAAGTAAAATCGTCGTTTACGACAGTTTAGGTATTTATTCGAGTCCAAGGGCTTGGTGGTTGTTTAAAATCATGGGGCATAAAAACGTCTGGGTTTTGGACGGCGGACTACCGGAATGGGCAAAGCAGGGTTATGGAGTTGAAAAAACAGCAAACCGAGTTTATACTTTAGGTAACTTCAAATCTAAATTCAAGCCAGAACTGTTCAAAACCAAGGAGCAAATTTTAGAAAATATAGCAACCAAAGAAGCCGCATTGATTGACGCAAGATCAGAAAATCGTTTTTTGGGAGAAACCGAAGAACCCCGAGCGGGACTACGAAGCGGACATATTCCGGGATCCATCAACATTCCTTACACCAGGCTTTTAAGTGAAGGCAAATTTTTACCTAAAGAAGAGTTGGCAAGAATACTGCCGCAAGACGACAAACCTTTGCTATTTACTTGTGGCTCTGGCGTGACGGCATGTATCGATTTGATAGCTTACGAACTGATTGGAAACAAGAATCCAAAAGCAGTTTACGATGGTTCATGGACAGAATGGGGACAGATTGATAGCTTACCTATTGAGTAATTTTCAAGTGCGTTTACCGAATTAAATAATTACTTAAAACTCAAAGACCTTTAAACAACTAGAATTCAACAATGAACGAAGAACATAAACTAGATAATCCCGTTTGGTATTCCTTGGCAGAACATCATAAAAAACTGGCTATAGTTTACAATAACTCGCACTTTTATAATCCTAATTATTGTGCTTTTGGCGCTTTCAATGAAATCCATGACAATGGAAAGGATTTACTAGCCTATGCCAAATTAGTACCTAGCTTTTTTATATTCGGAGAAAAACCGAGCATCCCAGACTCACTAAAGCTAAAAGACGAACTATTATGCCTTCAAATGATTATTCGTCATAAGATTGTTATTACATACACTGACGAAATTGTAAAATTGAACCAAAGCCATAGGGAAGCACTTCTGGGACTGGTCAAAATTGTCTATCCCGAATACTTCAAATCGAAAACGGCTGATTTAGGCAATTATTACGGCATATTCAAGGATAAGAAACTCGTAGCCATAACAGGCGAACGCATGCAAATGGATGCGTTTACAGAAGTGAGTGCCGTTATTACGCATCCGGAACACACTGGAAAAGGATATGCAAAACAACTAGTTGCATATACGGTAAATGCCATTTTTGAACAAAACAAAACACCTTTTCTTCACGTAGCAAAAACCAATGTCGGCGCTGTTAAATTATATGAAAAACTAGGATTTACAACCAGAATTAAAATGAGTATCTGGCAGATTACAAAAGAAAACCAATTGGGAATCTTAAAGTGACGTCGAATGGAATTATATTTCATTGTTTAAAATAAAAAACTACCCGATTCGCAATCCATTTTCGATTTTAAAATCAGGAGCCAGTAAAATCACATCACCTCCTTCTCCAACTGCTCCTAAAACCAAACACTCACTCATGAATTTACCAATTTGCTTTTTAGGAAAATTGATTACGGCAACAATTTGGCGATGAAGTAAATCTTCTTTGGAATAGCGTTTAGTGATTTGTGCTGAAGTTTTTCGGATGCCGATCACACTTCCAAAATCTATTGTTAGTTGGTAAGCCGGTTTTCTCGCTTCAGGAAAATCATTTACTTCCAATATAGTGCCCACATGCATTGCTACTTTTTCGAATTCTTGCCATGTTAAGTTATTTTCCATATCAATTTAATATTTAGTTTATCCAGTCTTTTAAAATCTAAATTTAACTTTTTCAGACAAAAAACAATCCTTTTTCCTTAACTTTATACTTTAAACTTAAAAATAAAATAATGTCACGAACCGCCTCTACTATGCTAGCATTAGGAACAAAAGCTCCCGAATTTTTCCTGAAAAACATGACGTCTGGAAAAGAGATTTTTTCTTTTGCTGATTTAAAAGGTGAAGAAGGCACGTTGGTTATGTTTATCTGCAATCACTGCCCCTTTGTGCTTCACGTTATTGAGGAGGTAGTCATGATTGCCAATGATTATAGAGTACAAGGGCTTGGTGTTATTGCCATATCTAGTAACGATGTGGTAAATTACCCTCAGGATTCACCTGAGTTGATGACGGAATTTGCCTTTGAAAATAATTTTGAGTTTCCCTATTTGTATGATGAAACACAAGAAGTTGCCAAAGCATATCAGGCGGCTTGCACCCCCGATTTCTTTTTGTTTGACAACCAAGACAAGTTAATTTATCGTGGACAACTAGACGACAGTCGTCCCGGAAATGGAATACCATTGAGCGGAAGCGATTTGCGTGGTGCTATTGACGGCGTAATTTACAACAGAAAAATAAATCCTGAACAGAAACCGAGCATTGGATGTAATATTAAATGGAAACGGGAGCAGTGAGCAGTGAGCAGTGAGCAGTGAGCAGTGAGCAGTGAGCAGTGAGCAGTGAGCATAAAAAAACCAAAGCTTTCACTTTGGTTTTTTTATTTATGTTAACTGATCACTAAAAACAGATCACTGAATACTTATATTATTTAACGTCCATCAATTCTACGTCAAAAATCAAAGTGGCGTTTGGTGGAATTGCTCCTCCAGCACCACGAGATCCGTATCCTAAATCAGATGGAATAACAAAACGTGCTTTATCACCCACTCTCAACAACTGGATACCTTCATCCCATCCTTCAATTACCTGACCTTGTCCTAACTTGAATTCAATTGGTTTTTTTCTTGGATAAGAAGAGTCAAAAACTTTTCCGTTTTCTAATGAACCTTCATAGTGAACAGAAACTGTTTTTCCTGCTTGAGCTTGCTTACCTTCACCTTTTTGAATGAATTGGTAACGCAATCCGCTTTCTGTTTTTTCAAAACCAGCAGCTAACTTCTCCATAGCCGCTTCAGCATCTGCCTTCAATGCAGCATCACGCTTGTTGCGTGCACCTTTGAAAGTAATAAAGGCTTCAATAGCATTCCAGTTCTTAGCTTCATCTCCTACTCTTAGTATTTCTAACGTCTCTAAAACGTCCCCTTGACCTATAGCGTCAACTACATCCTGCCCTTCAACAACATGTCCAAAAACAGTATGTTTTCCGTCTAACCATGAAGTTGGAACGTGTGTAATGTAAAATTGAGATCCGTTAGTTCCAGGTCCTGAATTAGCCATAGCCAATATTCCTGGTCTATCGTGTTTCAAACTTGGGTGAAATTCATCATCGAATTTGTAGCCTGGGTCTCCAGTTCCGGTTCCTTGAGGACATCCTCCTTGAACCATAAAATCTGGAATTACTCTATGAAATTTTAAACCGTCATAAAATTTTGTCCCTTGTGGTTTAACTTTATTTTCCATATTTCCTTCTGCAAGTGCTACAAAATTCCCTACGGTTCCCGGTGTCAATTCGTGCTCTAGTTTTACTAAAATAGCACCTTTAGCGGTGTTGAATTTAGCGTATATTCCATTTTCCATTATTGTCTGATTTTTATTGAAATGCAAATTTACGAAATTAATTTTTATCCATTCCTACTTTCTTTCTATGGCTGTGCGTTTTGACTTATAGGTATACGCGTAAATCGATAATGCTACTGCCGATAACAACATGCATCCTACGCTCACCCCTTTCCATCCGCCAAATTGCCATAAAAACAACCCAAAGGCAGAACCTGCCGCTGTCCCTAAAAAACTAAAAGACATGAACACGGTATTCATGCGGTTTCTTGCTTCAGGCACTATTGAATAAACACGAGTTTGATTTGATATATGCACCCCTTGCTGTATTGACCCCTTAAATAATCGGACACAATTATAAATCAAAAACTATAATTTTGTACGATGGAAAAACGAAAATTC
>NZ_JBGQOE010000009.1:0-128239 GCF_052113685.1 Flavobacterium sp. W22_SRS_FP1
AGTTTTGAGAAGTAAATTTTTTTTTGAAAGGAGTCTTTTTCGTTTAGCTCACTAATCTTTTATTGTAAGTGGTGTTCTTTTCTTTTAGCTCACTTATCTTTTATTTTAAGTGGTGTTCGCTGAATCTTCGATTTGTCTTGATACGAAAGAAACAAAAGATATTCATGAATTAATATTTTTTTTTAGTATTCATGCGCCGATCAATAGCGAACAGTCGAAGCAATCTTCGATTTCAAGCCTGCAAATCAAAAGAGCAGCCGTATAGATTTCGTTGCTCTTTTCTCTATGTTCTCTGTTCTCTGTTCTTTATTCTTTATTCTTTCCTCTTTGTTCCCTTTTCATCGTTGTTCGTTTACCGTTGTTCGTTTTTCGATTAGCGAAAATCGGTTAACGATGAACGACAATCGAAGTTCGTTTGTTTGCGATTATCAATCTCACTAACATAATACCACTGCTTAAAATCAAGGGCAGCACAATCAAAAGATGGGCTTTGTTGACTAGAATAAATAAGTAAACGACCAGTGCCCCTAGGTTAAGTAAAGACAGTTCATAAATCCATTTTTTATTCTTCCTGTGACAGAAATAAAGAAGCGCCAGTGCGGCCGGATTGAATAAGAGGATATTATAATTGTAAGCCAACTCGAGATGGCTGGAATAGAATCCCACAGCCAGAAAGAACAATCCCAGCACTCCCATCGTAAAAAGATACAACTGATTTGTGAACTGTCTGTTCACAATAACTATCACTATCAGGAAAAGAAGGTAGGAATAGCAATTGTTCCACCAAGAACGCGGAGGGGTTTCTTTGAATTCGAGTAGGGTCTTGGTTTCTTGCGCGAGTAGCTGCTTGTTGTATTGCACTTTTTTCAAGCTTTTTAGCAATTCGAAGGGCAAAAAGATCTTTGTTCCCAGTTGGTCCACTTTTTTCCCGAAAATAATGCTGGTGCCCAGTTGTTCGTAAAAGTGACCGTCAAAATAAGGATACAAGATAGTTCTATACGTAACGTCAGTGTCGGTGTTTTTGACTATCGCGACAGTGTCCAGGGTTTTATTGATGATATCGACGACCATGGACGTACAGTTTTTATCGATGAATTTATAGGTATAATGGCTTTCTCCCGATGCCAGGGAGGTATTCAAGTTATCGAATAGTTTTTGTTTAAGAGCGTACGGAATATTAAGTTCCTGCTCGTAAACCGACCTTCTTTCATAGCTGTATTCATTCATGAAGTCTGAAAAGGGATGGGCTACTGCAAAATATTGGAGATCTCCCTTTGTGAATTTAGCGACAAAATTGGGTGTATTGAAATCAAAAGCACCATAATTATATACTAGATCTATAAAATGTCCTGTATCTGTGATTCGGATTGCGGTATGTCCAAACAGCGAATAGGATTCATTGCCAGTTCCACAAGTCAATACGCTAACTTTAGCGTTTTCTGACAAGATTTTATTTTGGCCAAAGCTGCTAGTTGCACTGCCAAGGAAAAGGGCGAAAAAGACTATTTTTTTTAAAACGGAAACCTTCATTTTTGTTATGTTAAAGAGTGTAATCAGTTTCTAAATAGGGATAAGTCTACTTTTACCGAAAAAATATTAGAATATACAGCTGCGCTCTGATTGCCTAAATCGGTTAAAGCATAATCCACTTGGATGCCTTTGTATTTAAAGCCCAAACCCATATTGGGTTGGAACCCCACTTTTTTGGTGCTGTCTAATTGCTGTATGTTTTGAAAGTTACCCACGCCAGCGCGAACAAAAACCAAATCAGTATAGCCAAATTCAAAACCTAAGGCAGGATCGACGCTGACAAAATCAGTTGAAATCAAATCGTTGGTTTTGGCAAATCGCATGTTAATATTGGCTGCAGCCAAAAGACTGTAGTCATAACGAATGATAAACTTTTTAGAAAGTCCCAGCTGCACTTTGGGAGCAGTAATCTCGGTGCTTTCTGGTAGTTCTTGGTTTTGGCCTGGTACTGCGTCGGCAATTTTTTGGTACTCCTTCTCATCAATATTCCACACATTATAAGTGGTGGTGATGTCGCGAACCATCAACCCAAATTGCCAGTCGTTTCTTTCAAATTGCAGTCCAACGTCAAAACCAAATCCCCAAGAGCTAGCAAATTTACCAATCAGCCTTCTTATAAGTTTTGTGTTGACGCCATATTGAAATCCTGGAACGGCTAATTTGCGTGCATAGGAAAAAGTAAAGCCGTAATCAGCGGTAGAAAAAAGACTGATTCTATTGTAGTCAATATTTCCTTGGCTGTCAATCAATTCAGTTGTGTTCAGGATATCGTCAACTCCAAAACGGATTAAGGAAATTCCCCAGGCACTGCGGTCATCAATGGGACTGGCATAAGCGATATAATCGTATTGAGCAATATTAGCAAAGTAATTCGCGTGCATCAGAGAAATTTGATGGTCTTCTAGATTGCTCAGGCCCGCCGGATTCCAATAAGCTGAATTAACATCGTTTGTCGAGGCCACAACCGCATTAGCCATGCCCAAGGCAGCCGCATCAACGCCAATATTCATAAATTCATTGGAATATTTTCTAAGGGTTTGCCCATAACTTAAGGAGCAAATCAAAAGCAATATAAAGAATTGAAATTTTTTCAATCGGATTGTTTTTACAAGCGGGGCAGCCGTTTAATTTTTATCAAAAATATAATTTTTTACTGAGCTTCTTTTGCTCTTGTGATAAATAAATCTCAGTGGGAAATGCGCTGTTGATAATCTCTATACAAAACGGGGGATGGATTCACTTATTATCTTAAATTTGTAAGCTAAGACTTTAAATTTCAAATTGTAATGAACATTAAAAAACACATCCCCAATTCAATTACGCTACTTAATCTGCTATGCGGTTGCATTGCTCTGGTCTTCGTGACTAATTCGGATTTCGAAATGGCTTTTTATTTTGTCTGTCTTGGAATATTTTTGGATTTTTTTGATGGTTTTTTTGCGCGACTGTTGAAAGTATCTGGACCGCTAGGTTTGCAGTTGGACTCTTTGGCTGATATGGTAACTAGTGGAGTCGTTCCGGGATATGTTATGTTTTATATGCTTTCAAATAGCCAGCATGAGATTTCTGCTAGTCCCCTGTTGCCCTACCTTGGGTTTATTATCACTCTGGGATCTTGTTATCGTTTAGCCGTATTTAATATTGATACGCGTCAAACCAATTCTTTCATCGGTTTGCCCACACCAGCTAATGCTTTGTTTATTTTGAGTTTACCTCTGGTACTAAAATATTCCGATTCTTTAATTACCCTCGAAATCTTCACAAGCCAATGGGTTTTGTTGATCATAACGCTCTTTAGCGCTTATATTTTGAATGCGGAG
Source organism: Flavobacterium sp. W22_SRS_FP1 (assembly GCF_052113685.1). Classification (NCBI taxonomy): domain Bacteria; kingdom Pseudomonadati; phylum Bacteroidota; class Flavobacteriia; order Flavobacteriales; family Flavobacteriaceae; genus Flavobacterium; species Flavobacterium sp. W22_SRS_FP1. Next base: position 3,351 of record NZ_JBGQOE010000009.1, read on the forward strand.
ATTCCCTTATTTTCTTTAAAGGTTAAAAAGTTTAGCTTTAGGCATAATGCACTTCAGATTGGCTTTTTATTTCTGTGCTTTTTGTTGTTGTTTTTTTTCCAATACGCAGGTATTCCTTTGATCATCATTTGTTATGTGTTGCTGTCAATAGTGAGCAATAAATTTTTATTGGATGAGAAGAAAAAGCGTTAATAAAAAAACTATTGTAAGGAGAAGGACTAAAAAGAAAGGGTCTTTTTTTTCTGGCAAAGTACTGCAATTTATGGTACTTATTTTTTTTGTTCTTCTTGTTTTTGGGCTAGGCTACCACTATCGCAACGGTCTAGGCTATTATTTTAGTTTTAAATCAAATCGCACTGCACAAAAGGAGTTGGAAGACAAACGTATTTCTGATGTGCGAAATCACCAGGTTTTAGACAAACACGAAGGAAAATCAATTGGTATAGATGTGTCTGAATACCAGGGGAAAATTAGTTGGATGGAAGTAGATACTCTAGAAGGCAAATACCCTATTGACTTCGTTTTTATCCGCGCAACAGTTGGTGAAGACAGACTTGACAGGCAGTTTAACAACAACTGGCTTGGCGCCAAAAAAAATAAACTCCGAAGGGGAGCCTATCACTATTACCGTCCCAATGAAAATTCGCTAGATCAGGCGGAGTTTTTTATTAAAACTGTTTCTTTAAGTAAGGGAGACTTACCTCCTGTTTTGGACATTGAAAAATTGCCTAAAAATCAATCTGTAGAACGACTAAAAGTTGGACTGAGAAGATGGTTGCAGAAGGTGGAAGAGCATTATCAAGTGAAGCCTATTATTTATACAGGGGAGAGCTATTACGACGATTTTTTGAAAGAAGAATTCAGTGATTACCTTTTTTGGATTGCCAATTATAATTTTTACCGTGAGGAAATTGATGAGGAGTGGTTGTTCTGGCAATTTACAGAAAAAGCATCCGTCAATGGCATTAAAGGCAATGTCGATGTTAATATTTACAACGGAGATTTACAGCAATTGCAGTTTATTACGGTGGAGTAGCTGTTAGTTTGCAGTGATCAGTTTTTAGTTAGTAGTGAGTAGTTATCAGTGTTCAGTTTGCGGTGAGCAGTGAGCAGTAGTCAGTGAGTAGTGAGCAGTATTTAGTGAGTAGTGAGCAGTCGTCGGTATTCAGTGATCAGTGATCAGTGGTCAGTGATCAGGTTGCAGTTAGTAGTGTTCAGGTTGCAGTGATCGGTGATCGGTGATCGGTAATCGGTGTTCAGTATTCAGTTTTTAGTGTTCAGGTTGCAGTGGTCAGTGGTCAGTATTCAGTGAGCAGTGTTCAGTTTGGAGTATTCAGTATTCAATGGTCAGTGGAAACTAAGTGGCCTTAAAAATTTATATAAATGATGAAATTTCAAGATTTACTGGCGTATAAGAAATCATTTTCACTGGCGATGAAAGTTTTTGAAATAACAAAATTATTTCCGAAAGAAGAAATGTATTCTTTGACGGATCAAATTCGGCGTTCTTCAAGAAGTGTGCCGGCGAATATCTCTGAATCCTATAGAAAAAGGGTCTATCCCAAGAATTTTCATAGCAAATTAACCGATTCAGATGCCGAAAATTCAGAAACTCAGGTTTGGCTAGAGTTTTCGTTTAAATGCAACTATATCAATGAAAGTGTTTACAATGAATTGATAAATGAAAGCAATGAAGTCGGGAAACTAATTAATTATATGATTTTAAATCCACAAAAATTTGGTGTGAGTGTTTAGTGAGCAGTTTGCGGTGAGCAGTGGTAAGTATTCAGTTTTTAGTGAGTAGTGTTCAGTGTTCAGTGGGCAGTATTTAGTGATCATTTTTTAGTGAGTAGTGATCAGTTTGCAGTGGTCAGTATTCAGTGGTCAGTTATCAGTATTCAGTGAGCAGTATTTAGTATTTAGTATTCAGTGAGTAGTGAGTAGTATTTAGTGAGCAGTATTTAGTGAGCAGTGAGTAGTATTTAGTGAACAGTGGTCAGTATTTAGTGAGTAGTGGTCAGTGTTCAGTGATCAGTTGTCAGTATTTAGTGATCAGTGTTCAGTATTCTGTAATCAATATTCAGTGGGCAGTATTTAGAATCATCCATTATTTTGGTAGAAACAAGCTTATTCCAATTATTCCAATAATAACAATCAAAAAAACGGCAACGGAAATAGAATTAGCAAAGTTAACTGTCCATCCAGCCCAAGCCATTCTTTTTGGGGGGAATATTCGTTTATCTGCCTTGTTGTAATAGAAAATTCCAAAAAACCAATTACTAGGATCTTTGTGCCATTTTTCTAGGGTATCTTTACTTGGTTTTTGTTTTGGCTCATAAAGTAAATTCGCTTAAGTCGTGGATTTGATATTCTTTAATTTAGTAACAAAATAAAGTTCTTTTTCTATAACTAATTACGCTTTTTTTAAACTGATTACTCTTTTGCACTGATCACTGACCACTCTCTGAAAACTTATCACTCTCTTAGAACTGACCACTGTACACTTAATTTTAAGATGATCACTGGCTACTTTTTTTTAAACTGACCACTCTCTTAGAACTGATTACTCTTTTACACTGATCACTGACCACTGACCACTCTTTTAAAACTCTAATTTCTTCTTTCTCAGTTCAAAATTCTGTCCTAAATATACCCTACGTACCATTTCATCTTCTACCAATTCTTCGGGAATTCCAGCTTTCAAAATACCTCCTTCAAACATCAAATAGGTTTTGTCAGTTATAGCAAGTGTTTCCTGAACGTTGTGGTCTGTTATCAGAATACCGATGTTTTTGTTTTTTAGTTGGGCTACAATTCGTTGTATGTCCTCAACGGCTACCGGGTCAACTCCGGCGAAGGGTTCATCTAGCAAAATGAATTTGGGGTCTGTAGCTAAACAGCGCGCTATTTCAGTACGACGTCGCTCACCACCCGAAAGTAAATCGCCTCGGTTTGTCCGAATGTGTTGTAAGCCAAATTCATCAATCAAGCTTTCCATTTTAGCCTCTTGTTCTTCTTTTGAAAGATTAGTTAGCTGTAAAACGCTCAATATGTTGTCTTCGATACTTAGTTTTCTAAAAACGGAAGCTTCTTGCGCCAAATAACCAATCCCGTGCTGAGCCCTTTTGTACATGGGGTAGTCAGTAATGTTCATGTCATCAAGGTAGATGTTTCCTGAATTTGGTTTTACCAAGCCCACAATCATATAAAAGGAAGTTGTTTTTCCAGCACCATTTGGTCCCAAAAGTCCAACGATTTCCCCTTGGTTTACTTCAACCGAAATGCCTTTAACTACACTCCGGCCTTTGTATTTTTTTACTAAGTTTTCTGCTCTTAAAATCATTTTGTTTCGTGTAATTGTTTAATCATAGTAGTGCTTAACCGTTACAAATAAACGAATAAACAAATCAGTAAATCAAGCTGTTAACAATAATCTAGTCTCTTTCTAAATGTAATTGAGGTCTCAAAATGATGAGACGTTTTATATTTGGTATGATGTATTATTTTGCGGCCTCTTCTTCTAAGGCCTCCCAGAATTCATATGCTCTACGTAAATGCGGTACAACGATAGTTCCGCCAACTAATGTAGCAATTCCCATTGCTTCCATCATTTCTTCTTTGGTAACGCCTTCTTTATGGCTAGTTTCCAAGTGGTATTTTACACAGTCATCACAGCGTAAGACTGCAGAGGCGACTAAACCTAGAAGTTCTTTTGTTTTTACGTCAAGGGCACCGGCTGCATAAGCATTGGTGTCGAGGTTGAAAATACGCTTCACTATTTTGTTGTTGTCAGCTAGTAGTTTTTCGTTCATTTTAGAACGGTAGTCATTGAATTCTTCGATAATAGCACTCATAATTATTCTTTTTTATTTTTAGTTACAAATACTGAAATAAAGATACTTGCCTCATATATTAATAACATTGGTATTGCAACGATAGTTTGACTCACCACATCTGGTGGGGTAACTATTGCCGCTACAATTAGTACAAGTACAATAGCGTATTTGCGATAGGTTCTTAAAAATGCAGGAGTCACTAATCCCAGTTTTGTCAAGAAATAGATAATAATTGGTAATTCAAAAAACAATCCACTTGCCAGAACGGAGGTTTTTACCAAACCAATATAGGAGTCTAATGTAAACTGATTGAGGACTAAATCACTGACTTTAAAGGTGGCCACAAAGTTAACTGACATGGGGATTACGATATAATAGCCAAATAGCACTCCAATAAAGAAGAGTAGCGAAGAAAAAAATATGAATGCCTTGGCATTTTTCTTTTCATTCTTGTAAAGTGCAGGACTTATAAATTTCCATATTTCCAATAAAATATAAGGAAAACTTAAAATAAATCCGGCAAGAAGACAGACCCAAATAAACACATTCACCTGCCCCTCCATGGAGGTATTCTGGATGATAAAGGGAAATTCAGTAATACAGAAACTATCCGTTAATCCGAAGTATTGAGATAGGTCACAAAAAAATTGATAGGTAGTAAATGTTGGCCGTACCGGACCAAATATGATAGTGTCAAACAAGTAATCACTAAAAAAATACGTGACAAAAGCCATAATTATTATTGCTATTGTACTTCTCACCAATAACCATCTTAAATCTTCAAGATGATCTAAAAACGACATCTCGTTCATGTTTTTCTTTGCCATTATAGTATTCCTTCTTTTAAAATATCATGTAAATGTAAAATGCCTTTGTACTTCTCGTTCTCTACAACTACCAGTTGGGTAATTGAGAAATCTTCGAGAATGTTTAGAGCGTCTACGACCATATCTGTTGACTGGATCAATTTGGGGTTTCTAGTCATGATGTCTTTTGCGGTTAAATCTGCAAAAGACTCTCTTTCATTCAGCATTCTTCGTATATCACCGTCAGTAATAATACCGATGACTTTTTCTCGATCCACCACTGCAGTTACGCCCAGTCGTTTTTCCGAAATTTCAAAAATCACCTTTTTTATCGAAGTGTCTGGAGAAACTATTGGTTTTAGGGTATGTTCCAACATGTCTTGGACCCTAAGCAACAATTTTTTTCCTAAGGCACCTCCAGGATGGTATTTTGCAAAATCATCTGCCGTGAAACCACGGATTTCCATCAAGCAGACTGCTAAGGCATCACCCATAACCAGTTGGGCAGTGGTGCTGTTTGTTGGCGCTAAGTTCATAGGACAAGCTTCGGTTTCTACCGTAGTGTTTAAAACAAAATCCGAGCCTTTGGCCAGAAATGAGCTTATATTTCCTGTAACTCCAATTAATGTATTGCCAAAACGCTTAAGAAGAGGAACTAAAACTTTTATTTCTGGACTATTTCCGCTTTTAGAAATGCATATAATCACATCGTCATTTTGTACCATACCTAAATCTCCGTGAATCGCTTCGGAAGCATGAAGAAATATAGACGGGGTTCCTGTAGAGTTGAAGGTGGCTACCATTTTTTGTGCTATGATAGCGCTTTTTCCGATGCCGGTGACGATCAATCGCCCTTTTGAATTATAGATTGCTAAAGTTGCATCTGTAAAATTATCATCCAGCAGATCAGTTAGTTTTGTAATCGATTGGCTCTCAGATAAGATGGTTTTTTTGGCGATAGCCAATATATTTTCTTTAGATATCAAAACAGAATGTTTAAAATTTGTATGTGTTAAAGAAAGTTGTATCTTTATCTACCGCAAATTTATACAAAATACCACATAATACCATATAATAAAGAATGAATTCAAACGAAATTGACATCCATAAAGAATTAAAGAAATATTTTGGCTTTGGCCAATTTAAGGGCCTGCAGGAGCAAGTGATTAAAAGTTTGCTAAATAAGCAAAATACATTTGTCATTATGCCAACAGGAGGTGGTAAATCACTCTGTTATCAGCTCCCAGCTTTAATACAAGAGGGTACGGCTATTGTTGTTTCTCCTTTAATTGCCTTGATGAAAAACCAGGTAGATGCAATCCGAAGCTTGTCCTCAGAGAATGGTATCGCCCATGTTTTAAACTCTTCACTAACTAAAACTGAGATTACACAAGTCAAGAAAGACATTACGTCCGGACTGACAAAACTGCTGTATGTCGCGCCAGAATCTTTGACTAAGGAGGAAAATGTTAATTTTCTTAAAACGGTAAAGATTTCATTTTTTGCTATTGATGAAGCACATTGTATCTCTGAATGGGGGCATGACTTCAGACCAGAATACAGAAATTTGAGACATATTATAAAACAATTAGGTGACCTACCCGTCATAGGTCTTACTGCTACGGCAACACCAAAAGTACAGGAAGACATTCTGAAAAACTTGGATATGTCTGATGCTACTACTTTTAAGGCATCGTTCAACAGGCCTAATTTGTATTATGAGGTGCGCACAAAAACAGAAAATGTAGAATCAGACATCATCCGTTTTATAAAACAACATAAAGGAAAGTCAGGAATCATTTATTGCTTGAGCCGCAAAAAAGTTGAGGCAGTCGCTCAAGTGTTACAAGTAAACGGAATCAGTGCGGTACCGTATCATGCCGGATTAGACGCGAAAACTCGAGCTAGACATCAAGACATGTTTCTTATGGAGGATGTAGATGTTGTTGTGGCGACCATTGCTTTTGGTATGGGAATTGATAAGCCAGATGTTCGTTTTGTGATTCATCATGACATTCCAAAATCTTTAGAAAGCTATTATCAAGAGACAGGTCGTGCCGGTCGGGATGGCGGCGAAGGACATTGTTTAGCTTATTATTCATACAAAGATGTCGAGAAACTAGAAAAATTCATGTCGGGGAAACCCGTTGCAGAGCAAGAAATTGGTTTTGCCTTATTACAGGAAGTGGTGGCTTATGCCGAAACCTCTATGTCTAGAAGAAAATTTTTGTTGCATTATTTTGGTGAAGAGTTCGATAGTGAAACGGGCGATGGTGCTGACATGGATGACAATGTCAGAAATCCAAAAGTAAAAATCGAAGCCCAAAATCAGGTCGTGAAATTGCTAGAAGTGGTAAGAGATACTAGGCATTTATATAAATCCAAGGAGGTTGTTTTTACTTTAACCGGTAGGGTCAATGCGGTGATAAAGGCACATAGAACTGATGTTCAGCCTTTTTTTGGATCAGGAGCTGCCTTTGATGAGAAATACTGGATGGCGTTATTAAGGCAAGTTCTTGTGGCGGGTTATTTGGCTAAGGATATTGAGACTTATGGTATCGTAAAAATTACGGATAAGGGATTAGACTTTATAAAGAACCCAAGTTCTTTTATGATGTCAGAGGATCATGAGTACAATGAAAAGGGTGATGAAGCGATTGTAAGTGCTTCAAAATCATCGGGCGTTATCGACGAAACCTTAATGGCAATGTTGCGAGATTTACGTAAAAAGGTGGCCAAGAAAATTGGAGTTCCTCCTTTTGTGGTTTTTCAAGACCCTTCACTTGAAGACATGGCTTTAAAATATCCGATCTCCCCAGAGGAACTAATCCATATTCATGGAGTTGGGGAAGGGAAAGCGAAGAAATACGGAAAAGAATTTGTTGAATTAATAAGTCATTATGTTGAAGATAATGAGATCCTTCGTCCTGAAGATTTAATCGTAAAGTCAACTGGAATCAAATCGGCTAATAAGTTATATATCATTCAAAACGTTGACCGCAAGTTGCCTCTTGATGATATAGCTAAAGCTAAAGGATTCTCTATGGATCTTTTGATGAAAGAAATGGAACAAATAGTTTATTCTGGGACCAAGCTAAATATTAAGTATTGGATCGACGAGATGTTGGATGATGATCAACAAGCGGAGATTTATGACTACTTTATGGAATCAGCTACCGACCAAATCGAAGCTGCACTAAAAGAGTTTGAGGGTGAGTACGATACGGAAGAACTTCGTTTAATGCGAATTAAATTTATTAGCGAAGTGGCTAATTAAAAATAAGTGTTCAGTAATCAGTTGGTAGTGTTCAGTGTTTCTATTGCAAATTTGACTACTGAAAACTGATCACTCAAACAGCTCCCCGCGATGTGGTTTCAGGGCATCACGTACCTGAACCATATGCTCGTCTGTGACTACCATAAACGCGATAGACATCATTTCACTTTGGATCTCAAAGCCCGTAATGTTCAATGGTAATTTTTCAATAGCAATATACTCTTTCAAATGAATTTCGTGATGTTCGGCTGTTTTTGCGGAAGCAGGCCCACGAAAATCCCATATTAACTTTATTTTTCTAGACATTTTTGCGTGTTTTGATTTAAAAGAGCAAAGTTACAATGTTTGTGGGTTTAAAAGCGAATAAACAAACTATCAAATCCACTTCAAAATACTATTTTTGCACTGTGATACTGTTCTCGGATGACCGATTAAGCATGTCATAGAATAACAATTTCGCAAATGCCTCAAGAACACCTATTACAAGTATCTCCAGAAATAGCCGCAAACGACTTGCTGCTAAAAGATTATCTTGGAAAATTACTAAAAATTTCTCCACAAGAAATTCAGCAAGTATCGATATTAAAGCGCTCCATTGATGCCCGTCAGAAAACAATAAAGCTTAATTTAAAAGTAGCCGTTTACTTGAAAGGGGAAGCTTTTCAGGAGAGTAAGATACAAATTCCAGACTATCCCCATGTTGGCAGTGCACAAGAAGTTATTGTTGTCGGGGCTGGCCCTGCAGGACTTTTTGCCGCTCTGCAATTAATTGAATTGGGCTTAAAGCCAATAGTGATCGAACGGGGCAAAGATGTACGTGGTCGTCGTCGTGATTTGAAGGCCATCAATGTAGACCATATTGTAAATGAAGATTCTAACTATTGTTTTGGTGAAGGTGGGGCAGGAACTTACTCTGATGGAAAACTATATACCCGTTCCAAAAAAAGAGGGGATGTAAACCGAATTCTGGAGCTGTTGGTTGCTTACGGTGCGACACCGGATATTTTAGTGGAGGCACATCCGCATATTGGAACTAATAAATTACCTCAAATTATTCAAGACATTCGTGAAAAAATTATTGAATGTGGGGGGGAGGTTCTGTTTGAGACTAGGGTCACTGATATCTTAGTCAAAAACAATGAAGTGGAAGGAATTGTTACCCAAAAGGGAACTACTATTCTAGCGAATAAGTTAATTTTGGCTACGGGACATTCTGCGCGGGATGTTTTTGAGCTGCTGGATCGCAAAAAAATATTTATCGAGGCTAAAGCTTTTGCCTTAGGAGTTAGGGCTGAACATCCGCAATCATTAATTGATAGTATTCAATACAGTTGTGATTATCGGGGAGCGCTTTTGCCGCCTGCTCCCTATAGTATAGTAAAGCAAGTGGGAGGAAGGGGAATGTACTCTTTCTGTATGTGTCCGGGAGGTGTAATTGCCCCTTGCGCAACTAGTCCAGGAGAAGTAGTTACAAATGGCTGGTCTCCATCAAAACGGGATCAGGCTACGGCCAACTCGGGGATTGTTGTTGAACTGAAACTAGAAGATTTTAAGCCGTTTGCCAAATATGGAGCTTTGGCTGGGATGGAATTCCAAAAAAGTATCGAACAAAAAGCATGGCATTTAGCTGGGGAAACTCAAAGAGTTCCTGCTCAACGAATGATTGATTTCACACAAAGTAGAGTTTCTTCTGAAATTCCGAAAACATCATATGTTCCTGGGACCACTTCGGTAGAAATGGGACAGGTTTTTCCTGGTTTCCTGACTCAAATATTGCGTGAAGGTTTTTCTGAATTTGGAAAGTCTATGAAAGGCTACTTGACTAATGAAGCGATATTGCATGCTCCAGAATCCAGAACCTCTTCAGCTGTTCGTGTTCCAAGAGATCCTATAACATATGAGCATTTGCAAATAAAGGGATTGTACCCTTGCGGAGAGGGAGCCGGGTATGCTGGGGGTATTATATCTGCCGCTATTGACGGTGAAAAATGTGCCTTAATGATCGGGGAAAGTTTAAATAAAAGACAATTATTTAAAAATAAATAGAAGCCTTAGTTCCTTGGCTATTGATGTGGATTGTTAATTGTTTGTCTGCGAATTGTAAAGATTAATCAGAATCCCTAAAGTCGGTATTGGTGATGCGGCTTATTTTTGATAAATCCAAAGATTTGCTTTGAAACCCGGAAATTTCTAAAATATTCTTTGCTCTTATTTTGTCATACGGTTTGGAGGAGGTTCTGAGCATTACTAATGTTTTCGCTTTTTTTTTATTGTTATCTAGCTAAGCATAAGAAGCACAAATTCCCAGCCAGCCATAACAAGTATATTGATATTCATTGAGATCAACTTTGGTTTTGGAAATTGTGTTCCTTTTTTTAGTATTTTCCTCTACAAGAAAGATAGTCTAAAGCTTTTGTACCATTATAAGGCACTTCAATATGATCTGTAATTCTAGCCTTCTCAATAATTCTTCGGTTAATAAGATTAGTAGCTTCATCATCCTCAGCTAACAAATACTATTTAGCTTTGTTTTCATAAAAATAAAATAGTAGTGAATGTTTATATTTTCTGGAATTGTGAAATTGAATACGCTTCGCTCTGCTATTGTAGGAAAGACAGTAGAGTTAAGTTATTTTTAGATACTAACAGGACAGGGCAGCCGCTCTGTGGTTCCTAGATAAAAAAACAATGAAGTCTGAATCAAAAATCACTTTTCGGTTTCAGACTTCATTGTTTCGTTTTTAGGTGGTCTATTTTACGACTGCTTCTGCAAAAATCATCATTTAATTAATTTCTAGTCGGAACTTAATACAGCCCGTAATTGTTCTTTATTTAACAAATAAAAGCAAAATAAAAGCAGATAACAACATAGTCTTTAGTCTACTAGTTTATTTTTGATTTAATCTAGAGATATAAAAGCTCGCGCTAGTATTATTCAGCTCCTATTTTGGCAGCATTTAAATTCATATAATCTACTGTCAAATTTGACATCGCCTTAACTCCTAAAACAAAACTGCTTTCATCTATGTAAAAATCTGGTGTATGGTGTGAGGCTGTTTCGGACACCTCTTTTCCTATAGGCATGCCTCCTAAAAAAATAAAAAGTCCAGGAACTTTTGCTTGATAGAAAGAAAAGTCTTCTGCTCCAGTTCTTGCTGGCGCTAATATCACGTTAGTTTCTCCGGCTGTTGCCCGTAATGAAGGGAGCATTAATTCGGTTAATTCAGGATCGTTATATGTTATTAGGGTTTGTTTCGTGATGCTTACTTCTGCCGTAGCTCCAGCGCTTTCTGCAATGTTGGTGACTATTTGATTTACTTTAGCATGAATCATTTCTTGAACTTTGCTGTCTAGTGTGCGAATGGTACCATTCATTTCGAGTTCTTCCGGTATAATATTGCTTCTTACTCCAGCAGTTATTTTTCCAACACTGACTACCGCAGCAGATGCTGTGAGGTCTACATTTCGGCTAACAATTGTTTGTAGTCCTAAAACAATTTGGGATGCGGTAACAATTGGGTCAACCCCCTGCCAAGGACTAGCTCCATGTGCTTGCTTGCCTTTTATTTTTATTTTAAACCAGTCTGAGGCAGCCATTGCTCCTTTAGGACGATAATTAATTTTACCAACTTCAGCTTGAGCACTGATGTGTAAGCCAAAAATCACATCAACTTTAGGATTTTCAAGGACGCCTTCCTTTACCATTAATGCTGCTCCTCCTTCTTCTCCTTCGGGAGCTCCTTCTTCTGCTGGTTGAAATATAAATTTCACGGTTCCTTGTAGTTCGTTTTTCATAGAAGCTAAAACTTCAGCAGTGCCTAGCAAAATGGCCATATGGGAATCATGTCCGCAAGCATGCATTACTCCTACAGATTGGCCATTATATTCCCCAATGACTTTCGATGCAAATGGGATGTCTACCCTTTCAGTAACAGGTAGTGCATCCATATCTGCTCTAAGAGCTACAACAGCTCCGGGTTTGCCTCCTTTTAAAATACCAACTACTCCAGTTTTTGCTACTCCAGTTTGAACTTCTATACCTAAAGAACGAAGGTAGGAGGCTATTTTTTCTGCCGTTTTGAATTCTCTATTTCCTAATTCAGGATTTTGATGAAAGTCTCTTCTTAAAGCAATAACTTTAGACTCAATAGATTCTGCCTTTTGATTAATTTTAGTTTTTAAACTTGGGGTTTGAGCTGAGATAATTGAAGAAAAGGACAAAAAGACAAGGTAAAGAAATGGTTTTTTCATGAAACTTAAGGTTATGTTTAAACTAAGGTTATTCGCGGGTCATTTTATTTGAAAAATCTTATCCTTTGATGAATTGGACTTTATTCCATCAAATATAAGAAAAAACTTTATTATTGACTTCACTGTTCTTTAGTTTACTAAATTAAAAAAACCGAAAATTACTTTTCGGTTTCATCAGCTATTGTTTTTTATTTTTCAACGTTGGTTTTAAATAGTACTTCAGTTTCCTCCTGCCGACCAAGATGATGATTTCTGCATTAGGTTTGTTCGTGAGGATGCTATTTTGGACAAACACACTTAGCTCAGTTCAAGGCCAAGCTTGTCCAATGCCCGAGGCTATTTTTCGTCAGGAATAAAGTCAAGTGCTATAGAATTCATGCAGTATCTTTTACCGGTTGGTGCAGGGCCATCGTCAAAAAGATGACCAAGGTGACCATCGCATCTTCCGCAAAGCGCTTCTATTCGCTGCATCCCAAAAGAGTTGTCTTTTTTATAAATTACGCTGTTTTTATTGTCTTGTTCAAAAAAACTGGGCCATCCGCAGCTGCTGGAAAACTTCCCGCCAGAACGAAATAATTTGTTGCCACAAGCGGCACAATAATAGGTTCCTTTTTCATCGGTATCCCAGTATTTTCCGGTAAAAGGTCTTTCGGTATCAGCCTGTCTTGTAACTAGAAAGACTTCTTCAGGCAATACTTTTTTCCATTCGGCATCAGATATTTGCAGCTTTGTTGTGTCGGTATTTGAGTAATGTGGATTTTCGGGTTTATTAATTTTATTTTCCATAATTGACATTTTTTTGTAGTTGTTCTATTTTTTTATTTCTTCGCCGGAGTTTATAAACCCGCTCTCATATTGATGAGGTGCTTTTTGAATCCTACTTTTTCATAGGCTTTTATTGCAGAAGGATTGTCGCTGTAAACGTCTAAACGCAATTCGTATATATCTAGGGAGTTACACCAGTTCTTTAGTTCTTCGATAATTTTTGAATTTATCCCTTGTCCTCGATATTCCGAATGTGTAAACATAAAACCCAAATAAGCATAGTTTTCATGGTTTAAATAAGGTTTTGCAGTTGCTATCCTTGCATAGCCGGAACCTACGATAAGCTCGTCAATTTCAGCAACCAGGACTTCAACATCAGTGGCTAAAATCATTTTTTCAATATTGTAATAACTAATTGTGCCTTCTTTTAAAGTCGGGTCGTATGGACGTTCTGCTGCGATAATCCCTTGCTCGAATTCGAGGAGTGTATTTAGATCGTCTAAGATGGCTTTTCGTATTTTTAGCGGGGTCATTGTAAGCGATGGTTTAGATTATCAAAAGTACAAAAGAATAGTGGAATGGGTTGACGCAATTCAAATTGAATTTTTGTGAGGTTTTTGGTCTTAAACAAATAGAAACAGAACGTTAAAGACGTTTCTTTTGTTTATCTTTTTTGTATTTTTGTGACGCAAAAAATTGGTATGATAGAAGAAAACGTAATATTAGTTAATAAAGAGGACCAACAAATTGGACTAATGCCTAAACTAGAGGCGCATGAAAAAGCAGTATTGCATCGTGCTTTTTCGGTTTTTGTTTTAAACAGTAAAAACGAAATCATGTTGCAGCAGCGGGCGCAGCATAAATACCATTCTCCTTTACTTTGGACTAACACTTGTTGCAGTCATCAGCGGGAAGGCGAAACTAATATTCAGGCCGGAACTCGGAGGTTGTTTGAAGAGATGGGTTTTAAAACTGATCTCAAAGAGCTTTTTCATTTTATATATAAAGCTCCTTTTGATAACGGTTTGACAGAGCATGAACTCGATCACGTAATGATTGGTTATTATGACAAAAATCCACAGATTAACCCAGAAGAAGCAGAGGATTGGAAATGGATGAATATTGAAGAGGTAAAAAGCGACATGCGATTACATCCAGAAAGCTATACGGTATGGTTTAAAATCATATTTGACGAGTTCTATCACTTTTTGGAAGACCATAAATTATAAAAATATAAATCTAAGATTTAGGAAATCTTTAAAAAAAAGACAGAACCATGAGAGTATGCATAAGTAGAAAAGCACATTTTAATTCGGCCCATCGATTGTATCGCAAGGATTGGACGTCAGAAAAAAACGATACAGTTTTTGGCAAATGCAATAACCCCAATTTTCATGGTCATAATTATGACCTGATTGTTAGTGTTACTGGCGAAATAGATCAAGAAACTGGATTTGTCATGGACGTAAAAATTTTGGCAGACATTATCAAAGAAGAAGTGGAAAATCAGTTTGATCACAAAAACCTAAATTTAGATGTTCCTGAATTTAAAGAACTTAATCCCACAGCTGAAAATATAGCCGTGGTGATTTGGAACAAAATAAGAAGCAGAATTTCAACTGAATTTGATTTGGAAGTTGTTCTTTACGAAACCGCTAGAAACTTTGTAACATATAAAGGAGAGTAATGGAGTTGAAAGTAGGGGACAAAATCCCAAATTTCGTTGCAAAAGACACTGAAGGGAATGATTTTGACATCAAAGAGCTGTTGGGAAAGAAACCTCTAGTTATCTATTTTTATCCTAAAGACAGTTCACCTGGATGTACGGCACAAGCATGCAGTTTTCGTGACCAATACGAAGACTTTAAAGATTTGGGTGCCGAAGTTATTGGTATAAGCGGCGATAGTGTTGATTCACATAAAAAATTTGCCAAACAGTATAAATTACCTTTTATACTCTTGTCTGACAATTATAAGAAGATCAGAAAATTATTTGGAGTTTCATCAAGCATGTTTGGCATGTTGCCAGGTAGGGTGACTTATGTGGCGGATAAAAATGGAGAGATAAAAATGATATTTGACAGTAGTATGATGGCCACGAAACATATTACTAAAGCGTTGCAAGCTATTAAGGATTTAGCTGATAAATAAATAGCATACGCTATAATTGTTGAAACAGTAAAGTATGTTTCTATTAAATAAATATAAATGACCACAAAAATATATCCCTTACAGTTTGAACCGATACTAAAAGAAAGAATCTGGGGAGGCGAAAAGTTAAAAACAATTCTTGATAAACCAATCGTATCTAATATAACTGGCGAAAGCTGGGAGCTGTCGACTGTCGAGGGTGATATTAGTATTGTTGCAAATGGAGAATTGAAAGGAAAGTCATTGATGGAAATCATTGACGAGTCAGCAGATGAGGTATTAGGTACAGCTGTTCATAAGAGATTCGGGAAGCAGTTTCCACTACTTTTTAAATACTTAGATGCCCGCGAAGATTTATCTATTCAGGTACATCCCAATGATGAATTGGCTAAAAAACGCCACAATTCTTTTGGAAAAACAGAAATGTGGTATATCATGCAGGCAGATGAGGATGCTAGAATCATTGTTGGTTTTAAGGAAAAGTCAAATTCAACTGAATATTTAGAAAACCTCAAGAATAAAACCTTGCTTTCTATTCTGGATGATGTTAAGGTAAAAGAAGGTGATGTCTTTTTTCTAGAAACGGGTACTGTTCATGCTATTGGAGCGGGATTAGTTGTGGCCGAAATTCAGCAAACTTCCGACATTACTTATCGCTTATATGATTTTGACAGAGTCGACGCTCAGGGCAATACTAGGGAATTACATGTAGATTTGGCTCTTGAAGCTATCAATTACAATAAGGTAAATACGTATCGGGGCTACGATAAGAAAATCAATCACTCAAATACGATTGTAGATTGTCCTTATTTTACTACCAACTTTATTCCATTAGACGGAGCAGAAGAGGTTACAAAGTTAGGGGATAGTTTTACTGTCTATATGTGTGTTGATGGAAAATTTGAGTTGGAATATAAGGATGTCATTTTTAAATATAAAAAAGGCGACACCGTATTGATTCCTGCAGCGATGACTGTTTTCGGGCTTAATGGGAAAGCTTCTATTTTAGAAATTTACATTTCATAGCGAGTAATAGAAAGATTATATGTACTTTTGCAGACGCAAATTAAAATTAAAAATAAAATGGCAAATATTAAGAATTTAAAAAAAGACATCAACTACGTTTTAGGAGATATTATTGAAGCAGTTTACTTGTTTGAAATTTCAACAACAGGAAAACCAACAACTGAAACTAACAATTTAATTGATGAAGCTATTGCTGCATTTGACGACTTGATCACTAAAGTGAACGCTAAGAAAGTTGAAAACAAAAAAGCACACTTCAAACAAATTAACGTTGAATTGGAACAAACTGCAAATCAATTGATTGCTAAAATCAACGAATTGTAGTCAAAAAAAACGATAAAAAAGTGCGAATTTATTTTGGAAATTTAAAATTCAGACTTATATTTGCACCCTCAATGAGACGCCAGCGTAGCTCAGTTGGCTAGAGCAGCTGATTTGTAATCAGCAGGTCGTGGGTTCGAGTCCCTCCGCCGGCTCATCGGCTAAACCACCTAACTTTTGTTAGGTGGTTTTTTATTTTATATTAGTCCACAAATTATTTATTTATTTCATAGGCCAAAAAAAAACGTCTCGATTTTCACGAGACGTTTTTTTGTTTTTACAAATAATCGAAATAGAGTTGCTAATCGCTTTATTTTTGGTTTTTGATAGATACTATATATTCAGTTAATTGCTTTCCGTAAAGTGATTGTGCCACTTTTGGACTCATTGATTTTTGGATAGTATCCAAGTATTTAATATTGATGTCGTAAATCTCGGATAAGGCAATGTAAGGAGCTATCTCATGATCTTTATTGTTTATCGCGAAATTAGTGGCATACAAATATTTCCGCTTTATGTTGGATTCTTGTTTTGCGGTTAAGCTGTCAATGGCTTTACTATTCTTGTTTTTAATTGCATTGAACTTTTGTTCAATTAAAGTTAGTTTTTCGTCTGTAAAACGAGAATTAATTTTTTTGTATTCTTCAAATAATTCTTGATTTTTTGAACCTGTAATTTTAGCATCCGCAATATAAGACTCCAATTTGGTGTCTATGGTTATATTTCCGGGCTCAGCAAAAAACAGTATGTTATTGTCTAACGAGTTACTTGTACCTCTGTCGAGAAATAAGTATAACATCTCAGGAGATTTTAAATCGATGTCGCTTTCAAATACAGAGCTACCATCAATTGTAATTGTGTCTATGGCCACAAGGGCAGTGTCAACAATTCTTTGGATATATAAAGTGCCTTTTTTCAGACCCTTGATATTCCCTGTAATATGCAAGTTTGTTTTTGATTCATCTTTGTTGCAAGATGCTAAAAGCACGAGAGAAACAAATGCAAGAATGATTTTTTTCATTGGTTATATATTTTGCTGCAAAATAAAGAAAATAGTTGGAAAGATAAGAGACTAACTTATCGAAATTTTATAAAAAATCCCAATATATCTCTATATTGGGATTTTTAAACTAGAATTTGAAATTAGCTTTTCAACCAGGCTTCTTTTAGTTGTGTTTTTGAATCGTTGGTTGCTTTAAGGGTTTGCTTGTCTTCATAAGGAAGTTTGACTGTTCCTTTAATAGTTTGTAGTGTATCGTTCCGTTTTATTTTTACAACTATAGCATCGTTTTCTTTCCAGTTCTGACTTGCGCCTATCATCTCATAAATGTTGTCCAGGTTATATCCTTTGTCATTGATGGCCACTATTACATCGTTGCCTTCTAGACCTAAAGAGGTGTAAAAGTCATTTAACTCAATATTTGGTATAACAACAATTTCTTTAGTTTGCGGATTCACCGTGATATAGGGTTTTTGCCCTTTTAGGAAAACATTGGAGGGTGATTTTATCGTAGATACCGAGAGTCCTACTTTTGCAAAATAATTTTCGTAGGGAATTGGTGTTGTGCCTGAAACATAGTTAGTTAAAAAGGTTCCCACTTCTGGATAAGTTAAAGCGATTATTTTGGCGAACAGCTCATCGTCGTTGAACGGTTTTGAAACTCCATATTCATCGGAGAGTTTTTGCATCAAATCAAGAACTCCTCTTTCCCCATTGCTTTTTTCTCTTATGATGATATCTAAACACATTCCTATCAACGATCCCTTTTGGTATACATTGACATATTGGTCTTTGTATGGTTGTGTCAATACATTGGCACTCATGGTAGTGAAAGACATGCTGTCGTTCATTGTTTCTGCTCTTTCAACTTTTTCTGAAATTCGGGTATAGAATTCGTCCTCAGTAATTAGTCCTTGGTTGATTTGGAATAAATTAGCAAAATACTCCGTAACTCCTTCGTACATCCATAAATGTTTCGACATTTTTGGCATATTGTAATCAAAGTATTGAATTTCTTTCGAGTGAATACTCAATGGGGTTACAATATGAAAAAATTCATGTGAAACAACATCTTTCATCGATTTGACTAATTCTTCTTTTGGCATCACTTCAGGCAAGACAACAGTAGTGGCGGTTGGGTGTTCTAGAGCACCAAAGCCTTTGGCATCGCCATCAGCCATTGTAGATAGATACAATAGTACGCTGTATTTTTTGGTCGAATTTATTTTTCCCAAAAAATTCTTTTGTGCAGTCATCATTGTTTTCATTTCTGGCGTTATGCTCTCGGCCGTAATTTTTCCAGTCGGAGAATAAACGCTGATGTTAATTTCCATTCCGTCAACTGTAAATGAAGTATGGTCTGGCTTGGAGTACATGATAGGGTTTTCAACTAGCTCTGCATATCTGGAGGTTACAAAGACATCGTTTGTGTCACTAGAGTCTATATCAGTCATTGAAGTTGCTCCCCACATTTCCATTGGATGGGAAATAGCCACTTGGTATGGAGCGGACATAAAATTAGTGAAGTAGCCTACGAAACAATGAGTGTTAAGCATCACATTTTTACCAGCGTTTATGTTCGAGCCTGCCGGCGAAAAAACATCGTCTTGGCCAAAACCGGTACCTTTTTCAACGTCAAAGCTGTCGTTGACCAAATAAGTGATTTTATCTAAGGTTTTCGCTTTCGATATAGACCATGAATTAGTGTCCGTTTTATTTACTTGCAATAAATTTCCTTTTGCGTCATATGCTTTTAAATCATCTATAAATCTCCC
This sequence comes from Flavobacterium sp. W22_SRS_FP1, assembly GCF_052113685.1. Classification (NCBI taxonomy): domain Bacteria; kingdom Pseudomonadati; phylum Bacteroidota; class Flavobacteriia; order Flavobacteriales; family Flavobacteriaceae; genus Flavobacterium; species Flavobacterium sp. W22_SRS_FP1. The sequence goes on from NZ_JBGQOE010000009.1 coordinate 22,559, forward strand.
ATAATTGTCTTCTGAATATGTGCCCGGAACTGTTTTTGGGATATGATAAGTGATTTCGTCGGTTTTAATTGACGGGGCTTTTACCATCACCATTACTTTATCCTCTTTGATGTCAGTTAGATTTATTGCAACCTGGATTGGTTCTTTAGCTGAAGTAGCTGTTGTTATTGAATTGGCAGTTTTACAGCTCCATAGAACCGCTGTTATTGCAAATGCATAAATTATTTTCTTCATTTTTCGTTGGTTTAATTTTCTTGTTAGACTTTCAAAACATATAATTGTTACAGGAGGTGTCGAACTATTCAGCTTTAGATTTTTATATAAAAAAACACTCTTGTTTAAGAGTGTTTTTTTAATCGGTTAATCTAATTTATTTTTTATATAGTACTTACCGTCCAAATCTTCATCAAAATGATCGATTTTTATTGGTTTTGGTTTTGGTTTGTTTGCTGTAGCTTTCTTTTTCCACATTTCAAATTTTTCTGCGGGCATCTTCTTTTTCATTATTTCCAGAATCTCTTTTTCGGACAGACCGAATTCTTTTTTGATAATTTCAAAAGGATTCTTCTCCTCTAAGGCCATTGTAACAAGTTTTTCTGTTTGTTCCCAGTTCAATTCTTTACGGTTACTCTTTTTCATCAGGTGAAAATTAATTCAATGTGTTTTTAATGATTAATATAATTGATTCTAAATCAGATACCAATATTAATAAAAATATATTTACTTATGTTCAAAATATCATTTTTTTTTAGAGTATTTACAAGTTTTCTGGTGAGCGATGTTTTTGAAACGGTATTTTTAATAAATTCTGTAACTGATTGTGTTCTTCGAGCTTCATGTGAGTGTCAACGCCGTAGATGATGTCTTCTTTTGGAAGTGTTTTAAAGGTGCCAAACATCCGGTCCCAGATCGAAAAAATATTACCATAATTACTGTCCGTATAAGGCAATTTGTAATGATGATGGACTTTATGCATGTTAGGAGATACTATGAAGTAACTTAAAACGGTATCCCATTTTTTAGGCAAATCAATATTAGCATGATTGAATTGCGTCGCGATTACAGACAAGGTTTGATATAGAAAAACGAGCCACATGGGGCTTCCCACGATTAATACTCCCAATGTGGTGAAAGCAAATCGGATGAGACTTTCTCCTGGATGATGCCTGTTGGCAGATGTGGTATCCACCCATACATCGGTATGGTGGATTAAATGAAAGCGCCACAATAATTTGATTTTGTGTTCCACTAGATGAACGAGGTAGGCTCCTATTAAATCCAATAACAGTAGTCCGACTAAAGCATATAACCATAATGACATTTGCGGCAGCCATTGCAAAATTCCAAATTGATTATCAAAAGCCCAGTCAGCCGATTGTAATAATATAAAAGCTAATGCAAAATTGACTACGATTGTTGTTAACGTCAGGAAAATATTGATGCTGGCGTGCTGCCATTTTTTGTATTTCAGATTAAAAAGAGGGAAAGCATTCTCAATAAGCCAAAAAACAGCGATACCGCTTACAAGAATTAAACTTCTATGAGATGATGGAATCGTTGAAAAATAGGCGGCAATTTCGTTCATGATACTATTCTTTGTTTCAAAAATAATACTTTTTTAGTTTAACTATTCATTTGACAACGTGAAATTTATGATTTTATTTTGATCTCGGCTGTTTAGTATTGTAAGGCGTCAAGAAATTGTATAATACTTTTTTGTGGGTACTTTTTTTCTTAAAAAAGGAATCAATAAATTGCAATTCTCTGATATACTTTAATTCTACTAGGGAGGATTCAAATAAAAAAAATGCTAATAAGTGTGGAAACAGAGCGCTAGTTTTACTCCTTTAAGTATACATATAGGCCCAATAAATCAAACCTAATTGCAATGGCATACGCAAAAGTAAAACGAATTTTGGTAATCTCATTCCTGCTTTATCATTTTGGTACATATAGATATGAGTAGGGAAAATTGCAATTAGCAAAGCTATAGTTCCCCAGGCGGCATAGCTTGATAACATTGGGATCAATAGCGCTATTCCTAATAGTACTTCAGCAAAACCACTTATCAAATTTAGCAATTTTGGTTTAGGAAAATACGGAGGGATTATTTTTTCATAAAGTTTAGGGCTTCTAAAATGATTGAGCCCTGCAATTACATACATCAAAGCCATTAAGTAAAGATGCCAAGGTAAAATCATAATGAAGCGAATTGGGTTTGTTGTGGTTGCGAATGTAGGTATATTAAATTAATAGTTTTACGGATTAAAAAGACCGCTGTTTATTTCGCTTTTTAAAATTTACGTTCATTATCACGATAGCCAAAATTATTAAAATAATGCCGAGCCATTGCGTCCTATTTACTTCTTCTTTCAAAAGGAAATAAGCCATCGTTACCGAAACAGGAAGTTCTAATGCCGAAACAATACTTCCTAGTCCGATTCCAGTAAGGGGAAAGCCGGCATTCATCAGCATAGGAGGAATTATGGTCCCAAAAAGGGCCAATACGATTCCCCATTTAAGAAATATATCAAAGTTATATGGGGCAGTTTGCGTTGCTATCGAAAATGAAAATACTATTACTGCTCCACCAAGCAACATATATAAACTACGCTGAGCTGAAGAAATTTCTGTTGCCACCCGATTGGCGGTAAACATTGTCGTGGTAAATGAGGCTGCTGCCAAAACTCCCCACATAATACCGTGCCAATCTAGAGGAATTTCATTTTTGATTAAGTTGGTAGCCAAAACGGTTCCTATCAATACGATAACGACCGAAATAATTTTCTGGGTAGAAGGGGTTTTTTTTTCTAAAATCATTTCGAGTAAAACTCCCATCCAGACGGTTTGCATTAATAAAACAATACCAATAGAGACCGGAATGTATTTTACCGCTAAATAATAAAAGACACTAGTCATTCCTAAAGAAGTTCCTGCCAGCATTAAATAGAATATGTTTTTCTTCGATGCCTTTTGCGTCTTGTTTTTGTTTTTAGTTCTTGTTTTTTGAAACAAATTGATAACTAAGATTCCTAAAATCCCCAGTATAAACTGAGACGAGGTAATCTCGGCAGTGGTGTATCCTTCGTTATAAGCCATTTTCACAAAAGTAGCTAGCATGCCATAACTGGTTGCTCCAAATGCCACTAAAAAAACTCCTTTTAAGACCCTGTTTTCAATCATTATTTTTTAATTTAAAGCTTGCGAAGATACTTTTTTATCTAGGAAGACATTGCTTTTGGCCACTTTTTAGTTTTGAAACATCAATTCAGAGAGAATGAAAATTAGAAAACTCATTAAGCAGGAATGGTTTTTTGTTTATTTTTTTTCAAAATCCATTAAGTCACTCAAATGCAAGCGTAGCGCATTTACGGAAATACTGATTTCCCAAAAAGACAACCCCAAAGAGATGAGTAAGCTCAGTAAGCTCAAACCAAAAAGATAGATGCTGATTAATTGATAATCGAGAAACAGCAGTAACATGGCGAAAACAGAGAGGAATAAACAGCATACTCCGAAAAGTTGCATATAACGAATTAAGGTTAAACGCAGATTTAGATTTTTAATTTCCAGTAAGATGGTTTTGTTTTCTTTTTCATCATATATCTTTTTTAAACCACGAATAATTGACGCAATGGTCAAAAAACGATTGGTGTATGCCAGAAGGATTAACGAGGTGGCTGAGAATAGTAAGGCCGGAGTTTCTATGTTTAAGGTCATTATTAGTTTCTAAAAATTAGGCGACAAAGTTCGTGATTCTATATTTATTACATCCTTTTTTTCTGCAAAATAAAGTGCGTTTTCACTCACTAATTTTATGGTTTAATCACTTAGTACTTCATTTTTATCTTCATTGTTAGCAAACGATTTTTCTCCTAATGCCTTTTCACAATTTGTGTTTATCAGATCTCGTGTCAAATAGAAATTTTGTTGATTTATCTTGCTAATAATTCGCCAATTGGATTTCTTGTCGTGGGCAAAAATTGAAGAAAAGGGAAATGTGTCAACTATCTTTTAAAAGAAAAAATAATTACCGTCGCGTTTTTTTGTTCGAAACCTATCACTCCTTGTGTATTTTTATAAAAAGTATTTTCGGTGGTTGTAGTTGCCTTCGAAATTTCACCATCGCTAATTTTTCAGGTTATAGTTATCCTTTGTTTATAAGGTGGTTTAATCAATTATCGAGGCTGTGCGAAGTCTCCCGACTTCGTACCCATTGCTATTTGTTAATACATATTTTAAACTTAATATTTATTATATCTAGTAAAATTATTTGGATTTTGTGTGTCAACAATAGGAACATCAGCTTTTTGAATTTTCAACAAGCCGGTATCCAAAACATAATTACTAGCACTAGAATAAATATATTGAGATGCTTTTTCGACTATACCGGCACGGACAGGATTAAGATGAATATAGTCCAGCTTTGACCACATAAATTTATTGGTATAAATTTCTTCTGGATGATTGCCATATTTCCAAAATTGATGGTTTTTGTTTCTGATATGACTTTCCGTTGCAACTTTAAACCGTTCCAAGATCCATTCCCTTCTGCTCTCAGGTTCTGTTTTTATTTTTTCAATAATTTTTGTAGCAGTAAATTTTTTAAAATCACGTAATAAATCGGATAACTGTCCGTCACCAGACTGAACAATAATATGAGTGTGATTGCTCATAATGACATAACCATATAGATGCATTGCTTTATTTGCAATACAATAATCCAAACATTCAATAATCGTATCTCTATAAGTTTTTCGGGTAAAAACATCAACCCAATCCACAACCGTCGCTGTTATAAAATGAGGTAGGGTTTGGTCTCTAATTTTGTAGCCGTCTTGCATGCCTTTTTTATTCAAAGATAATGATGTTTAGGTGTAAAAAACTGCATTATAAATAGTTGCCAATTGGAATGGGTACGAAGTCGGGAGACTTGGCACAGCAATGCTGATTTTTAATGAGATTTAGGGTTTTAAGGAAAGCTTTGAGGAGTAGTTACGAAGTCATGAGACTTCGTACAGCAATACCGCTTTTTAATAAAATATTATGCTTTTAAGGGAGGCTTTGGGGAGTAGTTACGAAGTCAGGAGACTTCGCAAAGCAATGCTGATTTTTAATGAGATTTAGGGTTTTAAGGAAAGCTTTGAGGAGCCAGTATAAAAAACCGCATTACAAATAGTTGTCAATTGGAATGGGTACGAAGTCGGGAGACTTCGCACAGCAACGTTTTTATATTAAGTTATTGTGGTTAAGATTTGTATTATCAATATTTTTTTTAGAGACCTTTTTAGACTTATTCATCGTACTCACTAAGGTAATATTAGTCTTACTGTTCCGAATTTACTTTTCTGTTTTTAATTATTTGAGAGGACAATCCAGCTATTATAATCACAGCAGTACTCACAATAATAGCTTTCCCATTTTTCTCAGGGAATAATAAAATACTCGCTATTATCCATAAACCGATAGAAATTAATCCCGTTATTTTTGTAGTATTAGATATTTTTTTCACTGTTTATATTTTCATGTTTTTTTTTTCAAGTTTGTAAAAGTTCTATTAATACAGCGGATTTTGTATCTGTCTTGTATACTTTTTCTATTCAAATATAATGATGTTTAACTATAAAAAACTGCATTAGAAATAGTTGCTAATTGGAATGGGTACGAAGTCGGGAGACTTCGCATAGCAATGCTGATTTTTAATGAGATTTAGGGTTTTAAGGAAGACTTCGGGGAGCCGGGGTCTAATCATTCCGTTAAATTCCTTTTTCTGAAAGGAATCCATTTAAAAACAAGTCCGATTCCACAAGCAGATAAAATCCCTAATATAGGTCCAATAAAGTTGTTTTCAGTTAAAAAGGAAGCTGAAACAGCTAAAACAAATAATCCAATTCCGATAATCTGTGCTTTATTAAGTTTTTTCATGTTTTTATATTGAGTTATTGTGGTTAAGGTTTTTATTATCAATATTTTTTTTAGAGACCTTTTTAGACTTATTCATCGTACTTACTAAGGTAGTATTAGTCTTACTGTTCCGAATTTACATTTCTGTCTTTAATTATTTGAGAGGACAATCCAGCTATTATAATCACAGCAGTACTCACAATAATAGCTTTCCCATTTTTCTCAGGGAATAATAAAATACTCGCTATTATCCATAAACCGATAGAAATTAATCCCGTTATTTTTGTAGTATTAGATATTTTTTTCACTAAAGATATTTTTATGTTTTTTTTTTCAGTTTTGTAAAAGTTCTATTAATACAGCGGATTTTGTATCTGTCTTGTTTACTTTTTTTATTCAAATATAATGATGTTTAACTATAAAAAACTGCATTAGAAATAGTTGCTAATTGGAATGGGTACGAAGTCGGGAGACTTCGCAGAGCAATGCCGATTTTTAATGAGATTTAAGCTTTTAAGGAAGGCTTTGAGGATTGGGTTAATTATATATGGTCTTATAATGGTTTTTAATGTGGTATTGTAACTCTCAAGTCAATATCCTTGATAGATTTTAATTTGTATTTTATATATCGGCCACTTTCATTCTTTCCTTTCGCTTCTAAAATTATGAAATTAAAAGGAGGTTTTGTTTTATTGTTTCCTTCTGTCTCAAGAAAAGAGGATTTAATTAATGAGAAATAATTTTTGTCTGTTTCTTTTATAATAAACTGGTATTCCGCAATTTTTTTCTCTCTTTCATTGAGAATTTTTAAAGTAATCTCTTTATTTTCTTTTTCTTCTTTTATCTCAGAGAATTCAAGTTTATTTTCATTGACACTTTCTTTGAATTTTCTTGTTTTTATAAAATAGAACTTTAAGGAATCTGATTTATCAATATAAAAATAATGCATTTGATTTTTTTTTCTATCAATTATAAAAGATACAAGAGAATCGTTACGGTAATATAGGTTCATATGATATGAGTCATCTTCAGAATTGAAGAGTTTAGTATCTTCCTTATTGGGAAAATATTGATTGTAAAGATTATCTTTTACTATTTTATCAAACTTATAGTTTTGACCGTAGCACAGGTTGATAGAGAATAAAAAAAGAACGGAAAATATCGTTTGAAGTGTTTTCATAAGTTTTTAAAAACGTTTTGGTGTTTGATAGATTTTGGTAAAAACATGAGATAGTTCTTGCTATGTGTGCTTCGGACGGCTGCCGCGCAACTATTATGTAGTCGTTATAAAATAGCGACTGCAAGCCTAAAATGGTAGGTTGTTGCTATTGAATGACTGATTGTTGTCAAATATATAAATAATATTTTTAGCACAAAAAATAATAGTAAGTATAAGTTTTAAAGATGTTTTACATACCTATAAGATGGTTTTTTTATTGACTTGAAAATCAAAACGTCCATATTAGCCCTGATGGAAATGAAAATCCCGTGCCTTTTTTTGGCGCGGATTGTAATGAACAGCAGGACGAGGCGTTGTTATAAAAAGCAATCGTTCTGCTCCCAAACAAAAAAGACCCACAAGTTTTTACTTGCAGGTCCATTTTTTATTTTCAATAGTTTCCGAAACAACTTCGGAATAAGCGATTCAAAGCATTTTTCTTCATAAAATGGCTTGTTTACTTATTTGATCATCTCAAAACTTCTTTTCACAAAAGTAGTCAAAGCTTCCCCTTTCAATAGGTTTTGTGATAATTTGGCCAAGTCAAGAGCTTGTTTTACCAAGTGTTCTTGATTTGATTTGTCTTCTGCATTCAAAATGGTTGTTGCTAATGGAGAGTTTGTATTAACAACTAAGTTATACATTTCCGGCATATTGCCCATCCCAAACATTCCGCCACCACCGCCAGATTGACTCATTTCTTTCATTCTACGCATAAATTCAGGTTGCGTGATGATAAACGGTGCCGATTGACTGTCCATGGCTTCCAGTTGTACGCTATAAGTTTCTTTTGGCACTATTGTTTCCAAAACTGTTTTTAAGCTTGTTTGTTCTTCCTCTGATAATTTAGAAATAGTAGTTTCCTCTTTCTTGATTAAATTATCGATATGATCTGAATCGACACGAACGAAGGTTACATCCTTATTGTCTGCTTCCAGTTTTTGGATTAAATGTGAAATTATTGGAGAATCTAATAATAGCACTTGATATCCTTTCTCTTGGGCAATTTCGATGTAAGAATGCTGTGCATCTTTATTTCCTGCGTATAAAACAACCAGTTTGCCGTCCTTGTCCGTTTGATTGTCTTTTAAGTTTTCTTTTAACTCCTCAAGTGTATAGTACTTGTCTTCAACTGTTGGGTATAAAAAGAAAGCGGCTGCTTTTTCGTAGAATTTATCTTCAGAAAGCATTCCGTATTCTAAAACGATTTTGATATCGTTCCATTTTTTCTCAAAATCTTCACGGTTTTCAGTGAATAACGATTTCAATTTATCGGCAACTTTACGAGTGATATAGTTGGATATTTTCTTAACTGCTGCATCTGCTTGTAAACCTGAACGAGATACGTTCAATGGAATGTCTGGTGAATCTATAACCCCTTTAAGCATCGTTAAGAATTCAGGAACAATTCCTTCTACATTATCAGTTACGTAAACCTGATTTTGGTACAATTGGATTTTATCCTTCTGAATTTGTAAGTCAGAACCCAATTTTGGGAAATACAAAATACCAGTTAGGTTAAAAGGATAATCAACATTCAAATGAATGTGGAATAATGGCTCTTCAAATTGCGCCGGATACACCTCATGATAGAAAGACTTATAATCTTCATCTGTCAATTCAGTTGGTTGTTTTGTCCAGGCTGGATTTGGGTTATTTATGATGTTATCTACTTCAACGGTTTTAAAGACTTCGTCCTTGTCTTCCGCTTCAACAGATTCTCCCTTTTTTTGTTCTATTTTTTCAGTTCTAGTTCCAAATTTAATTGGTACAGGCATGAATTTATTGTACTTGTTCAGCAGGCCTTTAATTTTAGACTCTTCTAGGAATTCTAATGAATCCTCAGCAAGGTGTAAAATTATTTCAGTTCCGCGTGTAGTTTTATCAGCAGGCTCTAAAGTGAACTCTGGACTTCCGTCACAGGTCCAGTGTGCCGCTGGTTCGTCTTTATATGATTTAGTAATGATTTCCACTTTTGCAGCAACCATAAATGCGGAGTAGAAACCAAGACCAAAATGACCAATAATGCCAGAATCTTTAGTCGAATCTTTGTATTTTTCAAGAAACTCTTCAGCTCCTGAAAAAGCCAGTTGATTGATGTATTTCTCTACTTCCTCGGAGGTCATTCCTAAACCTTGGTCAGTAATATGGATTTTCTTAGCCTCTTTGTCAATTTTTACTTCAATAATTGGATTACCATATTCTACGTTGGTTTCACCAATATTTGTCAGATGCTTTAATTTTAGTGTCGCATCTGTTCCATTTGAAATTAATTCACGCAAGAAAATCTCGTGGTCACTATAGAGGAACTTCTTTATTAAAGGGAAGATATTTTCCACCGAAACATTTATTTTTCCAGTTGTCATATTTAAAATTTTAAGGGTTTTACAATCTCAGCCAATTCTTTCAAATAGAGTACCAATACCTAGTCAAGTGACAAATTGTCGTAACTGTTAATTTTGAAACAAAATTATTGAATTTTGAAACCATAATTATTAATTCCCTTTGTACCTTTATGTTAGTTTAATACAAAATAATAGAACAATGAAAAAAATATTTCTTTTAACAGCTTTAGCATTAACGCTGTTTTCATGTAAGACCACTTCAGTAACAACTAATAAGTTGGATAGAAGTACTCAAGTAGCAATAAAGGGAAACTGGATTTTAACATCGGTGACTTATCCAGGCTCAGAATACATTAAGGTAAACTCTTTTGACATTGCCGATTCAAAATGTTTTGAAGGAAGTACATGGAAATTTATTTCAAATAATAACAAAGGAGATATGGCATTGACAAAGTTTGATTGCCCTGTTTTTAGCTCTCCTATAATTTGGTTTATTAATAAAGACGGTGAATTTATTTTGAAAGTTTTAGATGTAGACGAAAAAGCAAAAAGAGTAAGGGCAGGTTATGTATTGCAGGTTGCAAATCAATCTGAGAATTCTTTCCAATTGGTTGACAAAGGAATTAATGTTGCCGGTAAAAGCATTGACGTAGTTTACCAATTTCAAAAATCTAATTAATAAGAAACATTTAAAAAAGACAATTATGAAAAAATTTTCTATACTAGCGATCGCATTAACCATGTCAATTGGAACGCTTTTTACAAGTTGTGAATCGTTAAAGAACACAAATAATACGCAAAGAGGTGCCGGAATCGGAGCAGCCAGTGGAGCAGTAATCGGAGCTATACTAGGCAATAATGTAGGTAAAGGCGGTAAAGGAGCCATGGGAGCAGTAATTGGTGGCGTTGTAGGTGGTGTTGCCGGCGGAGTTATTGGTAACAAAATGGACAAGCAAGCCAGACAAATTGACGAAGTGCTACCGGGAGCAGAGGTAAAACGAGTAGGTGAGGGGATTCAACTAGTTCTAAATGAAAATTCGGTACGTTTTGACACGAACAAATCTAGTTTAACGACTGAAGCCAAAGTTAATTTGAACAAGCTAGTTCCTGTTTTTCTGGAATATCCTGACACTGATATCACTATATTTGGGTATACAGATATTACGGGTCCTGCGGATTATAATCTGAAACTTTCGGCAGAAAGAGCAGCTTCTGTTAGAGATTACTTGGTTAGTAAAGGATTAGCTTCAAGTAGGTTTAACGTAACTGGTTTAGGTATTGCCGATCCAATTGCGACAAATGATACTGCAGACGGAAGAAGCCAAAATCGCCGTGTAGAGTTTGCTATTACCGCAAATGATAAAATGAAGGAAGATGCCAAAATGGAAGCAGGGAATTAAAACTTAGTTTGTTTTAGCAGTAATAAAGCCATTTCGTTATCAGAACGAAATGGCTTTCTTTTTCAGTTAAATTATTGTTTCAACAAAGGATTCTTGTTGAAGAAAACTATCTTTGCAGTCTCAAAACATCATCACAATAAAAATGCTTCAAGTTCAAAACATCTCATTTGGTTATGCCGAAAGCCGCGTGATCCATAATATAAATTTTACAATCGAAAGAGGGCAGAATATTGCCGTGATTGGCGAAAGCGGTTGCGGGAAAAGTACGCTTTTAAAATTAATTTACGGCTTGTATGATTTAGACGAAGGGAATATAATTTGGAATGAAACGGAAGTGTTGGGTCCAAAGTATAACTTAGTTCCGGGCATGTCGTTTGTCAAATATTTATCTCAGGATTTTGATCTGATGCCTTACACAACTGTTGCAGAAAATGTAGGTAAATTTCTTTCTAATGTTTTTCCTGAGAAGAAAAAAGAACGAGTCCAAGAGCTCTTGGAAATTGTTGAAATGACTGAATATGCAGATGTTAAAACTAAGTATTTGAGTGGCGGTCAGCAGCAAAGAGTGGCTCTTGCGCGAGTCTTGGCTTTGGAACCAGAAATACTTTTGCTGGACGAACCGTTCAGTCATATTGATAATTTCAGGAAAAATGCACTTCGCCGCAATTTGTTTGCCTACCTAAAATCAAAGGGAGTAACCGTTATTGTTGCTACCCATGATAGTACAGATGCTCTTTCTTTTGCTGACGAAACCATTGTTTTACAAGACGGAAAAATTATTGATAAGGCAGGTTCGCAAAGTTTGTACAGTAATCCAATTAATAAATATGTAGCCTCGCTTTTTGGAGAAGTTAATGAGTTAAAATTATCTCATTTAGTCGTCGTAGAAGAAGGCGATGATGAAATAATTTTGTTGTATCCTCACCAACTTAAAGTGGTTGATAATGGCTTAATGGAGGTGATTGTCAAACAATCGTACTTTAAAGGAAGTCATTATTTGATTAAAGCGGTTTTTGACCGGAAAGCAATTTTCTTCGAGAACGATTCTGAATTAGAAGTAAATCAAACGGTAACGCTGATGATAGCGTAATAGACAAAACCCCTAAAAACCTTATCTAATAATGTGTTTTTTAAATAAATGATAGTCCTAGTTTTAGTAATAAATGTGATTTGTTACACAAGAATATGAAGATATTGCTAATAGCAGGAAGTAGCGCACAAAAGATATAAGTTGTACATTGCTAAAAAAAGAGTAATTTTCCATCCAGAATTTAAAGTATGCTTAACTTTAGCATCTTATTTTAATAAAACTATAATATGTACCATTCAAAAATATCGGGCTTAGGGTATTATGTCCCATCAAATGTTGTCACTAATGACGATTTATCTAAAACTATTGATACTAGTGACGAGTGGATTCAGGAAAGAACTGGGATTCAGGAAAGAAGACATATTATACCTGGAGAAGACACAACTACTTCAATGGGGGTAAAAGCGGCTGAAATCGCTATTAAACGTTCCGGTGTTGCCAAAGAAGATATCGATTTTGTGGTTTTTGCCACATTAAGTCCCGATTACTATTTTCCAGGCCCTGGAGTTTTAGTACAACGTGATTTGGGCTTAAGAACGGTAGGTGCATTAGATGTAAGGAATCAATGTTCAGGTTTTATATATGCATTGTCGGTTGCTGACCAATATATTAAAACGGGCATGTATAAAAATGTTTTAGTTATAGGTTCTGAAGTACATTCAGCAGGTTTGGACATGACTTCTCGCGGACGTGGAGTTTCTGTCATTTTTGGAGATGGAGCGGGAGCGGCTATTTTAAGTAGAGAAGAGGATTTGACCAAAGGAATTCTTTCTACTCATTTACACTCAGAAGGGCAACATGCCGAAGAATTAATCGTAAAGGCCCCAGGAATGGGGGGGCGTTGGGTAACTGACATCCTCGCCGATAATGATCCTGACGATGAAAGTTATTTTCCTTATATGAACGGTCAATTTGTGTTTAAAAATGCAGTTGTTCGTTTTGCCGAAGTGATAAATGAAGGATTAGAATCAAATGATTTGCAAGTATCGGATATTGACATGTTGATTCCGCATCAAGCCAATTTAAGAATTTCTCAATTTATTCAAAAGAAATTTGGTTTGAATGACGATCAGGTCTACAATAATATTCAGAAATATGGTAACACAACTGCGGCGTCGATTCCGATAGCCTTAACTGAGGCATGGGAGTTGGGTAAGATAAAAACAGGAGATACAGTTGTTTTGGCTGCTTTTGGTAGCGGATTCACCTGGGGAAGTGCCATCATAAAATGGTAAAACCATATGTTTTTTAGTTCAATAAAAAGACTGTTTTCTTTTATATAAAAAACCCCGGAGTTGGCATACTCCGGGGTTTTTTGGGTAACAAATTATCTAAACTAAATCTTATAAAACTCCACCGCTGCCTCGGGTTTCATTTTTGCCTGTTTGTTTTCTTTGGATGGCTTTGTTTTTTTTGCCTACGGCTTTTCTAGAAACAGTTCTGGAATAGAAAGTAGGAATGATTTAACAAAAATTCTCGCTTGTATTTAAAAACAGCTATTAAAGTGTACTTAATAGACTCGCTAAAAGAAAAAATGTTACACTTTAATTTAAAAAATTAGTGTATTGTGGTAGTCAAAGAGTAAAAACCCTTATTTTGAGTAAGAAATTATCTTGTTTTCCAATTTACAAATTGCTGCATTATAGCTATATTTGCAAGCTTAAATTAAATACATAAAATGACATTATCCCAAATTCTTACGCCATCAATCGAAAAAGCCATTCAAGCTTTGTTTGACATTGCTATTGACAAAGTTGAATTTCAGTCCACTCGGAAGGAATTTGAGGGGGATATTACGATGGTTATTTTTCCTTTATTAAAAGTTGTAAAAAGCAACCCAGTAGAGTTGGGTAATAAAATAGGAAACTACCTAGTTGAAAATGTAGCGGAAGTTGCCAGATTCAATGTAGTTTCGGGCTTCTTGAATATTGTGATTTCAGATGAGTACTATTTGAATTTCTTTAATGAAATTAGAGATGATCTGAAATTTGGTTTTGTTATACCAAATCCTGATGATAAGGCTGTGATGGTAGAATATTCCTCACCAAATACAAATAAGCCACTGCATTTAGGTCACGTCCGTAATAATTTATTGGGTTATTCTGTTGCAGAGATTATCAAAGCTTCAGGTAAAAAAGTATATAAAACTCAAATAATAAACGATAGAGGAATTCATATTTGTAAATCAATGCTGGCTTGGCAGAAATTTGGAAACGGAGAAACTCCCGAATCGTCAGGTTTAAAGGGAGATAAATTAGTAGGTAATTACTATGTGGCCTTTGATAAAGCCTATAAAGTAGAGATAGCTCAATTGATGAGCAAAGGAAAAACAGAGGAAGAAGCTAAAAAGCAAGCTCCAATTATTCTGGAAGCACAAGAGATGCTTTTAAAATGGGAAGCGGGTGATGAAGAGGTGATTTCGCTTTGGAAAAAGATGAACCAATGGGTTTATGATGGTTTTGCCATCTCTTATAAAAATTTAGGAGTTGATTTTGATTGTTACTACTATGAAAGTAATACCTATTTGTTAGGGAAAAATGTGGTTCAAATTGGACTTGAAAAGGGTATTTTCGAAAAAGACCCTGATGGCTCTGTTTGGATTGATTTGACTGACGAAGGATTAGATCGTAAAATAGTATTGCGCTCTGATGGAACTGCGGTTTATATGACCCAAGACATAGGTACCGCCATTCAGCGTGTAAAAGATTATTCGGATGTGGGTGGAATGGTTTATACAGTAGGTAATGAACAAGACTATCACTTTAAAGTGTTGTTTCTAATTCTGAAAAAATTGGGATTTGATTGGTCTCAAAATCTATTTCATTTATCATATGGAATGGTAGATTTGCCTTCTGGTAAAATGAAAAGCCGTGAAGGAACAGTTGTAGATGCAGATGATTTAATGCAGGAAATGACGGAGACAGCACAGAAAATCGCTGAAGACTTAGGGAAATTAGATACATACTCTCCCGAAGAAAAAGCAGAATTATACAATACGATAGGTCTGGGAGCTTTAAAATATTATATTTTGAAAGTAGATCCTAAAAAACGAATCCTTTTCAATCCTGAAGAGTCAGTAGATTTTGCTGGAAATACAGGGCCTTTCATACAATACACTTACGCTAGAATTCAATCGATAATTCGTAAAGCTAATTTTGATTTTTCAAGTGAATCTGGAATGCTTGCGCTACATGAAAAAGAGAAAGAATTATTGAAACAGTTGGAATTGTTTCCAGAGGTGATACAGAACGCGGCTCAGAACCATAGTCCTGCACTATTGGCAAATTTCACTTATGATTTGGTGCGTGAGTATAATTCTTTCTATCAAACGGTTCCTATATTAGGTTCAGAAGTGGAAATTGAAAAAGTATTCAGAGTTCAATTGTCAAAAAAAGTAGCTGACACTATTGCTTCTTCTTTTCAACTTTTAGGTATTAATGTCCCGGAAAGAATGTAAATAATAAAAATTATATCAAAAAAACGACCTCGATTTGGGGTCGTTTTTTTTATTTATTAAAGTCGAAGTAAAAGGGAATGTGTCGCTCTCACTATTTTTACTGTGAACAATTAATTTTTTTACTAGTTTGGATTAATGCCAATAGGCTTACTGCGGCCCAAGTACCCTCAAGAATGATAAATGGAATGTAGTTTATTAATATCGAAGCATAGCAAGCGATACAGGCCCCGATTATATTTAAAGTGAAATACAGCAAGCCTTCTTTTGGGATAAGCGAAAATATATTTAAAAAATAAGCGATTAAAATAATGCCAACACCTATCGCACCAATAATGTCGTTATAGTTCATAATGGTATAAATTGATTTAGTAACTTTTATAAAATGGTTTCGTTTTGTACAAAGCTAAAGCATTACTTGCAAAATTACCTTCATTAAGCTCCTGTTAAGCGACTATTTAATCTGTAATTAGAATGCGTTTCACGATATATGCTCTAGGCGTTCTGTACGAAAGCTTCTCTATGAAACTTTCGATACAGAATTAATCGTCTGATTGTCCATAGAATTCGTTAAGTTTTTTTAATAAATATTTGCAAAGGCTGCAATATAAGGGCGTTTTTTTCGTTGTATAATAGTGCGAACAAATAAATATTGGCATCATGAAAAATATTTTAGTTTTAGCTTTACTTGTCATTATGATAAGTTCTTGCACGGATAATTCAGCCACAGGTAAAAATGGTAATGTTACTTTAAAAGCATCTGCTGTGTCTACTTCAGCTTTTACTTCACGAACGGCAGCAACGGCAGTTATTACCGATTTTAAGATTAATATCGGTAATATTAAATTTGAAACAGATGAAGATGATGACAATTATAAGAAGGAGTCTAGTCATGAGGATGTTAAATTGATGGGGCCCTTTTTATTAGATTTATTGGACGCAAACAAAACACTAATTGAAACAATTGCTTCGTTAGACATTCCCAATGCTAAATATGAAGAAATAAAATTTAAGTTTGAAACAAGTACTGAGGTTGGTGAAATGTTTGGTAAAAGTATTTTAATAAAAGGAACTATTGATGGTAAGGAATTTGTTTATTGGAGTGATAAAGACGTTGAATTAGAAATAGATTTTAGGGATCCATCCAAGGATTTCACTGTTGATAATAATGATCTGACGCTTAATATCAAAATACAATTAGATGCTCTTGTGGCGAAATTTGTCTCTTTAGCCAGCCAAAATTTATTGGCAGATACAGATGGTGACGGCCTAATCGAAGTCAGTACAGCTAATGACGACGGGCATCACGAAATTGGGGAGTCAATAAGAGATTTATTGGAACAGGAAACGCATTTAGACGACAAGGATTAATCAAAATAGGATCTAAAATTTATAAAAAAGAGAGTGTCTTAAAAAGATGCTCTTTTTTTGTTTAGAATAGTATTTAAACTTCAAAATCAAATGCTTAAATTTGCAGTTCATAAATAAAAAATCATGTTCGATAATTTAAGCGATAAACTAGACAAAGCCTTTCATATACTTAAAGGGCACGGGAAAATAACTGAGGTAAACGTAGCTGAAACTTTAAAAGAAGTTCGCCGCGCTTTACTTGACGCCGATGTTAATTTCAAAATTGCTAAGGATTTTACCAATAGAGTAAAAGAGAAAGCGCTTGGACAGAACGTTTTAACCACACTGCAACCTGGACAATTATTGGTAAAGTTGGTAAAGGATGAGCTTACAGAGTTAATGGGTGGCGATGTAGCTGGAATCAATCTTTCAGATACACCTTCAGTTATTTTGATGTCAGGTTTACAAGGTTCTGGGAAAACAACTTTTTCAGGAAAACTAGCTAATTATCTGCTAACAAAAAAGAATAAGAAGCCTTTATTAGTAGCTTGTGATATCTATCGTCCAGCGGCAATACAACAATTATATGTTGTCGGGGACTCGATAGGCGTTGAGGTATATTCAGAGCCAGAAAATAAAAATCCTGTTGAAATTGCGCAGAATGCAATTAAACATGCCAAAGCGAATGGGTTTAATGTTGTGATTGTGGATACAGCAGGTCGTTTAGCTGTTGATAAGGAGATGATGGACGAGATTGCTCGTGTTCATAAAGCAATTAAACCTCAAGAAACGTTGTTTGTTGTGGACGCTATGACAGGTCAAGATGCAGTGAATACAGCGAAAGCGTTTAATGATATATTGAATTTTGACGGGGTAATCCTTACTAAATTAGATGGTGATACTCGTGGAGGAGCCGCCTTATCCATTAAAACAGTCGTTAATAAGCCAATTAAGTTTGTTGGTACAGGTGAGAAAATGGATGCTATTGATGTCTTCTATCCTGTGCGTATGGCAGAACGTATCCTTGGAATGGGAGATGTTGTGTCTTTGGTAGAACGAGCTCAAGAGCAGTTTGATGAAGATGAAGCTAGAAAAATTCAGAGAAAAATTGCTAAAAATGAGTTTGGTTTTGATGATTTCTTGTCTCAAATTCAGCAAGTGAAGAAAATGGGTAACATGAAAGACTTGGTCGGAATGATACCAGGTGCTTCAAAGGCGATGAAAGATGTAGAGATTGAAGATGATGCTTTCAAACATATCGAGGCAATTATCCATTCAATGACTCCAATCGAAAGAACCAAGCCGTCAGTAATAGATGTAAAAAGAAAAGCCAGAATTGCAAAAGGTTCAGGAACAAAAATCGAGCAAGTCAATCAACTGATGAAACAGTTTGAGCAAATGAGTAAGATGATGAAGATGATGCAAGGGCCGGGGGGCAAAAACCTCATGAAAACGATGGGCGGAATGAAAGGAATGCCTGGCGGAATGCAAGGATAATTTATTTAAGGTTTAAAGTATCATATGAAAGGATACTTTAAGCCATATTTTTTATAAAATAAATAACCACTAAAGGCTCAATTTTTAAAAAATCAGAAAATTGTACTTTAAATAACTTTTAAAAAATGCAACTACTAGACGGAAAAAAAACAGCGGAAGATATTAAGAGCGAAATCGCTACCGAAGTGCAAATAATTAAGGATAAGGGAGGCAAAGTACCACATCTAGCGGCAGTACTTGTTGGTAACGATGGCGCTAGTTTAACTTATGTTGGCAGTAAAGTTCGTTCTTGCAAACAAATAGGATTTGACTCTACTTTAGTAAGTTTGCCAGAAACGACTACTGAGGCAGAACTGTTAGAAAAGATAAAGGAGTTGAATTCAGATGACGAGTTAGATGGATATATCGTTCAGTTGCCTTTACCCAAACATATCGATGAGCAAAAGATATTGATGGCTATTGATCCTGATAAAGATGTAGATGGATTCCATCCTGCTAATTTTGGAAAAATGGCTTTAGAAATGGAAACGTTTTTACCAGCAACTCCTTTCGGAATTATGCAATTATTAGAACGTTACAAAGTGGAAACCTCAGGTAAGAACACTGTAGTTATTGGACGCAGCCATATAGTAGGTCGCCCGATGAGTATTTTAATGAGTCGCAAAGGCTATCCTGGTGATTCAACAGTGACTCTTACGCACAGTAGAACTAAAAATATTGAGGAGTTTACTAAAAACGCTGATATTATTATCACCGCTTTGGGAGTGCCCAATTATCTTAAAGCTGATATGGTGAAGGATGGAGTAGTGATTATTGATGTTGGAATTACCCGAGTTCCTGATGATTCAAATCCTAAGGGCTATGTGATCACTGGGGATGTTGATTTTGAAAATGTCAGTAAAAAATCCTCTTTTATCACTCCAGTGCCAGGAGGAGTAGGACCAATGACTATTGCGATGTTATTAAAAAACACACTTTTGGCAAGGAAAATGAGAATTGCCAAAAACAACTAGAAATACACTAGCCTATTCGAGAGAATGGGCTTTTATTATTATGGAAAACGGACAAGAGATACAATGTAAGACAGTAGATGAATTTCTAGGTTATCTACCCCAAAGCGAACTAGAAATAGTCCTTTTCTTGCGCAAAATTATTTTCGAATGCATGCAAGACTGTAAAGAGAAATTAACCTACAATGTTCCTTTCTACTACCGTCATTCTAGAATTTGTTATATATGGCCAGCCACAATTCCTTGGGAGAAAATGTCTAAATCTGTTGGTATTGGTTTTTGTAAGGGAGATTCCTTTTTAGATGAAACTTTTGAAAACACAAAATTCACTTTCAATTCAGTTGACGAAGTTGATGTCGCGTTATTAAAGGAAAAAATTCAGGAGGCTATTTTGATAGATGAAAAAATTGTTAAAGCAAGAAGACGGAAAATACAATAATTAATAATCTCCTCTTCCTTTAAATCTCGGATCATCCCTTTTGATGAATTCAGTTCTTCTTTTTGGCGCTTCCTCTTTTTGAAAACTCGCTTCTTCCGTTTTGCTAGAAGGTTCAATTAGTGCATTTAATTCTTTTATTTCGGCATCAGTCAAATCGCGGTACCTCCCCATAGGAATATCAAGCGAAATATTAATGATACGGATCCGTTTAAGCGCCGTTACTTCATAACCTAAATACTCAGTCATTCTACGAATTTGGCGGTTTAAGCCTTGAGTTAAAATGATTTTGAAAATGCATTTACTGATTTGTTCTACTTTACATTTTCTGGTTACAGTATCTAAAATAGGAATTCCATTCCCCATTCTTTCTATGAAGCGATCCGTGATGGGTTTGTTGACTGTTACGGTATATTCTTTCTCGTGATTATTTCTGGCGCGAAGTATTTTATTGACAATATCGCCGTCATTGGTCATGAAAATTAATCCTTCACTGGCTTTGTCCAGTCTACCGATTGGGAAAATGCGTTTAGGATAATTGATGTAATCAACAATGTTGTTGCGAACCTCTAAATTTGTAGTGCATTCTATTCCGACGGGCTTATAGAAAGCTAAATAAACTGATTTTTCTCTTTTTTCACGGATTAGTTTTCCATCGATACGCACTTCGTCGCTGGGGGAAACCTTTGTGCCCAACTCCGGAACGATGCCATTGATAGTCACGCGACCTTGCTCAATGATCTTGTCGGCTTCTCGGCGAGAGCAATATCCAGTTTCTCCTATGAATTTGTTAAGACGTTTCAGGTTTTCTTCCATACCGCAAAAGTAAGACTAAATTGTTTAATCGTTTGTAGGCTACTTTGTTTATTTCTGTAAGAGGCAAGAAAGAGGCTGAATTAGCTGTAGAATAAATTAGTTTATTCAGTTTCAAATAAGAAACAGGCGATTTTTTTGTAAAGATCATCATCGTGCAAACTATGGCCTAATCCGTTTGTTTCAATTAAAATGGAGTTTTTCCAGGTGCTAGCTATCTTCTTTGCTTCTGCAAATAATACAACAGTGTCATCGGTGTCATGAGCGATAAAACCTTTCGTCTTTATTTTAGATACAAAGAGTTTTCCTGAAAAATGTTCTAATTTAAGGTCGAAACTTTTTAAATAATGGTCTGAAAGACCTTTTGATACAATAGAGTTTAAACTTAGTAACGCGATATAATTATTTAGGATTATATTAAAATCGCTGGGAGAGCCTAGTACAACTATTTTTTGGAGATCACTATTTTGATATACCGATTGGTAATACAAACAGGTTTTTGCACCTAAAGAGTGACCTATAAGATGTGTAGGCTGAAATTTTTGGAAAAGGACATGGATGAATTCTGCATATTGTGGAATGTTAAATTCCTTTCCACTTGATAAACCGTGAGCGGGAGCGTCTATAGCAATAATTGTGCTTCCTGATTCTTGTAAATAGGGTAGTATTTTTTCCCAGCGGGAAGCATTACTCTCCCAACCATGAACTAAAAGAATAACAGTGTTATTTCCCTTCCAGGTGTAGGATTGAAAATGATGACCATTATGCTGAAAAGTCTCGTTGTCGGAATTTTGAAGTACTGTGGGAAGACTAGTTTTGATTAATCGCCCTTTTCTGGGCTCGCTAAAAAGATTATAGGCAATTTGCGTAGCTTTTTCTGGAAACACAAAACTCAAAAAGTTAATATATACACCGATAGATTTGGCGTAAAATAAATATATTATTTTTTTCATAAAAAAAAGTCCCGATGTTTATCGGGACTTAAATATAATTAAAATTTAGAAAATAACTTTTCCATTTTTTCTTTTTCTTCTTCAGCCAGCACGCTGTCAACTAGTATTCTTCCTGAATGCTCATCGATAATGATTTTCTTTCTGGAGGCAATTTCTACTTGCGTTTGTGGTGGAATTGTAAAGAATGAACCTGCAGAAGCACCTCTTTCGATAGAAACAACTGCTAAACCATTACGAACGCTTGTTCTGATTCTAGTGTAAGCAGCTAACAATCTTTCTTCAATTAAGTTTTGGTATTCAGCAGATTTTTCTGTTAAAAACTCTTCTTCCTTAGCTGTTTCAGACATGATAGCGTCCAATTCTAACTTTTTATGCTTCAAATGATTAGATTTAGTTTCTAATCTTTCTTTTGATTGGGTGATTGTGTCTTTCTTGTGTTCAATAGAAGCCTTCATTTCTTTCATTTGCTTTTCAGCTAATTGAATTTCAAGCTCTTGAAACTCAACCTCTTTTGTTAAAGAGTTGAATTCTCTATTGTTACGAACAGTTTCCTGTTGTTTTGTGTATTTTTTGATGGCTTCTTTGTGCTCATCAATTCCATTCTTTTTTGTTTTGATAAGGTCCTCGATAACTTCAAGTTCACTTTTCAATTTTTCAGAACGTGTGCTTAAACCCGCAACTTCATCTTCCAAATCTTCTACTTCAAGAGGAAGTTCTCCTCTTACGTTTCTGATTTCGTCAATTCTAGAGTCAATAAGTTGTAAGTCGTAAATTGCTCTTAACTTGTCCTCAACACTTAATTCTTTCGTATTCGCCATATTCTATAAGTACTTAACTGGATTTGTATTTTCTTCAGATAAAATGATTGCAAAATTAAGGATTTTTTTCCGAAGATAGTCAACAATATAATTTTTTGTATAGCGTTCGCTTTCAAAATGTCCAATATCTGCTAAAAGGAGTCGGTTTTCTGCTTCATAAAATTGATGGTACTTCAAATCGGCGGTCAAAAAAGCATCTGCTCCAGACGAAATCGCCTTTTTTATAGCGTAACTTCCAGACCCGCCCAAAACGGCTACCTTTTTTATTGGTTTTCCTAAAAAAGACGAATGGCGGATGCCTTCCGATGTCATTTTTTCTTTGACAAATAACAAAAAATCCTTCTCATCCATGGGAGTTTCAAATTCACCTACCATTCCCAAGCCTATATTTTGATGTTTGTTTTGAAGTTCATAAACTTCATAAGCTACTTCCTCGTACACATGATTACTGAAAAGTGCTTTTAGAATATTGCTTTCCAAGTGCTTTTCAAACGTAACTTCAATTTTTATTTCATCGCCTTGCACAAATTCAAAACGTTCTCCTAGTTGCGGGTTACTGTTTTCATTACCCATATAGGTTCCGCTTCCCTTTGAACTAAAGCTACAGTCTTCATAGTTACCTATATTGCCTGCGCCGGCATCAAATAAAGCATTCCGTAGTTTTTCTGCATTTTCAGCGATGGTATAGGTGACCAGTTTTCGAATGAAATTTTCTTTTGGGATTAAAATTTTAGTGTTTTTTAAGCCAAGCGCGTTGCAAAATATTTTATTAACGCCCTCTTGGTGGTTGTCTAAAGCGGTGTGGACTGCATAAATTGCAATGTCATTTTTAATCGCTTTTATTATCGAACGCTCCACGTAATTTTTGCCCGTTATTTTTTTTATGCCTGAAAATAAAATGGGGTGAAAGCAGACTACCAAATTGCATTTTTTGGAAATAGCTTCCTCTAGTACACTTTCGAGCGCATCATGGCAAACCAAGACTCCAGTAGCTTCTGTTTCAGAGTTCCCGACTAAAAGACCTACGTTGTCAAAATCTTCAGCATACGCGATGGGAGCCATTTCTTCAAGTACGGAAAGGATTTCTTTTATTTTCATGATTTTTAGTTTAAAGTATCAGGGTTAAAGTTTGATTGATGAGTAATTGTAAACTTTAAACAAAAGGTACAAAATACTTATTTCAAAGATAATTTATTTATACTTTCGTATTATGACTTTACTGCGAAAAATACTTTTCCCTTTCGCCATTTTATATGGTTTGATTACTAATATTCGGAATTTTCT
This sequence comes from Flavobacterium sp. W22_SRS_FP1, assembly GCF_052113685.1. Lineage (NCBI taxonomy): Bacteria > Pseudomonadati > Bacteroidota > Flavobacteriia > Flavobacteriales > Flavobacteriaceae > Flavobacterium > Flavobacterium sp. W22_SRS_FP1. The sequence continues at coordinate 46,132 of NZ_JBGQOE010000009.1, forward strand.
TTTTGATAGAGGCGTTTTGAAATCATATGCCTTCGATTTGCCAATTATCGCTGTCGGTAATTTAAGTGTTGGCGGTACTGGGAAAACACCACAAATTGAGTATTTAATTGGTTTACTTTCTGACAGCTATAAAGTAGCGACTTTGAGCAGGGGTTACAAGAGAAAGTCTAAAGGTTTTATATTGGCTGATGCAAGCTCAAATGCTGAGAGTTTAGGTGATGAACCGTTTCAGTTCTATCAAAAATTTGATAATATTCAAGTTGCGGTTGACGTTGATCGTAAAAACGGAATTGAACAACTGCTTTCGCAAGAGCCAAAGCCGGAAGTCATTTTATTGGATGATGCCTTCCAACATCGAAAAGTAAAGGCAGGATTTTATATTATGCTGACTTCTTTTGGTGATTTGTATTCTGATGATTTTATGTTGCCAACAGGAAATTTAAGGGAATGCAAAAGCGGAGTCAAAAGAGCTAATGTAATTATTGTTACAAAATGCCCTGCTTCGCTTTCAGTTGAAGAACAAAACCAAATTAAAGACAGCTTGAAAATAGATGACAATCAAGAATTGTACTTTACTACAATCGTCTATGATGATTGTATTTATTCAGAGAATGAAACCTTAAAAGTAAGTGAAATATTAAAAAGAGATAAATTAATAGTGGCTGGAATTGCGAAGCCAGATCCATTTTTCAACTTTTTGAAAGATAAAAATGACGTATGTTTGACTTTTGCCGATCATCATCATTTTAGTGAAAAAGACATATTAAATATTAAAAACAGATCGATAAATAAAATTATTGTGACGACGGAGAAAGATTATGTGCGATTAAAAGGAAGTGTTCCAAGTGAACAACTGTTTTACTTGCCAATAAAAAGTCAGTTTCTCGGACAAAGCGATACCTTTAATAAAACAATACTAAATTATGTGGGATAAAGTACAACAAACGGTTAGTTACATAAAGGGAGAAATTGATTTCACTCCTGAATACGGCGTAATTTTGGGGTCAGGTTTAGGGAGCTTTACTGATGAAATGAACGTTGAGTTTACTTTACCATATAATGAAATTCCAAATTTTCCGGTATCTACGGTTCAGGGGCACAAAGGTGCTTTGGTTTTTGGAACAATCGGAGCTAAGAAGGTAGTTGCCATGCAAGGACGTTTTCATTTCTATGAAGGATATTCCATGAAGGAAGTGACTTTCCCGGTTCGGGTCATGAAGTATTTAGGAATAAATAAATTGATTGTGTCTAATGCTTCTGGTGGTGTAAATCCAGGGTATAAAGTTGGGGATATAGTGATCATAAAAGATCATATCAATTTTGCTCCGGAACATCCTTTACGTGGAATAAATGATGAGCGTTTTGGGCCTCGATTTGTAAATATGAGTGAGCCGTATTCCAGAAAAATGATTGCGAAAGCTAAAGAGCTGGCAGGCAATCTAAACATTGAAGTAAAAGATGGGGTTTACCTAGGATTGCAAGGTCCTACTTTCGAAACCTTGGCAGAGTATAAGATGGTTAAGATTCTTGGTGCCGACTGTGTGGGAATGTCTACCGTCCCAGAGGTTATTGTGGCGCGTCATATGGATGTGGAAACTTTTGGTGTTTCTGTAATCACAGATATGGGAGATGAAGACAGCATTGGAACTATTTCTCACGACGAAGTGCTGGAAGCCGCCCAAAAAGCGGAGCCCAAAGTAAGGACATTAATTAAAGAGTTAATTTTACAGTATTAGGTATTTTACTTTTTTGTTAGAAGTATTAAGTCAATTATTCGAGAAGAGTACCCTATTTCATTGTCATACCAGCCCACTACTTTTACCATTTTATCGATTACAGAAGTCAATTGTGCGTCAAATACGCAAGAGTTTGTGTTGCCTATTATATCCACTGATACAATAGGGTCTTCAGTGTAATCCAGTATTCTTTTTAGACTACCTTCCGCTGCAGTTTTGAAGGCTGCATTTATTTCAGCTATCGTAACATTCCGTTTTACGTTAAAGGTAATATCGGTCAATGAACCATCAGGGACCGGGACGCGAATACCGCAGCCTCCTATTTTTCCTTCTAAGTCAGGAAAAATTTTTGATAGTGCCTTGGCTGCACCAGTTGTTGTAGGTACAATAGACTGACTAGCCCCACGTGCTCTGCGTAAATCTTTGTGTGGTTGGTCGTGCAAGCTTTGGTCTGTTGTATAAGAATGAATTGTTGTGATATAAGCTTGTTCGATGCCACAAAGCTCGTCTATCACTTTCATCATGGGCGCGGCATTATTCGTCGTGCAACTTGCATTCGATATAATGGTTTCAGTTCCGTCGAGAATAGACTCATTTACTCCTAGGACTACTGTTTTTATGCTATCTACCTCAGAAGGAGCTGAGAGAATGACTTTTTTGGCACCAGCAACAATATGTGCATTAAGTTCTTCGTAAGTCTTGTGTTTTCCTGTAGATTCGATTACGTAGTCTATATTTATGCTTTCCCAATCTAAGTTTGAAATGCATTTTTCATGAAAAAACAAAAAATGGTTGGAGTCGACTAGTATTCCCTTTTCATCCGCACTGACTTTGTATGGCAAAACTCCGTGAATACTGTCGTATTTTACCAAGTGTGCCATGGTTTTTGTGTCGGCAATATCATTTATGGCTACAACTTCAATAGTCGGATGGTTTAAAAGTAAACGAAATAGATTTCGACCAATTCTTCCAAAGCCATTTATGGCAACTCTTGTTTTCAATATTTTTTATTTAAAATCTCATATTTCAGGTTTAAAGTAGCTCAACTTGACCTAAGGGCAGGCGAATAAGCGCAGCAAACTTTAAACCTGAAACTTAAAACATTTTTTATAGAAGGTGTTTTTGTGCTTTATAAGAAGAACGAACTAAAGGGCCGCTTTCTACATGACGAAAACCTAACTCCAGTCCAAATTTTTCATAAACCGCAAATTGCTCGGGTGTGATAAACTCTTTAACTGGTAAGTGTTTTTTACTAGGTTGTAAGTACTGTCCTATTGTTACGATATCTACATTTACGGCACGTAAGTCTCTCATGGTTTGAAAAACTTCTTCTTCTTGTTCGCCAAGACCCAACATTATTCCTGACTTAGTTCTGTTGATTCCTTTTTCTTTTAGGTATCTCAACACTTCTAAGCTACGGTCGTATTTTGCTTGAATGCGCACTTCGCGAGTCAGTCTACGTACTGTTTCTACATTATGCGAAACGACTTCAGGATTAGCTTCTACAATCCGATCTATATTCCTTTCGATACCTTGAAAATCAGGAACCAAAGTTTCTATAGTAATCATAGGGTTCATTCTACGAATTGCTTTTACGGTTTCGATCCAAATGATTGAACCACCATCTTTTAAATCATCTCTGTCTACACTAGTAATTACAGCATGCTTGATATTCATGATTTTAATCGAACGCGCCACTTTTTCGGGTTCATCCCAGTCTACTGTTTCGGGTCTACCGGTCTTAACACCACAAAAACCGCAAGAACGGGTACAGGTGTTTCCCAGAATCATAAAAGTTGCCGTGCCTTCACCCCAGCATTCGCCCATATTTGGGCAACTTCCCGCGGCACAAATCGTATTCAAGCTATATTTGTCGACTAAGCTTCGAAGCTCAGTATATTTTTTTCCTATTGGTAGCTTTACCTTCAACCATTTTGGCTTTGTCGTTGGTAAAGTTTTTTCTAAAACTGTTTCCATATTTATTTTTTTCAAAGTACAAAGATAAGCAAAGGGGATTTAAAACAAGGGGTTTAGGCCCCAAGCTTTAGTATTGATTTGGTACAAAATAACAAGTCTAAATTTTAGTAGCTCTTTCCAGCTTTGCGTTTCCATTTTGCATTTAAAAATGGTTTTTTCTAAGACAAAAAGCAGCTTCTTTCAGTCGCTGCTTTTTGTCAAGAAAAAATCGATTTTTAAACACAAGGATATCCTCTGCAATCTGGGCTATGGTAGTATTTATGATATACTTTTCCAGTTTTAAATAAACATATAAAAGCAGAACCTCCCGATTCTGCTTTTGGTATAGGTGTTTGAAATTAGTTCATCTGAACCGTTACAGGCAAATTATAGGATGTTCGCATTGGTTTTGCACCAATCATTCCCGGAGTCCATTTGGTTTTCAAAGATTTCAAAACGCGTATGGCTTCTCTTCAAAATAATGCAGGGGGGAATAGATTTAAAGAATTTATAATCAAATGAATTTTTAAAATAAGAAAAGGTCAATTACCTTCTATCTCTAATAATCTCTGCCAACAACTTTTTGGCACGAAGTAACTTCACTTTTACGTTACTCAGTGGCTCGTCAATTGAATTGGCAATTTCCTGATAAGTCATTTCTTGGAAATAACGCAACTGAATCACCTCTTGATAATGGGGTTTCAATTCCTTGATGTAGCGCAGTAACTGCGACAGGTTTTGTTCTGTGATTAGCTCGTCTTCTTTAGACGGAGTGGTGTCTGCTATATTGTATGCCTTTTGGTCTTCCTTATCAGTAGTTTCCACAAAAAGGCTTGACTTTTTTTTACGAAGTAAATCAATATGGACGTTTTTAGCAATACTGATTAGCCAGGTGTTGAACTGAAATTCAGGATTGTAAGTCGCTATTTTATCAAATGCTTTCGAGAAAGTTTCAATAGTAATATCCTCAGCAGTAGTCTCGTTCTCTACGCGTTTTAACATGAAGCCATATACTTCGTTCCAATAATAATTCAAGAGAAAGGTAAAGGCGGCTTGGTCCCCCTTTTTTGCTTTTTCTAGTTGTATATTTATTTCCAATGTACTGGTTTTGAGAAGATATTTTTGATAAAGATATTAATTTGTGTAAATATAAGCACTAACTCTATAATAGGGAACCAATATTTTAAATCATTCTCCTTTAGTTTGCCTGCTGAAAAACCAACGACAATCCAAGCGCTTAAATATCGGATTGCTATTAAGCCCAATACTAATATCGATTGAAATTGAAAGGATAATAATACTACAGGAAGCGAAATAAATAACAATTGGGAGCAATAGAAAGTCCCCAGTTGCAGTTTGTCAAACTTTTTGTAATGTTTTGCCGTCGCGACGTGTCGTCTTTTTTGTGTAATCCAGTCCTTAAATGTTGTCTTGGGTTTAGAATACGTAAAGCTTTCTGGAGCATAGCTAATCGTTGTGTTTTTTCCGAAAGCGGCCTCGTTGATGAATAAATCATCATCCCCAGATCGTACTTGAATGTGGCTTATAAACCCATTTACGTTAAAAAACTCCTCTTTTTTATAAGCTAAATTTCTTCCCACACCCATATAAGGGCGTCCTACTTTTGCCCATGAAAAATATTGAATTGCGGTAAGTAAAGTTTCGAAGCGAATTAATTTATTAAGAAAAGAATTTGCTATTTTTTCATAACCGCCAAATCCCAATACAATAGTTTTCTGCATAGTAAACTGGGAACTCATAGCGGTAATCCATTCTTTGGAAGTAGGGTAGCAATCGGCATCTGTAAATAATAGATACTCTTTTTTTGCCGCTTTTATTCCTAGAGTCAGTGCGTATTTTTTGTTTCCCCAGAAAGCCTCGTTATTTTGGACTTTTACTAAACGTATATTAGAGTATTGTTTTTCAAAATCTTCAAAAACTTCTAAGGTATTGTCACTCGAAGCGTCGTCAATCAATATGATTTCAAAATCGGGATAGTCTTGTTCAGCTAGCAGTGAGATAAAGTTGGCTACATTTTCTTCTTCGTTTTTAGCACAAACAATAACCGATATTGAGATTTTTTTGGGCGTTGTTTTTTGCGCTTTCGCAAAAGCAAATTTGCCGAAAATGCCTAGATAAAAAGCGAGTTGAATGGCGACAATAAGAATAAAAAAGTAAAGAATTAGTATAAGCATCTGAGTTTTATATATTATGAAATCGAGCGCAAAGGTAATTCGCAATTATCAATTATCAATAGGTAAATTTCAATTACTTTCGGCATTTTATCATTTCTTTCGCGACAGCAATCGACTGCGCACTTTTTGTTTTTTCTAACTCCAAAATTATATTTGAATGGTCGGTGTCGTCTCGATTTTGAGACATTTTTTTTGTGGCTTGTATTTCCTGAATTTCTATTTCAAACGCCACAATTCCGCGGGTTTGTATCATAGTTTGTTCCGATAAATTGGCTATTCGAATAGGGTTGTCAGAATTTTGTTCGTATTTGTCTATGAGTTTTTTTAGAGAATCAATTACTGCTTCTCCTTCAATGATTTTAATCTTTCCGTATACATGGACCGCAATGTAATTCCAGGTGGGCACATTTTCGTGATTGTACCAGGACGAGGAAATGTAGGAATTGGGTCCAGAAAAAATTGCTAAAACTTGGTCATTGTCAGCGAATCCTTTCCATTGTGGGTTTTCTTTTGAAATATGGCCCAACAAAATTTCTTTGCCCTCTTTATTTGTGTCTAATTCAAGCGGAATGTGGGTCGCACATAATTTTCCATTAGTTTGATTGACTAGAATACCAAAACTATACTTGACCAGAAAAGCTCTGATTTCTTCTTGATTTTCGTTTTTGTAAATATCAGGAATGAACATATCTTAGTTGTTAAAGATTTTAAATCTAAAATTAGATAATATTGACTTCAGCCTCAATTTGGATACCAAATTTATTTAAAATAGTTTCTTGGATATTCTTTGAAACATCTAAAACTTCTTGTCCTGTGGCATTACCATAATTCACTATAACAAGAGCTTGGTTTTCATGGACTCCGGCGTTGCCAAAACGTTTTCCTTTAAATCCAGCTTGTTCAATTAACCAGCCAGCGGGCACTTTTACTTCGGTTTCAGAAATGTCATAATATTTCATTTCAGGGAACTGCTGGTGGATTTTTGCAAAATCTGACTTCAGCAGAATGGGGTTTTTAAAGAAACTGCCACTATTACCTAGTTCTTTTGGATCCGGTAATTTGCTTTTCCGAATCGCAATTACAGCATTACTCACCTCTTTTAAGCTAGGAGTGCTAATGTTGTTTTTTGCCAACTCGTTTGTAATGTCACCATATGAAGTGTTGATTTTGTGATTGCGTTTGGTCAATATGAAAACAACAGATGTAATAATATAGCGGTCTTTTGCCTCGTTTTTAAAAATGCTCTCTCGGTAGCCAAAATGGCATTCTTCTTTTGTAAATGTTTTTGTTTCTTGCTCTTCTAAAGAAAGTGCTTCGCAAGAAACAAATGTGTCTTTAATCTCTGTGCCATAGGCACCGATATTTTGAACTGGAGTAGTACCTACATTTCCGGGTATAAGAGACATGTTCTCTAGGCCGCCAAAGTCCTGGTCAATGGTCCAAAGCACAAATTCATGCCAATTCTCGCCAGCTTTACACTCTACCCAGACGAAATCTTCATTCTCAGAAATGATTTTTTTTCCTTTTAAATCGATATGAATAACCAAAGCTTCTATGTCTTTCGTCAGAAGCATGTTACTTCCGCCACCAAGGATAAATTTTTGCTCTAATTTATTTTGTTCCAATATGGTTTTCAATTCATCGACAGACTGAACTGCAACAAATTGTTTTGCTTTGGCTTCAATGCCAAATGTATTGTAATTTTTTAAAGAGAAATTATTTTGTATTTCCTGTTTCATAAAAGAAAGTTCTTTTTTATTGATGAATTCGAGATCCAAAAGTAAGGATTAAAATTTATTCGTATAATTTTTCATCCAGATATGCATCATAAATAATGGCATTATGTAAGGAATCATTCTGGTGTCTCCTTTTTGTAAACTCTTGATGAGTTTGTTAAAAAAAAGCCGTTAATTCCGCACATAATTAAGTGATGGTATTTGTGTTGATTAACTCGTGGTATTTATTCGCTATGATTTTCATATTGATTTTATAATCTGCGTTATTTTCAATAAATTTTCGATTAATTAGAAGGGCCTGTTCCCGTTGCGCTTTGTTTTTAAACGACCATAATAGTTCCTCGGCGAGCATCTTGGCGTCATCCAAAGCAATAAGTTGGCCGTTTTCACGATGTCGTATCCAACTTTGATTTCCTGGAATATCCGTTACTATTGGGTAACAATTCGATGCCATAGCTTCAAACAGCGATGCTGAGACTCCTTCGGTTATAGGCATACTTATGTAGAAGTTTGATGCTTGTAACAATTTTGGTAATTCTGTATTCGGTATACGTCCGGTAAAAAGGACTTTATTCTCTATATTTAATTTTTTGGCTAAATCCATTAAAACAGCTCGCTGTGTTCCTTCTCCAACTATCGTAAGGGTAAATTCTATCCCTTTGTTGTTTAAAATGGCAAAAGCTTTTAGAATGATATCATGACGGTATTCAGGCATCAATGAGCGGGTCACAATGGCGGAAATTTGGGTTGGATTAGTTGAGTTCCTGTTTTCGAATTTTACCAAGTCAATTCCTTTTGGTAATACTAGGACTTTATCCATATCAACATTGGCTTTTGCCATGGAAATGGACATGACCGGGCCCCAAGCATGTATTAGTGTCGCTTTTTTGAAAGCATAATTTTGTAATAGTTTTTTGAATGGTAAAAGAGGGGAGTTCTCGGGCCACAAATCAGTTCTTCCCTGCTGCGCTATTGCGACGGGCTTAACTCCGGATAAGGCAGCTAAGAAACCATAACTGGTAGTTCTTTCAGCAATAACCATATCAGGTTGGTGCAGTTTTATTATTTTTTTTATCTTAAAAAGGGCAAATTTGAATTCTAAAATCCGTGCTAACCTATTGAAGATGGTATTGTTTGGGGTTTTTAATTCCCAACTAATGATTTCAAAATCACCAAATTCCTTGAGTCCATTCATCCAGGTAATGGCATCGGCTCTATCGGACTCTCCAAGAAAAAGTATCTTTCTTTTTTTCATTGGCCTAAATTAAAATTCTTCAGCAGTTAGCGCCCTATTGATGAATTCATTCAAAGGTTTTAAAAGAATTAACTTTTTGCTCATTTTAGACACAAAGTCTTTTTTGGCAACTTCAGAAATATCGAAAGGTTGAGAAGTCTCAAAACTTTTTAGTTTTAACGTTTCAATCGCGGGATGGTCTTTTTCATAACCTTTCGGACCGTTTTTAAGAATACTTTTTTCGTTTCGATCAAAATCTCCAAACTCTTTTTTGAAGTTCTTTTCATTTAGAATTTCTTCTAAATCCTCATAAAAATAAGCAATTTCCTTGCGTATTTTTTTTAAGTCTTCCGCTTCAGGAGCATAAAAACCACCTGCAATGAAACTAGCCCCTTTTTCTATATGAACGTAATAGCCTGCGCGATTTTGACCTTTTGTACCCGATGAGAGCCAAACGCCCAAGTGCGACTTATAAGGGGATTTGTCTTTTGAAAACCGAATGTCGCGATTTATTCTGAAAGTGCAGTTTTTTACCTCTAGCATTTCTAGTGACGGGTCCAAAGGTTTCATGGCATCAAGAAAATCAGCAACTAATTGATGGTAGTCTTTTTTGAAAACGTCATATTTTTTTTTATTGTCTAAAAACCAATCCCTGTTGTTATTGTTTTTTAAATCTTCTATAAATTGTAGGCTGTCTTTTGAAAGCATTGTTTGGCTCTTATTAAAGTGTTTCTAACTTATCGCTGCGGCTTTATTTTACTTTTGAGAAAGACCTTTCGCATCCCATTTCAGAAAACCGCCTTCCATCTCATAAATATTCTTGAACCCCAGTTCTTTTAATTTTTCAGTTGCTTTTTTACTTCTGGCTCCGCTTCTACAATAAACAAAAACGGGTTTTGTTTTATTGTACTTTTCGGAATCTTGAACAAAGCTATCACCAAGCCAGTTTATATTTTCGGCATTTTCTATATGACCCACGTTGAATTCTTCGGGTGTACGAACATCAAGAATTTGTGGATTTTCGGTTGTCTTTATTTTTTCTGCAAAAGCTTTAGGTTCAATAGTTTTTATACTTTTTTGTGTTTGTCCGTTGCAGGATATAATGACGAAGGATGCTATTAAAAAAAATATAGAGTGAAATTTCATTTGTATTTGTTTTAAAAATTGAACAAGCTAAATTAAGTATTTTTTTAAGTACTTGAATTATTTAATGTGCTATTTACAGGTTAAAAATTTTATAAGATTGATGTGTCGATTTAACAATGGCTTCAGTTCGTTCCGGATGCGTATCTGAGATAAATAGTTGCCCGAAAGTATCGCTGTTGACCATCTCAATTATTTTCCCAACGCGGCTCTCATCTAATTTATCAAATATGTCGTCAAATAATAAAATAGGTTTTACGCCACTTTGCTTTTTCAGGAATTCAAATTGTGCTAGTTTTAAAGCAATCAAAAAAGATTTTTGTTGCCCCTGAGAACCAAATTTCTTGATGGGATGCCCATCGATTTCAAAAGAGAGGTCATCTTTATGAGTCCCAACACTGGTGTATTGTAATGTGCGATCCTTATTTATGTTGTCTTGTAAAAGTTGCAGTAGATCTTTTTCAAATAAATGACTCTCATATACTAGTTGAACGGCTTCTTCAGAACCCGTTATGGAATGATGATGCGCATTGAAAATGGGCAAAAATTGTTCGATAAATTCTTTTCTTTTTTCAAAAATATACTTTGCAAAACCGTTAAGTTGCTCATTGTAAACTGAGAGTGTGTCTTTTTCAAAAACGCGATTTAATGCAAAATATTTCAACAAAGCATTGCGTTGGCTCATTATTTTGTGGTACTGAATAAGCTGTTTTAAATAATGGGGGTCTAATTGAGATATGACACTATCCATGAATTTTCTTCGAGTTTCGCTACCTTCTACAATCAAATCTCGATCTGCGGGTGAAATGATAACCAGCGGAATGAAGCCAATATGATCCGAAAATTTATCGTAGGCTTTACCGTTGCGTTTCAATACTTTTTTCTGGCCTCTTTTTAAACTACAAACTACTTGTTCGTTTCTATCGTTTTTTATGAACTCGGCATCTATTACGAAAAATTCTTCGCCGTGTTTTATGTTATGGACGGCTAAAGGGTTGAAATAGCTCTTGCCGTAGGATAAATGGTAGATGGCATCAAGAACATTAGTTTTTCCGATACCATTTTTACCTACGAAACAAATTATTTTACCTTCGAATTCAAAATTTGCTTCGGAAAAATTCTTGTAATTGAATAGTGAAATCTTTTTTAAATACATTTTTAGGGCTTGCTGGTATAGAGGAGATTGTTGTTTTTAACTGGCTTATTGAAAGTGGGTGCAAATTATTGAAAATTATCGATATAATGAGCTTTTGAAGCTGTTCTATCGCAAACTTTCTCCGTTAATGAGCAAGGAAGGCTAGTTGTAATATGTTTTTTTTATATTTATCTATAAAATCTTAATTTTTTTGCGTCGGTTTGAATAAAAATTTTATTTTTGCGGTTCACTAAATTAAATTGAAATGGCTACTTACAGTAAAAGAGGATATAAAGCACCAAAAGAAAGAGCAGTTGATGATTCAGCTGAAAACGTAAATGTTGATGAAAAAGACAGTACAACGGCTGGTGTGTTTTCAACATTAGACGATACTGCTTCAAAAACAGAGGCTTTTGTGGCAAAAAACCAGAATTTTATTATTGGTATTGTAGGAGCAGTCGCTTTAATCACGATAGGTTATTTGGCTTATCAAAAGTTTATTGCTGAACCAAAGCAAGTGGAAGCGGCAAACGAAATGTTTGTAGCGCAACAAAATTTTCAACAAGCTACTGACGGCATTGCCAGTGATTCACTATATAAATTATCGTTAAATGGTTCTGAAGGTAAATTTGGATTTATCAAAATTGCAGATGAGTATTCAGGTACTGACGCAGGGAATCTAGCTAATTATTATGCGGGGATTGCTTTTTTAAATACAGGTAAGTATACTGAAGCGATTGATTATTTAAGTAAGTTTAAATCTGAGGATATTGTTTTAGGTGCTTTAGCAAAAGGAGCGATCGGAGATGCTTATTCGCAAAATAAACAGCCACAAGAGGCTTTAGATAATTATTTAAAAGCAGTTGCTGCAAACAAGAATGATTTTACTACGCCGCGTTTCTTGTTAAAAGCTGGTAAGACGGCTTTAGAATTAGGTAAGAAGGAAGATGCGCTGAAATATTTCACAGATATTAAGGAAAATTTTGACGCAAGTCCAGAGGCTGCGTCTGTAGATGTTCTGATTGGATTGGCACAATAGTAAAAATGATTTAAAAAAAATTACTGGTTTTAGATTTTAGATTGTTGATTCAAAATTCTATCTTTAGTATTGCAAATTAAAATTTAAATCAAAAAACTACAATCAAATGGCAACCGTAAATAAAAATTTATCTGTTTATGACAAAAATACTGTTCCAAATGCGAAATATTTTCGTTTTGGAGTAGTGGTGGCAGAATGGAATGACAATATAACAGAAGGATTGTATAACGGTGCTCATGAGGCTTTTTTGGAAAACGAAGTTCCAGCAGAGCACATTATTCGCTGGAATGTTCCGGGGAGTTTTGAACTTATTTATGGCTGCAAAAAAATGTTGCAAACTCAAAATGTTGATGCTGTAATTGCTATAGGTTGCGTAATTCAAGGACAAACCAAGCATTTTGATTTTGTTTGTGAAGGGGTGACGCAAGGAATAAAAGATTTGAATGTACAAAGTGACATTCCTGTTATTTTTTGTGTTCTTACTGACAATACAATGCAACAGTCTATTGATAGAAGTGGCGGGATTCATGGGAATAAGGGCACGGAAGCCGCCATTTCTGCTATTAAAATGGCTTTCATTCGTCAACAGGCCTCTTTAACGCATCAAAAACCTAATGGGCCTTTATTGTCCGCGGGTGCTGTGCAACTAGAAGAAGGATCGCATTTAGAACTCAAGGAATAAACACTAAATTCCGCTATATTTTACAACAATAAGAAACCTATACCATTCCATTTGGGTAGGTTTTTTTTATTTGGTTCATAGATTTAATCTAGACAGTGCACTTTTAATACTCCTGTATTATATTTTTATATACAGCTTTGATTACTGTTGTCTACTTTTATTTGAATTGTATAGGTTTACAAAGCGGATGCTTTATTTTTCGATAGAAAATAGCTAATCAACGCATTTCAAAATGGGTAGTTGTTCAGTGTAAATTGAGCCGGTTTCTGTACGTGCTTTTTTATTTTTTTAAATTACATTAATAATAAAACCCAATAGATTTTCATTAAATTTGTGCACTTTTGCTTTTTTAATTTTTTAATATATTTCTTTTAATGTCGAGTATAATTCAACTACTTCCTGATCATGTTGCCAACCAAATTGCTGCTGGAGAAGTGGTTCAAAGACCAGCTTCAGTTGTCAAAGAATTACTTGAAAATGCTGTAGATGCTGGAGCTACTGATATTAAATTGATTATAAAAGATGCCGGAAAAGCCTTAGTTCAGGTCGTAGACAACGGTTTGGGGATGAGCGTTACTGATGCACGTTTGTCTTTTGAACGTCATGCTACATCAAAAATTCGTAAGGCCGAGGATTTATTTTCTTTGCATACCAAAGGTTTTCGCGGGGAAGCATTGGCTTCAATCGCTGCGATTGCTCATGTAGAAATGAAGACCAAGCAAGATCAAGAGGAGTTAGGCACTCAAATTGTCGTTGAAGGAAGCAAGTTCATATCACAAGAGGTAGCCGTTTTGCCAAAAGGAACCTCATTTGCGGTTAAAAACTTGTTTTTCAACATACCTGCTCGTCGAAACTTTTTAAAGTCGGATACGGTTGAATACCGCCATGTAGTGGATGAGTTTCAACGTGTGGCTTTAGCACACTCCAACATTTATTTTACGTTTTATCATAATGGTAGTGAAATGTTTAATTTGCCTGCCTCTAGCTTGAGACAGCGAATTGTCAATATATTTTCTGGTAAAACTAATCAAAAGCTTGTTCCGGTTCAAGAAGAAACCGAGATGGTGACTATTCAGGGTTTTGTTAGTAAACCTGAGTTTGCCAAAAAAAATAGAGGAGAGCAATTTTTCTTTGTCAATGATCGCTATATAAAAAGTGGTTACTTGCATCATGCCGTAATGGCTGCTTATGACGGTATTTTGAAAGATGGCGCACAACCGAGTTATTTTTTATATTTGACTGTGCCGCCAAATACGATCGATATCAATATTCATCCTACTAAAACGGAGGTAAAGTTTGATGATGAGCATGCATTATACGCTATTCTTAGGGCTTCTATTAAGCATAGTTTAGGGCAATTTAATGTTGCGCCGATTTTGGATTTTGATCGGGATTCAAATTTAGATACGCCTTATCACTATAAAGATTTACAAGGAGCTACACCTACGATTCAAGTTGACGGTAGCTTCAACCCTTTTTCAGATGATAAAGTCAATAAACATTATTCCGGTTATAAGAAGCCGGAACCCACTGCAAATTGGGAAAGCTTATATGTTGGATTGAAACAAGATTCAGAATTTAGTATCGTTAATACAGATTTTTCGTTCGAAAGTGAAGAAGTGACCGGTTCTTTATTCAATGATGGAGAAGTCGAGCAAACTGTTCACAGTGCTTATCAAATTCACAAAAAGTATATTGTTTCTTCGATAAAATCAGGAATGGTTATTGTAGATCAGCAAAGGGCACATCAGCGTGTTTTATACGAGCAATTTTTGACCAATATGACTGTTCATCAAGCATCAAGTCAGCAATTATTATTCCCTTTGGACTTGTTCTTTTCCTCAGCTGAGATGGAGCTTATCGAAGACTTGAAACTCTCACTAGTTAATACTGGTTTTGTTTTTGAGGAAACAATGAAGGACCATATTGTTATTTCTGGAATCCCAGTAAATGTCACAGAAAGTGAAGTCTCTTTGGTGTTGGAACAGTTGTTGAGCGATTTGCAGGATGGTATTCCCGAGAGTAGTTTCAGTCAAAATGATACAATAGCAAAATCTATGGCCAAAAGTTTGGCTGTAAAAACAGGAACAGTGTTAACAGTGAAGGAGCAGGAAAACTTGGTAAATGGACTTTTTGCCTGTAAAGAGCCCAATGTTTCCCCCTTTCAAAAACCTACTTTCATCACCATGCGTGTGGAAGATTTAGATAAAAAATTCGCAATATGAGAAACGTAACCGAAACGGTAAAACAATTAATTATAATTAACATCTTGTTTTTTATAGGAACACAAGTTGTGGGAGATGGCGCTTACAAAATGTTAGCTATGTATTTCCCTGAAAATGCAGGTTTTCAGTATTGGCAAACCATCACACATATGTTTATGCACGGAGGGTACATGCACATCTTTTTCAATATGTTTGCTTTATATTCATTTGGCTCCGCTTTGGAAAGCATTTGGGGAAGCAAGAAATTTCTATTCTTTTATATATCTTGTGGTTTAGGTGCCGCATTACTTCATACGGGAATAAACTATTATTATTTCAGTGAAGGAATTAATATACTGGCTGAAAATGGATTTGCCAAAGCAGAGGTTTTGCAACTTTTAAATGAAGGCAAAATTAATACGCAATGGCGGGAGATTATGACGGTTTCTCAGTTTGGAGATTTTACCAGTGCTTTTTTAGGGACAGTAGTAGGAGCTTCGGGGGCCATTTATGGTGTGATAGTTGCGTTTGCTTTTATGTTTCCTAATGCTGAGCTGGCTTTATTGTTCATTCCCGTGCCAATTAAAGCAAAATATTTTGTACCAGGTTTAGTATTAGTAGATTTATATTTAGGAATCTCCGGTCAATCGATTTTTGGTGGCGGCGGTATTGCACATTTTGCACATGTCGGTGGCGCATTATTTGGTTTTTTAATCATGTGGTATTGGAAAAAAAATCAGTTTAATGATAACCGTTGGAATTAAATATAATAAGTAATGTATTTGGAATGAATTCTAAACTCAAAATATGAATATTTTAGACGACTTAAAATCACAGTACAAATTAGGAGGTATCGCTCATAGGCTAATCTATTGGAATATAGGTTGTTTTCTAGTTTCATTGCTGTTTTTTTATCAATCTAGTGTAGGATCGTTTAATTTTCCAACGTGGGTAGCTTTGTCTACCGAACCTTCGAATTTTATAGCAAAACCATGGACGTTCTTAAGCTATTCGTTTTTGCATGACGGTTTTTTTCATCTACTTTTTAATATGGTAATTCTTAATTTTGCCAGTTCGTATTTTTTAACTTTTTTTACGCAAAAGCAGTTACTAGGAGTGTATGTTTTGAGTGCGATTTTTGCAGGTATAGCATTCGTAACAGCTTATTATGTTTTAAATTTGAGTGCATCGATCGTGGGGGCCTCTGCAGCAATTATGGGAATATTGGTCGCGGTCACTACCTACCAGCCTTTAATGAATGTGCGATTATTGCTCATTGGGAATGTAAAGCTATGGCATATTACGGCAGTAGTACTGATACTTGACTTAATGCAGTTTCGTTTAGACAATACTGGAGGGCATATTTCTCATTTAGCGGGAGCTTTATTTGGTTTCGTTTTTATCAAGTTACTGCAAAACGGTACCGACTTAAGTAAAAATGTTTCATGGGTAATTGATTTCTTTTCCAGTTCTTTTAAGAAGCCGGCATCGACACCTTTCAAAAAAGTGCATAAAAATTATGGGAAACCAGTAGAAAATAGAACTTCTAGAATAATTACAAAAGACAAAGCTCAGCAACAGATCGATGAGATTTTGGATAAAATAAGTAAATCGGGCTATGATAGTCTAAATAAAGAAGAAAAAGAATTTTTGTTCAAAGCCGGAAAATAAAAATTGCAATCGATTTTTACGGATATAAGAATTAGTGTTTTTAACTGATTAGAAAGCAATATGAAAAACCTTTCATGGTTCAATAAAGGGATGTTTGGTTTGAACGTTCTTCTAGTAACACTTACTTTTATTGCTTATGTGTTGCCTTTTTTGGCGCCTAAAATATTTCCAATATTATCTGTGCTCACATTGTTTATGCCGCTGTTTTTTTTATTGAATGGTTTGTTCTTTTTGTACTGGGCCATTCAGTTTAAAAAGCGAATGTTTCTATCTGGTCTGGTACTTTTGATGGGTATTACTTTTATCAATAAATTTTATAAATTTTCTTCAAAAGAAATCCCAGAGGATAACAAGGACTTTGTCGTAATGAGCTATAATGTTCGGCTATTTAATTTGTTTAAATGGCTGGATAAAGAGGATGTGCCGGGAATAATTTTAGAATTTATCAATGATAAAAACCCAGATATCTTATGCATTCAGGAATTTTCAGCGTCATCAGACATTGACTTAAAGTTGTATCGTTATAAATACATCTTGATGGAGGGGAATAAAATTAAGACTGGTCAAGCTATTTTCTCTAAATTCCCAATTATTAGTCAAGGAAATATTGTGTTTCCTAGTTCCAACAACAATGTGATTTATGCTGACATTAAAAAAGGAAAGGACATTATTAGAGTGTATAATATGCATTTGCAGTCAATAAAAATTACTCCAGATGTAAATGAGATTTCTGAAAACATTGATGTCATGAATAAGGATAAATCTCAAATTTTACTTAAGAGAATAGCTAAGGCTTTTAAACAACAACAACAGCAGGCAGAGATTTTTAAAGAGCATGAAAAGAAATGTGAATACCCAATTATTATTTGTGGTGATATGAATAACAGCGCGTTTTCTTATGTGTACAGAAATATAAAAGGTACGCTAAAGGATAGTTTTGAAGAGGCTGGGAAGGGGTTTGGACAGACTTATAGGTTCAAGTACTACCCAACAAGAATCGACTATATTTTTGCAGATGAAAAGATGACTGTCAAAAAGTTTGAAAGCTTTTCTAATTTCGATAATTCAGATCATTATCCCATTATGGCAAAATTGTCTTTAGAGTAAAAGTCGTTGGTCTTTTATGTAGTCAACTGTAAATTTACCTTCATTGAATAGTAAATCAAGAATGCTTAAATTGTTGATAAAACCATGTTTGTCATCAAAGACCTGCTTGTATTTTTCAAACGCGGAAGTGTCTTTTTTGCCGTTGGCTAGAAATCTAAAATCTGTAATAAGCTTAGGATTGACCTCTTGTGAATATTCAGTTGAAATGGAGTAGTCTAATTTTATTCGCAAACATTTAGATACAATATCTAAGGTTTCGAAATTGAGATCCAGCAAAAACTTGTGTTTTTTCTCAAAAATAGGACGAATATCGTCTTCAAAGAATTCGAAAAATGGTGAGCTTCTATACGCGGTTTCCAGTGACTTAAAGTGTTGTTTTTGCCAATCAAAGTCTGAATCTATCTGAATTTCCTTCGTCTTCTGATGCGCGGATTTCGAATGCTTAATTGGTATATTCAATAGCTGAATGCCGTTTGGACTATATATATAAGCTCTGTTACGATTGGTCTGTTTCTGAAAATTATCCTCTACTTCAAACGTAATTTTTTCGGCCATAAGCATGGCTGCAAAATGGCTAATGGAAGGAAAGTAGGTGGGTTGTAGTACAATGTCCATATCTGTCTAAAGTTTTTAAAGTCATAAGGTCAAAAGCCGCAAAGACTTTCTAGAGGACTTTGGGGCTTTTGACTTTCAAACTTTTGACTAGTTTTTTTTCGCTCTGCTTTTCTTCCATAAGAACTCACCGACGAAATAGGCTGCAAGGAAAAACAAAAAGTATTTAAAGTAGGACTCTGGTTGTCCTTCGCCGCTCACTGTGGTGAAGACCCTATCCCAACGCACTTTATTTAGGCCTTTCCCGTTAGTATCCCAACTCATCCAGATAAATACAGGCTTACCTACAATATGATTTTCAGGAACGTAACCCCAATAGCGACTATCTTCAGAATTATGACGGTTGTCTCCCATCATCCAGTAGTAATTTTGTTTAAAAGTGTAGTTTTTTACAATCTCACCATTCAATCTAATTTCGTTTCCAGTTACTTTAAGATCGTTTTTGGTTCCATCATCATTCGCTTCATAGTCGGTGATTATCCTTTTATAAAAGGCCAAGGTTTCAGTTGTAAGTGCTACCGTTGCTCCTTTTTTAGGAATGTATATAGGGCCAAAGTTATCTCTGTTCCATTTATTTATGTTCGGGAATATGCCGTCCTCAGGACCTTGTGATATTTCTTGTGTTACTGCTGTAATTCCTGAAACATTTTTTAGCGTCGCTGCTCCAGCCGCTGTCAGTGCTCTAAAAAGTAAAGTGTCTCTTTTATCGTTATTTTTATAGTATACTTGGTCGGTTATATCGAGTTCCTTTAACAAGTATTCAAAATCAATCGGTGTTTTTCCGTCTAGTGCAACTGAGTAGGAAAATTGAGGTTTCGCTCTTTCAGGTAATTGCAATACTTTACCGTCTATATATACAAGTCCGTCTTTGATAGATAAACTATCTCCGGGAACTCCGACGCATCGTTTTACGTAATTTGATTTTTTATCGATGGGTTTTATTACACCAGGGGTACCTTTTGCTTCGAAAAAATAATGCACCGTGTCAACAGGCCAGTTGAAAACTACGATATCCGTACGTTTTATCTCTTCAATGGCCGGCATTCTTAAATAAGGCAATAGAGGCCAGCTAAGATATGATTTGGTTTTAACAAAGGGAATCGAATCATGTACCATTGGCATAGCAATAGTTGTCATTGGAACTCTAGCGCCATAATTGATTTTACTTACGAAAAGGAAATCACCAATCAACAATGATTTTTCTAATGAAGAAGTTGGGATGGTGTAGGGCTGTACAAAATATGTATGAACTAATGTGGCTACTATGATGGCAAAAAGCAAAGAGCTTATTGTACTAGATGCTTTATTTTCTGAATTTAAGCTTCTGTCTGCTTCGTAATTTAATTTTTGCGTATAATTGACATAGTAAATATATAGACCAAATGTTGCTATGGCTAAAAAAGTATCCAAATTTGATTTTTTGCCAAAACTTCTCAAGGTTTCTATCCAGATTACCGGAAACATGATCAGGTTTATGATTGGGATAAATAGCAAAAGCGTCCACCAAGTAGGGCGTTTGATAATTTTCATTAAAACAATCGCATTATAAACGGGTATTGCTGCCTCCCAAGCTTTCTTCCCTGACGCCACATATAATTTCCAAGTTCCTATAAAGTGGATTATTTGGATAAATAAGAAAAATACAAACCATTGATATAGTGTCATAATTTTATTTTTTAGGATTTAGAGTTTAAGGTTTTTCGTTTTTAAATTGACCTTAAACTGGAAATTTTATTTTAAATCTAATACATCTTTCATTGTGAAAACTCCTTGTTTACCAACAATCCATTCTGCTGCAATTACAGCACCAAGTGCAAACCCCTCTCGGCTGTGTGCGGTGTGTTTTATTTCTATAGTGTCAACAGCTGAATCATAGGTTACGGAATGAGTTCCAGGAACGGTTCCAATTCTTTTGGCTTCAATATGGATTTGCTTCGACTGTTCGCTATCGCCTGAATCATTTGCTTTTATACTATCCAATGTCCAATTAGTAAAACTACTGTTTTCTATTATTCCTTTCGCCAATGAAATTGCCGTGCCACTAGGTGCATCAAGTTTTTGAGTGTGATGAATTTCCTCCATACTAACATTATAACTCTCTAACTTAGACATCATTTTAGCGAGGTATTCGTTCAGTTCAAAAAAGATATTAACGCCTAAACTAAAGTTGGAACTGGAGATGAATGCTCCGTTTTTTTCTTTACAGAGAGAGACCATTTCGTCAAAATGGTCTAACCATCCCGTTGTTCCTGAAATTACTGGTACATTAGCATGGAAACAATTAGAAATATTACTCACTGCAGCTGCCGGTATACTAAAGTCAATCGCTACATCCGCATTCGAAAGACCTTCATAAGTGTTATATTCATCTTTTTTCAAAACGATTTGATGACCTCTTTCCTTTGCAATCCTTTCGATTACTTGGCCCATTTTTCCGTATCCTAAAAGCGCGATTTTCATTTCTTTTGTTTTTATTTTCGTTTCAATTCAGCTTTGAGGCTAAGAGATTAGAAGTTGTAATTAAATGTTAGACCCACATTTGTTTTGAACGTTACATCATTGGGGTAAATAACTGGTTTGAGTGATAAATTCTCATCAATATTAAACTGTAATAGTGCAGCGTCAACATTGGCGTCAATGATGTTTAGGGCGTAAAAAGCGACAACAAATAACGCGGATAAATCTCGGTTACGTTGATAGAACTTTTGACCTGCGATTAAACGGGAATTATCAAGATAGGAGTAATCATCATCTGAATAACCTTCTAACCTGCGTTTATAGGCATCTCTATATTGATTGTATTTTTTATTATTATCTAAATAAAAATAGAGACTGGTTCCTATGGCGCCATAAACAAGTGGAATTTTCCAATATTTTTTATTGTAAGCTTGCCCTAAACCAGGCAGGACAGCTGAATAAAAAGCAGCTTTTGCTGGTGTGAGAGGATCAATATCAACTGATTTTAAAGTGTCTTTAGCACCTAGAACGGCATCAGTTTTCGCTTGGGCAAATAAAGATGCGTTTCCTAAAACAAAAAAAAGTAGTCCTATTGAAATAATTTTATTCACTATCCCTTTATTAGTTCAATGATTCTCTTTAAATCTTCTTCTGATTGAAAAGGAATCGTAATTTTTCCTTTGCCATTAGCAGCTACTTTTAGGTCTACTTTGTTTCCGAAATAATTTGAAAACGCTTTTTTGTGTGCTTCATCTATTTCAAAGGAGGACGTTTTTACTTTTGTAGCAGGTTTAGGTTTTAAGCTATCCTGATAGTTTTTGACTAGCGCTTCGGTATCGCGAACGGATAGGTTCTGACTTACTATTTTTTGATAGATATCTGTTTGAATATCTAGATTTTCAATATTGATAATTGCTCGGCCATGGCCCATGGTAATGAAACCGTCACGAATACCAGTTTGAATAATCGGATCTAGCTTTAATAGGCGTAAGTAATTTGCAATTGTTGAACGCTTTTTCCCAACTCGTTCGCTCATTTGTTCTTGGGTCAATTGAATTTCATCAATTAAACGCTGGTACGACAGTGCAATTTCAATAGGATCTAAATCATGGCGTTGAATGTTTTCAACCAAGGCCATAATCAATGATTCATTATCGTTTGCAATACGGATATAGGCAGGAACTGTAGTTAATCCTATTAAGGAAGAAGCACGTAAACGACGTTCACCGGAGATCAACTGGTATTTATTAAAGTCTAATTTTCGTACTGTAATCGGTTGGATTACGCCTAACTCTTTAATAGAAGTAGCTAATTCTCTCAATGATTCTTCATTGAAATTACTTCTTGGTTGGAACGGATTTATTTCAATCGCATCAATTTCAAGCTCAATAATGTTCCCTACAACCTTATCAGCATTTTTATCTGAGACGGATTTAATATCGTTTTCCGGATCTTTTAATAACGCAGATAACCCTCTTCCCAAGGCTTGTTTTTTTATTGCTTTTGCCATAAAACTATTTACTGTTTTTCTTTATAACTTCTTGAGCTAAATGCAGGTAATTAGCAGCTCCTTTACTCGTTGCATCATAGTTTATGATGCTTTCGCCAAAACTTGGAGCTTCGCTCAATTTCACGTTTCGTTGAATAATGGTGTCAAATACCATGTCGTTAAAATGTTTTTGAACCTCTTCGACAACTTGGTTTGATAAGCGCAATCTAGAATCAAACATGGTCAATAACAATCCTTCGATATCTAAATTTGGGTTGTGAATTTTTTGAATACTTTTTATTGTATTTAATAACTTCCCTAAACCTTCTAGCGCAAAATATTCACACTGAATAGGAATTATGACTGAATCTGCTGCGGTCAATGCATTTAAAGTCAGCAGCCCAAGTGATGGTGCGCAATCAATGATGATAAAGTCATACTCGTCTTTAATGCTTTCTAATGCTTTTTTAAGCATATATTCCCTATTTTCTTTATCGACTAATTCGATTTCGATCGCGACAAGGTCAATATGGGATGGAATTATATCTACATTAGGAGCTGAGCATTTTATGATTGCTTCCGCTGGTGTATTGCTATGTTCCAAAATTTGGTAAGTTCCGATTTCAACATTATCCACGTCGATTCCTAAACCTGAACTCGCATTGGCTTGTGGGTCAGCATCTATCAGTAGTACTTTTTTTTCTAAAACTCCTAGGGAAGCAGCTAGATTTACGGACGTAGTAGTCTTTCCAACTCCT
The DNA here is from genome assembly GCF_052113685.1 of Flavobacterium sp. W22_SRS_FP1. Lineage (NCBI taxonomy): Bacteria > Pseudomonadati > Bacteroidota > Flavobacteriia > Flavobacteriales > Flavobacteriaceae > Flavobacterium > Flavobacterium sp. W22_SRS_FP1. The sequence continues at coordinate 69,286 of NZ_JBGQOE010000009.1, forward strand.
CCTTTTTGATTAGCAATCGCAATGATTTTGCCCATTTATGTTATAAATTTTGAACCGTAAAAATACAATTATTTATGGTTTCTAAAAATCTATTTTGTTAACATTTGTTAAAGCTTGATTAGTTGCTAATTGGCGTTTTTATTTTTGTTTTTCAACTGGTAATTTTAGAATACTATTTCAGCTACTCTTTTCAAGATAATGAGGGTTACTGGGTTTCTAGGTGAAGAGAAAAGAAACTGTTGTACTTGAAATAGGAGCAATAAATAGCAAAACTGTGGCAGCTGCGATGCTTTGTTTCTATTATCTGGTAAATGCTGTAAACGGATTATTACTTTAGAAATCAAGATTGTTTTCTTGAAGTCAGGCTTTTAATCCAATAATATGATTTTGTTTGTTGTTGTTGGTCAATTAAATTTTTTCTTATTTCCCAAATAGTTTTGGAGAAGCAAATAATAATTATATATTTGCAGCCGATTACGGGGTGTAGCGTAGCTCGGTTATCGCGCCTGCTTTGGGAGCAGGAGGTCGCAGGTTCGAATCCTGCCACCCCGACTGAAAATCCTTTCTGTTTCGACAGAAAGGATTTTTTTTGTTATTAGGAGATAGCTAAAAGTGATAAATCAAGTTATAAATTTCAGTAATTAAAACGTACTTTTGTTCTTTTAAAATTATAATAAAATCTTATTATGTCTGATACAATCGAGAAAATTAAATGCCTTATTATAGGTTCTGGACCAGCAGGTTATACTGCAGCAATTTATGCAGCTAGGGCAAACATGAAACCTGTGCTATATCAAGGAATGCAGCCTGGCGGTCAATTGACTACAACCAATGAAGTGGAAAATTGGCCTGGTAATCCTGAAGGGATAACTGGCCCAGAAATGATGGTTGGCTTACAAGCTCAAGCACAACGTTTCGGTACAGATGTTCGTGATGGTTGGGCTACTAAGGTTGATTTTTCTGGTGACGTGCACAAAGTTTGGATTAACGACACTAAAGAATTGCATTGTGAAACAGTGATTATTTCAACAGGGGCAACAGCTAAATACTTGGGTTTACCTTCAGAACAACATTATTTGAAGATGGGTGGAGGAGTTTCTGCTTGTGCCGTTTGTGATGGGTTTTTCTACAGAAACCAAGAAGTAGTAATCGTGGGTGCTGGAGATTCAGCTTGCGAGGAAGCACATTATCTATCTAAGCTTTGTAAAAAAGTAACGATGTTAGTGAGAAGCGATAAATTCCGAGCTTCGAAAATCATGGAAGAACGCGTACGTAAAACGGAGAATATAACTATCTTGATGAACCATGATACTATTGAAGTTCTAGGCGATGAGCAAGTGGTTACTGGTGTAAGAGCGCTGAATAAAAATACGGATGAAACATTTGATATTGAAGCAACAGGTTTCTTCGTTGCAATTGGTCATAAACCCAATACAGATATTTTTAAAGACTTTCTTTCATTGGACGACACTGGGTATATTATAAATGTAGCAGGAACATCAAAAACTGATGTGGAAGGTGTTTTCGTTGGTGGTGACGCCGCTGATCATGTGTATCGTCAGGCAATTACTGCTGCTGGTACAGGCTGTATGGCAGCTCTGGATGCTGAGAGATATTTATCTGCTAAAGAATAGTTAGAACTGTATATTTTACTATAAAAAAAGTCCCGATTTGTAAAAAGCGGGACTTTTGTTTTTAAGTAGTTTTGTAATATTTTTATTTAGTAAATAGTAATTACTTCTATTTTACTTTTTTAAGTATTTGAGCCTCGTCCACAAATCTTTTCACTTCTATTTTTGGTTCCCCAAAAAGTTCTATTTCTGAGTTGCCTGAAGCGTCAATAGTAATGCTAGTTTCTGCGTTAACGGAACAGCTTGAATAGCCTTCAGCAGTTAAATCAATATTTTCTACCGTTAATTTATTTGCTGTCAAATTTGAATTGCTATCGATTCTGAAAGCAGCATTGGTTGCGCTACCTTCGATTTTTGCAGTCGCTTTTTGATATAAGTCACAAGCCAAGTTCTGAGTTACTATTAATGACTTTAAGGATGCGTCCTTACTTAATTCGATTTTTGAATTTTCTGATTTTAAATTGAGTTCTACTTTGGACTCATCATCAGACTGTAAAACGAAGTCTTTTGAATTGACATTTAAAAACAACTGAGAATTATCAAATGATCTAAAAGTAATGCTGTCTACTAATACTTCTTGAATTGCATTTACAGTTGCGTCATTTCTTGCAGTTACTAAATTTAGATCTTTTGAATAGGTGAGCTTTACTATTAGTTTTCGGTATCTTATAGCTTCTTTAGTAGTAGAAAGACGTAATGTGTTATCCTGTAAATCAATTGTAATGATGTCATGAAGATTATCGTCAGCTTCCATTTTCAGTGCTGCCGTCTCTCCTCTCTCCATATAGACTTCAATATTATCGTCTACTTCAAGGCTATAAAAATTACCTATTTCTTTTTCTTCAATTGTAACAGTTTTCGAACCTTTTATTTTTTCTTTTGTCTGTGCAAATGATATTATGCTTGATAAAAGGAGCAGGACTATGGCAATGTATTTTTTCATTCTTTGTGTAAATTATGTTTTTTACAAATATAAAAAAACCATCCACTTTTGATCAATGATTTTAGTCTTAATTTCTCGAGTATAAAGGTTAGTCTCTATTAATACTGCCGCCAGAACTGGATTGTTTTTCTATTGAATGCGGTGTGTTATTATATTCAATAGAACTACCGCTGGAAGCTTTGGCTTTTAAACTTACGATAGGGTGAACGTCTATTGACGATCCGCTCGATGATTTTGCAGTCACTTCATTTGCTAATAATTCATTTGCATTGATATTACTTCCACTTGAGGCAGTAGCCTCTACGCTTAGAGCCATGCCGTCCATCGAAATTGTACTGCCGCTGCTAGACTTGCTGGTTATATTATCTGCCTTTATTTTTACATTGATATTCGCAGCACTGGAAGCTCTAAGGCTAATGTTTTCTCCCTTCAAAGTGTTTAAGCTCGTAATTGATGATGCACTAGAAGCACGGAGCGCTTCTATAATAGGCATTCTAACAGTAACTTTTTTCGACTCCACATCAGTAAAGGAATTGTAATCGCAAGCAATAATAAGGACTCCATTCTCTACTTTTGTAGTAATGTGATTTTGCAAGTTATCATCAGCTTCGATAATAACTTCTTTTTTGTCAGCTTGTTCGATAACTAGATCAATAGCATTGCTAACTTCAATACTTTTAAAGTTTTCTGATATAATTCGGTTTTGGGTCGTAACATGACCGCTACCTTTTATTGATTTCGAATTGACTGTATAGTTGCAGGACGCAAACAATAATGCAGTTAACAAAACCAATATAAACTTTGTGATAATTGTTATGATTTTTAGCATGACTAATTAGTTTTAATGATGATGCCGTCTTTATTTATTTTCAGCTCTTTGATATTATTTTGGTTGTTTATTATAGTGTCTTTGGTAATCGATATACCATTTTTATTTATAGTTACTGATGTATTGTCATCTTCGTCGTAGTCGACATCGTCATAATCGTTTTCATCCGTTGGACAGTCCAGACATTTTACTTTGTTCTCCATTACTTTATATAGATATTTGTCAGAACTGTAATGTAAATTAAAAAACTCATCACTAGACCTATCATAGTTTTGTACACTTGAATCTGCTTTAAATAAAGTTCCTTGAGGTAGATACAAAGTAACTTCAATTTCTTGATCTCTAAATTTGTTTTTTAGGTCAGACAAAAGGTAATTGTCTAGAATTAATTGATTACCAACTATCTGATAGCCGTACCTAATTTGTGCTGCTCTTTGTTTTGCTTCAGAGAGTGTCTTTCCTTTAGCCTCTTTTTCAATTTGAATGTATGGGAGTTTCTCGTCGGTTTTTTTAATTTCAAAACGCACTTCATTTGAATAAATAACATCAGTATTCGCTGAATCTTGTGTTATTCTGAAATTATTTCTGTCGTCTACATTTTTGGTATAATAGTCATTATGTACAAACTTAATATGCAAAGTGTCTGTAGTTGTTTGTAGTGCAATATTCTCTTTTTGAACAACTCTCCCATCAATAGCAAAGGCTGACGCTTGTTTTATTCCTATTGAGATTGCTAATGCAACAGCTATTATCCAAAGTGCAAGTAAGGTGTATTTAGCAATGTTCCCTATAGACTTCATATTTGGACTCAATAGTTTGAATCCCAAAATGCTTAGAAAGAAGAAAGGAATGCCTACTGCAAAAAACATTAATAAGCCAAAAGTCCAAATTGGATAGTCAGTAAAGTTTCCTGCTTCTACAAAATCTTGCCAAGGGAAATCAATAAAAGTAGATGAACCCAATGTGAAAACTCCAATAAGCAAAAAGATTAAGGTAGTTAGTCCAGTTATGATTAATAGGATACCCAGAAATTTAGCAAACACCTTAAAAACTGAAAGGATAAAATCCCCCAATGAACTTCCTATTTTTCCTGCTCCAGATTTTATTTGATTGCCGTATTTGTCGTAGTCGGCATTCTTTATTTTATCAGAAACATTTTCAAATTCCTCTCGAACTTTTTTTTCGATGTTCGAAATGTTTACTGGTTCTCCTGTCATTTCTAGTTTTTCGGATGTTGTTATAGCTTCAGGCATAACGATCCATAGAATTATATATGCTAAGACTCCTGTTCCAGCGCCCCAAACTAATAGAATTAGTATTACTCTAATCCAAACAGCATCAATCCCAAAATAATGTCCAAGACCTGCTGCAACACCACCTATCATTCCTTTTTCTTTATCACGATAAAGTTTTTTCGATTTTCTGCTCGTGTTATCGTTAAAAGATTGATTTTGTTGGTTGTCTTCTTCAATGATATAGTCTTCTGGTTGTCCCATGATAGCAATGACTTCATCGACATCTTTTAAACCCACAACATGTTTGTCGGTTTTTTGTTTCTCGTTTAGTAGTTCTGAAACACGCATTTCGATATCTTTAATGATTTCATCTTGTCCAGAAGAATTGGATAGAGAACGTTTTATAGCGTCAAAATAACGAGTTAATTTTTGGTATGCATCTTCATCTATATGAAAGAACATGCCGCCTAGGTTGATATTTACAGTTTTGTTCATGACTCTTAGTTTTGGTTTGTTATTAGGTTTACGGCGTCTGAGAGTTCAGTCCAGGTGCCATTTAGTTCAGTTAAAAATGTTTTTCCTATCTCAGTGAGGCCATAGTATTTTCTTGGCGGTCCTGAGGTTGATTCTTCCCAACGGTAGCTAAGCAAGCCGTCATTTTTTAATCTGGTCAGTAGCGGGTAGATAGTGCCCTCAACCACTAATAATTTTGCGTTTTTCAAGGTTTCTAATATTTCCGATGTGTATGCGTCTTTTTCTTTTAATACGGATAGGATGCAAAATTCGAGAACACCTTTACGCATCTGTGCTTTTGTGTTTTCAATATTCATAATTTCATTTTTGTTAGTTGATTAAACTGTTCATTTTGTGATTGATGATTGATGGTTATTTTTTTAGGAGCTGTTCCTGCTGTCCGCTATATCTTTTCCTTTCTAAAAATGTCAGGAAAAGGATGCCGCTTCCATCAGAGCTAGGGCAGTTACTTTATAAATGGAATAGTAATAGGATATTTAAATCGTTCTCCGTTAGATGTTTTTATTGCTGCATATATGATTAAGAAAAATTCGGATACTTTTAATACTCCAAAAATCAGTACTGCCATTATTCCTATTGTCAATAAGCCCATGTTATTGTCAAAATTAAAGTTATTGATAACGAAGTTGTCATCATTGATTATCGCATCAAAAGGGACATTACTAAAAATGGTGATGATGAAAATTGGAATCGCTATTGCAATAAGTACTAAAGAATACAACAGCAAACTCAGTTGAAAATTAAGTACTTGTTTTCCATTGTGATCTACAAACTCTGACTTGTCTTTTTTTGCAGTCCAAATTAGTATTGGAAAGATATAATTTCCAAAGGGGAAAAAATATTGGGTTAAAGAACTTAAGTGTGTAAAAGTAGCTGCATTTTTTTCGGTGATTGTATCCATTTTTTTTGGTTTTGATTGATGATTGAAAAACCGTAACTAATTTCGATTAGCTTACCTAGTAATTTCTTATACAAATATATAGTTAAAAGACAGTATCTTGTATCGCATAGTAGTATAAGTTAACATAATTTTAACAAATGTATTTTATATGTACGCATAGTATTTTTTTTGTACATTAGCAAAAAAACCAGCAATAATGAATGTTACAGCGTCTAAACTTAATAAATTCCTATTTTTCAAATTACCCGCTGCATTTTTATGTGGTGTTAGGGTAAAGCAGATAGGGGAGAATAAATGTGTAGTGTCAGTAAAGCACAGTTGGATTAACAAGAACCCGTTCAACTCTATGTATTTTGCTGTTCAGGCAATGGCTGCTGAATTGTCAACAGGTGCTTTGGTCATAAATGAGATCCAAAAAAGCGGTAAAAAAATCTCGATGTTAGTGGCTAATAACAAAGGAAATTTTACGAAAAAGGCAACAGGAATAATAACATTCGTTTGTCAAGATGGACAGCTCATAGAAAAAGCGATTCAAGAAACGATTGCAACAGGAGAGGGACAAACGTTCTGGATGAAGTCTATTGGAAGTGATGAAAAAGGAGATCAGGTTTCCGAAATGGATTTTGAATGGAGTGTAAGAGTTAAATAAAGAAACGTGGAAAATAACTTCTATTTTAAGTTTAAACTAGAATTCAAAAAGAAATGCCGCTAAATTTAGCGGCATTTCTTTTATAAAAGTAGACTATTCTTATTTACCTCAGCATTCCTTTGTTTCTGTTAGGACTATTATTCCCGAGCTTTTTTTTGGTGAAAGATTAAGTATCAAATACAAAGAAGTATCCTTTCGCCATTTCTTACATTAGTGTCGCTTATCAAGGTATACATGATAGCTTCGGCTGGCTATCAAACTAATTCTTTATCTACTGGATAATTATTTTTGTGCTAAAATCGCCCTTACTCGTGCCAAGCTTAACAATATACACCCCAGAACTTACATTTTTTATTGGAATTTGTAGCTTGTTTTGTTTTCTTTCTTTTACATCCCAATTTGCAATGGATTGGCCCAACAAGTTGAAAATAAAGACCTTGTTTACAGTTCTGTCGCTAAAGTTGTTTTCTATGTTGAGGATTTTGTTATTATTTGTAAAATAAACTAAAATACCTTCAGGCAATTTAAATTCATCTATGCTGAGTGTTTTTTCAGAAAACCGCAAGGAGAATCGGTTGTTGTATTCCCCAATATCAAGTGAAATTTTAAAATCACTATCCCTAAGTTCATGGTATATATTAGTTAGATTGTCAAACAAATAAATTTTAGCTGTGTTAGGCATATTTTCCAAGACATCAATTTTAATGGTTACTAAACCCGGATTAGTGATTGTTATTCCTAAAGGAATAATCTGATTAACATTAAAATCGGGGATCCCTTGAATTATAAATTTGTCATTGCTGAATTCCCAATACATATCATCTGGATTACTATCCTGTAGTGGTGCATCATATGCAATATCAAAAAGATTTGTGGTATTTACATCAGCTCCAACAAGAATCTGTCTGTTTGCCCCTTTTGATGAAATAAAATCAAGTCTTATTTGGGGTCTGATGTCTAGTTTAGTTTTAGTATTTGAACTTGATTTCATAAATAGTGAATTTCCAGAGATTTCAGTCATAAAAGCACGCTGGCTATTTTTGATTACTAATGTTCCTCCAGCAATAATTGGAGAGCTTATAGTAAGTGGCTTGGCAGCAATAAAAAAACCTTGGGCTACAGGTATATAACGATCTGGTATTTTAGAACCTTGACTATTATTATTAATTGTTAATGGGTCGTTTGCAATTGCTCTTAGGCCACCAATTAAGGTGTAGGTTGCGTATCCTCCAGTGTACTGAGCCAAATAATGATTGCTAGTTAAGCCAAAGTGATCCCAAAAACTGAGTACTCCATTAAAGACATTGGAAGTTGCTCTACATAAATTACAATCCTTTAAATTGTCTTTAATAAATTCATCGGCATCAAGAGCTGATGGATAGGGGTTTCCAACTAAATAGGTTTGGTTTGGTGCTAAAGTAAAGGAAAGAGTGCCAGTATTGGGTTTTCCAGCAAAGACATAATTTTGGGTTGTTGAAATGGAAGCACTTCCATCGGTACCTTTCATTGTAAATCCTTCACCAATTTTTATCTGAGCCGTATTTCCTATTCCATTCCATAAATAATAATTCTGTAAACCAGTGTTTGTGCCTGGTGTTATCGAATTATAGGCAAACAACCATCGGTTGCTGATTCGTATAGGGTTTGTTGCAATTCCGTCGGCAAAATAAGCTCCGTCACCGAAATTAATATTTGTAGGGTTGAAAGGATTTGTTGAAACATCGGTTCCGTCTTTTAAAACACCACTTATGGAATAATGGGCATAATCAGTACTTGAACTTACGGGGGAGGACCAATAATTATAATTATAGCTATTTTTTTGCCCTTGTTGGTCTCTCAAAAGTATTCCTGTTCCACCAATAGGATTTGCTGCAGTTCCGGCTTGGACTAATTGTGCCTCTCCGGTTAAACGGATGTCGCCGCTAAGTAATGATAGGTTATTTGAAACGGTTAGCTTAAATCCATCAACAACACTTATTCCTTTGGCACCAGCCAAAGTATTAGTGCTTAAATTAAAAAATGTTTCCTTGGTTTTGATTCCTAGATTTATGGTTTGAATTTGACTTAAAGTGGCTCCATTAAAGGTCACCGTTCCTGTTCCTGGAATAAATTGCCCACTATTTTTCCAGTCTCGGCTAATTTGTAATTCAGAATTATTTGTTGCAACCATCGTAACCGAAGCGCCGCTAGCAATAATTAAATCTCGAGCATTTGCAATATAATTATAAGAAACTGCAAAAGGTGAATTCCTGTCAATTATGGGCATGCCAAAACTTCCGGAAGGAATAGTTGGGATTTGTGCATCTATTGTACTTGTTGGTAAGCCGCCAGCCCAATTCAGGCAGTCAAACCAATCTGCACTTACCAAGCCTGTCCATAAGCCAGGAGTGCCATTTAAGACGGTCACTACTGATGTTCCAGTTAAATCTGTTGGTTTTGCAGCACAATTTGCATCAGTTAATGCTGTAATAGTATAGGATTTATTTGATGTGATATTTGGAATACTAAAATAGAAAGGATTTGCACTTGTTGTTGCTGTTGTTGGTGTAATTCCGTTGCTATAGGTTATATTCCAAGGGGCTATTCCTGATAATAGTACCTTAAAAGTGGTTGTTGTCCCGCTGCAAATTATTTGGGAAGTTTGAATAGCTGCTGTTGGTCTTGGGTTTATAGTTATTGTAAAGGTCTTGGTTGGTCCAGGACAACCTGTCCCTCCATTTGATAAAGCTGGTGTAACTACAATTGTAGCGACTAAAGGGATAGTTCCAGAATTAGTTGCTGTGAAATTAATGTTTCCATTCCCCGATGCTGCTAAACCTATTGAAGGCAAACTGTTAGTCCAAGAATAAGCAGTGGTTCCTCCCGTATTGTTGGTTCCAAAAGGAATAGATATTACACTCTCGGCACAAAATACCTGATTGGAAATTAGGTTTACTTGCCCTATCGGATTTACGGTAACGGTTATCACTTTTGGAATTCCCACACAGCCTTTTGATGTTGAATTAATTGTGTATACAACTGTTCCTATTGTTGTTCCAGTTGCTGTTAAAACTTGAGCAATAGTATTACCACTTCCTGCACTTGCTCCCGAAACATTGGTTTGAACTGCTGTCCAAGAAAATGTTGTGCCTGTCTCTGAACTTGTTAATGGAATATTATATGTTTCTCCAGAACAAATTGTAGCTGGTGATGGTGTTGCGGTTACTATTGGTTTTTGATTTACAGTTACCGTTATATAAGTTGTTCCATCAGGACCTGAACTCGTGCATCCATTTAGATAGGAGGTTACTGCATAAGTAGTAGTGATTGTAGGATATACTACCGCATTTGTGGTATTAGTATTACTTATTATTGTGCCCGTATTGGTGTCAACCCATTGTGAAGTTAAAGCGCCAGGAGGTGCTTCGGGAATTTTGATATTGTCTAACGCCCATGAACTAGCTGTTGTTCCCGTGTATGTAAATCTGATTCTTAAATTGGTTTGTCCTACATAACTTTGTAAATCTATTGAAGTAAAAACAAAATTAGTATAGCTGCCGGCTCCGGAATTGCTCGGACCGGAATAATTATGAGTAACTCCAGAATTTAAAGTGATATTGTAATTTGCTCCGCCGTTTAAAGAGAGTTCTATTTTTAAGTTAGCACCAGTCATTAAGAAATACGCTTGATAAAATTGTAAGGAAGCAGCTGTTAAGCCAAGAGTGTTAAAAACGGGAGTTTCAAGTGTAGATGTTAAATTTCCATGAGCAATCGCAAATTTAGTGTTATCACTGGTATTGTAAGTTATACCGCTAAATAATTTTGGACCATTTGTTTCTAACCAATTATTAGCAACAGTATTGTCGCCACTTGCAGGAAGTTTTTCTTTTCCATCAGCTAACCAACCAGGAGGATTTGCATTATTGAAGCTACCTCCTGTGGCAAGGTTTTGACTTGTGGCGTATCCACTTTGAGACACAAGAGTTGATGACTCACCATTGCATATTGTCGACGGTGTAGCGGTTACGGGAGATGGTTTAATATTAGGAATTACAAATAATGTGGCTGCAGCTGATTTAACAATTGTACAGCCTGCATTTTGTATAACAGCTCTAAATAGAGTAGTTTGTAGAATATTAGTATAATTGAGCGTTGCATTATCTACATTTACCAAAGGAGTGCTCCAAGTACTTCCCGCATTTATTGAAGATTCCCAACCAAGAATTGTACCTATCTGTCCATTTAAAAATATTTGACCAGTGGCTGAATGACAATCCGTAAATTGGTTAGTACCATTTTGAAAAGTTGTCGTACCACCTTCGGTAGGCGCATTCACTGTTACGTCAACGGTAAAAACTGCTCCTGGACAATTATTTGCAGAGGGGGCAACAGTATATCGTATAACACCAGCTGTTGTACCACTATTGCTTAAAGTTTCGGCAATTGTACTTGTTGTACCAGTGTTAAACCCTGAAATGGTTCCGCCAGTTGGCATAGAAATAATAGCTGAGGTCCATGTAAATGTTGTACCGCTAACAGTGGAGTTTAAAAGCACGTTTGTTTGCGAACCACTACAAATGGTTTGTGCAATGGCAGAACCAGTTGGTTTTGGGTTTACTGTAACATCAACTGTAAAAGCTGATCCTGGACAGGAGTTGGCCGTAGGAGTAACTGTATAACGAATACTTCCTGATGTTGTCCCCGAATTGGTTAAAGTCTGTGCAATTGAAGCTCCTGAACCGCTACCAAATCCTGTAATTGTTCCAGCTGTTGGAGTGTTCAGGATTACCGCAGTCCAAGCAAATGTTGTACCGCTCACATTTGAATTTAATGCAACACTTGTTGTTGAACCATTACAAATTATTTGAGAAATAGCAGAGCCCACAGGATTAGGATTGACAGTTATTTGTCCTGTCAATGAACTATTAATACAACTACCGGCCGTTGATATGGTATAATTAAATGTTCCAGCTACCGCGGAAGAACCACTAATTGTGTAAACGCCAGCAGCAGAATCGTATGACCCTATAAGATTAGGGGATCCTGTATTCCATGTAATGGTAGGATTAGTTCCACCATTATTTATTGTGTATTTAATAGGAGTAATCGGTGTATTGATACATTTTGTTTGATTATCTGATCCGGTACCTAAGTTTAAATTAATCGTTGAATCTGGATTTACTGTGATGCTTCCGCTTAAAGAAGCGTTAATACAAAGTCCTTGTGTTGTTACCGTATAACTAAAAGTTCCAACTGCAGAAGGAGTACCACTGATTGTAAAAACTCTAGTTCCAGAATTGTATGAACCTGTAACACCAGCTGGTAGTGTACCAGCTGTAATGGATGCATTAGTTCCACCGCCTCCAATAGCGTAACTGATATTTAGTATGGTATTGATACAATTTGTTGGATTATCTGAACCTGAAGCCGATGATAATACAATAGTTGAATTGGGATTAACCGTCACATCAACAGTAAAAGCAGTTCCTTTACAAGAGTTTGCAGTAGGAATAACGGTATATCGAATAACTCCAAAAGTATTGCCTGTATTGCTTAAAGTTTGAGCAATTGTATTTACTGAACCATTGCTAAATCCAGTAATTGTACCGGCTGTTGGAGCAGTTTGTACGGTTGCAACCCATGTAAATGTTGTACCTATAACAGTTGAGTTTAACGCTATGTTTGTTGTTGAACCACTACAAATCGTTTGAGCAGTGGCAGATCCCACAGGCGCTGGATTAACTGTAACATCAACTGTAAAAGCTGCTCCTATACAAGAGTTTGCAGTAGGAGTAGCGGTATAACGAATAGTTCCCGCAGTGGTTCCTGAATTGGTTAAATTTTGCGTAATTATATTTCCCGAACTATCGCTAAATCCACTAATTGTTCCACTTGTTGGAGTAGCTTGAATAGCTGAAGTCCAAGTGAATGTTGTACCGCTAAGAGTTGAGTTTAATACCACATTTGTTGTTGAACCACTACAAATAGTTTGAGCAGTGGCAGATCCTATTGGTTTTGGATTGATTGTTAATATTGCTGCTGCAGTTTGTATCGAGGAGCAAGTATATCCTGAAGGTCCAGAAATTACCACATCGTAAGTGCCAGCTGTCGCCAATGTTGCCGTTGGAATAGTGAAGGTAGCCGCTGTTGCTCCTAATATGTTAACGCTGTTTTTTCTCCATTGATAAGTCAAAGGATCGCCGCCAGCATTGGCAATCACTGAGAAACTAATATTTGGAGTGTCTTCACAAACAGTTTTTGAAATAGGCTGAGATGTTATGATAATGGATTGATCAACATTCAAGGTTACTTGGTTAGAAGTAATAGCTGAGCAAGTTGCTATCCCGCTAACGATCGCATAATACGGACCGTCATCAGTCAAAGCCGCTTGTGCAAAATTTAAAACATTAGTGGTAGCACCGGTTATATTAGACGAATTCACAACGGCTACTCCACTACCTATTATGCCTTTATACCATTGAAAAGTTAATCCGTCTCCACTCGCTACTATGCCAAATGTTGCAGGGTTGGAAACACAAACACCTACATTAGATGGCTGAGTATTTATAGTTACTAGTCGGTTTATAATCAAAATAGAATTGTTTGATGTTAACGGAGTACAAGGGCTCGCTCCCGTTATTACCACATTATAATTATTAGCGGCATCAGTAGTTTGTAAATTCGAGAGGGTTAAAGTTGATGAGGTCGCACCAGCTATATTGGTTCCGTTTACCAAATTAGTGCTGCCTTTTCTCCATTGGTATATTAAGCCTGCACCCGTTGCATTTACGCTTAAAGTGGCTGTACCTCCTGAACATAAAGTTTGGGTTGCTAGAGCTTGGGTTATAATTGAGACTGCTTGGTTAATGACCAATGTCGCATTATTTGAAGTCAAGGGTGTGCATGGTGTAGCTCCCGTAATTATTACGTTGTAATCAGAAGCCGCATCACCGCTAACTGTTGGATTTATAGTTAATGTAGCTGTGGTAGCACCTGAAATAGTACCTCCATCAGTTAAATTAGTAGTTCCCTTTCTCCATTGATACGTTAATCCAGTTCCTGTGGCAAGTACATTAAAACTTGCTGATGTTCCTGAACAAACAGTTTGTGTTGTTGCGGGTTGAGTACCAATGGCTACTAATTGGTTTACTAAAAGGGCCGAAATATTTGAAGTAACTGCCGAGCAAGGTGCAGTTCCACTGACAACTACAGTATAGCTTGCAGCATCAGTCGAAGCAACATTAGTTATTGTTAAAGTAGATGAAGTTGCGCCAGAAACATTACCTCCGTTCATCAAATTGACTCCTTCTTTTTTCCATTGGTAGTTTAATCCGGAGCCAGTTGCGCTAACGCTAAAAGAAGCCGTATTTCCTGAACATAAGGTTTGTGTAGTTAGTGGTTGGGCAGTTATTGCAACAACTTGCTTTACCACCAAAGCTGCATTATTTGAAGTCAAAGTGTTACACGGAGCCATTCCTGTAATGACTACATTATAATCAGAAGCGGCATCACCAGTAACTGTTGGATTTATCGTTAAAGTCGCTGTGGTAGCACCTGAGATAGAACCTCCATCAGTTAAATTAGTACTTCCTTTTCTCCATTGATACTTTAAACCAGTTCCTGTTGCTACTACATTAATACTTGCTGATGTTCCTGAACATATTGTTTGTGTTGTTGCAGGTTGAATACCAATGGCTACTATTTGGTTTACTAAAAGGGCTGAAATATTTGAAGTTACTGCCGAACAAGGAGCAGTTCCGCTTACAACTACAGAATAATTTGCAGCATCAGAAGCGGCAATATTAGTCATGGTTAATATTGATGAAATTGCTCCAGAAACAGTACCTCCGTTCATCAAATTGACTCCTCCTTTTTTCCATTGGTAGGTTAATCCGGAGCCAGTTGCGTTAACGCTGAAAGAAGCCGCACTTCCTGAACATAAGGTTTGTGTCGTTAGTGGTTGGGCAGTTATTGCAACAACTTGGTTTACCACCAAAGCTGCATTATTTGAAGTCAATGGGTTACAAGGAGCGGTTCCTGTAATGACCACGTTATAATCAGAAGCTGTGTCTGTAGTAACTGTTGGGTTAATAGTTAAAGTTGCCGAAGTAGCTCCTGAAATGGAACCTCCATTTGATAGGTTAATAGTTCCTTTTCTCCATTGGTAGGTTATACCAGCTCCTGTTGCTACCACATTCAAACTAGCTGGTGTTCCCGAACAAACGGACTGATTTGTTGCTGGTTGAGTCCCAATGGCAATTATTTGGTTTACCAAAAGGGCCGAAATATTTGAAGTAACTGCCGAGCAAGGAGCAGCTCCACTAACTACGACTCTATAGTTTGCTGCATCGGCTGTTGTGATATTTGTTAAAGATAATGATGATGAGGTTGCTCCAGAAATAGTACCGCCGTTCACCAAATTGATTCCTGCTTTTTGCCATTGGTAGGTTAAGTCGGAGCCTGTTGCGCTAGCGCTAAAAGTTGCTGTACTTCCTGAACATAAGGTTTGCGTTGCCACTGGTTGAGAAGATATTGCGACCGCTTGGTTTACGGTTAGATTAATTGTAGCTGTTCCAGCTACATTAGGGCATCCACCACCGGTTGGCGTATTAGTAGTAATCTTTAAAATGTCACTACCAATTGTTATAGCAGGAGTGTAAGTTGCACTTACTAAAATCGGATTGGTTGTAGAAGTAACAATATTTGAAAAAGTCCCATTTTGAGCAGTCCACGTTCCGGAGGTTGCATTTCCGGTTAAGGTTCCAACAACCGAAATTGAACCATTTGAACAAACAGATTGTGTGGCTGACGGCACAGTCACTCCATTATAGCTATTGACATTAACAACTAGATTGCTCGAAGGTCCACTATTTCCACATGGATTATAAGCTGTTACAGTAATATTATTATTGCCTAATGTAGCATTTGTTGCCACACTGACCGTTATTTGAGAAGTTCCTACGCCAGAGGTTATTGAAAACCCTGTTGGTAAACTCCATAAATATGTTTCTCCACCTGACATATTAACTGGTATGTTATATACTAATCCAGTGGCTGGAGGACAGATTGCAATTGGGCCAGAAGGCTTATTACTCGCATTATTTCCATTTCCTACAGTCGGTGCGCTAGTAAATACTGTCATAACAATACTATTACTAGTAGCACTTATAGGTGTTGCACAAGTAGCACTTGAAGTCATTACAACTGTGATGTTTGAACCAGTTGCCAATGAGGTAGTTGAATAAGTAGAACTTGTCGCTCCTGTTATATCTACTCCGTTTCTCTTCCATTGATAGATAGGAGTAGTTCCACCATTTACTGGGGTTGCCGTAAATGTGACGTTTGTTCCAGTGGTTGAACAAATAGAAGTAGATGTTGATGTAATAGTCACAGAGGGTACTATAACGGGATTGACAGTGATCGTTCCGGTAGCTGTGGTCTGATTACAAGAACCTGTCGTTGTAACTGTATAAGGAAAGGAGCCACTAGCAGTGGGTGTTCCGTTTATTGTAAGTGTTCCGCCACTATAAATGCCATTTACGCCGGTTGGTAAGCCTGTTACGTTTGCTCCAGTTCCCTCACCGCTAATGGCAAATGTAATAGTACTAATTGCAGTATTAATACACCTAGTTTGATTGTTTGAACCTCCTCCTGAGGTTAAAGTAATTGCTGCGTCTGGACTTACTGTAATTGTTCCAGTTGCTGTTGCTTGGACACAAGGGCCTGTTGTTGTTAGCGTATAGGGAAAAGAGCCACTTGCTGTGGGTGTACCGTTTATTGTAAATGTTCCACCACTATAATTAGTTGTAAGCCCCGCAGGTAATCCTGTTACAGTTGCTCCAGTTCCTCCACCGCTAACTGCAAATGAGATAGTGTTTATCGCAACGTTAATACATTTTGTTTGGTCATTTGTACCTGCTCCAGATGTTAGATTGATTACTGCATTAGGATTAACAATAAGGGTTCCTGTGGCTGTTTTTTGGGCGCAAGTCCCAGTTGTTGTTATTGTATAAGGAAAGGATCCACCTGCTGTGGGTGTACCGCTTATTGTAAATGTACCGCTATTAAATACGCCTATTAAACCTGTCGGTAATCCTGTTACAATTGCTCCAGTTCCCCCACCGCTAATGGCAAATATAATAGTGCTTATTGCTGTATTAATGCATCTGGTTTGATTATTTGTACCTGCGGCGGAAGTTAAAGCGATAACTGCATCTGGACTAACTGTAATGCTCCCAGTTGCTGTTACTTGAACACAAGATCCTGTGGTTGTCACTGTGTAAGGAAAAGTTCCACTAACTGTTGGAGTTCCAGCAATTGTGAAGGTGCTTGCACTAAAGCTTCCTGACACTCCAGCGGGAAGCCCTGATACTGTAGCTCCGGTTCCACCACCACTTATACTATAACTAATATTTGTGAGTGAAGTATTGGCGCATAAGGTCTGATTATTTGTGCTAGCTCCTGAAGTTAAGCTAATGACTGTATCGGGATTTATCGTAATTGTTCCCACAGCGGTAGTCTGAGTACAGCTGCCTGTAGTTGTCACAATATAAGGAAAAGATCCAATTGCTGTAGGTATTCCACTTATGGTAAAGGTTCCTCCATTAAAAGTACCCATTAAACCTCCAGGCAGGCCAGTTACTCCAGCCCCAGTTCCTCCACCGCTGATAGCAAAAGTGACATCGCTTATGGCAACATTAATACATTTTGTTTGATTATTTGAACCTGCTCCTGATGTTAAACTAATTGCTGCAATAGGATAGACTGTTATAACACCCGTTGCTGTTGTTTGGACACAGGTACCGGTTGTTGTGAGTGTGTAGGTAAAAGAGCCGCTTGCTGTGGGTGTGCCGCTAATTGTTACTACGCCTCCACTAAAACTACTTGTTAAACCTGCTGGTAGTCCAGTCACGACTGCTCCAGTTCCTCCACCGCTAATAGCAAATGCAATATACGAAAGCAGCGAATTAGCACATAAAGTTTGATTATTGCTTCCGACTCCAGACGTTAAACTGATTGCAGCATCTGGATTAACTGTTACTTGAATAGCGTTGCTAGTTACCATCGAAGGAGATGGACATGTGGCAGAAGAAGTTACATCTACAGTAACGTTATCATTGTTTGAAAGTGCGTTTGAAGTAAAAGAGGCGCTATTTGCTCCAACGGGGTTACCGTTTACACGCCATTGATAGGTTGGGTTTAGTCCTCCATTATTTAAATTATTGATATTAAATGTAACAGCAGTTCCAACACAAAATGTTGTTTGTGTAGCTGAAATAGTAACTGATGGAACGAGTAAGGAATTTACAGTCATCGTTAATATATTGCTTGTTGCGGTGGGAGGAAGGGGACAAGTCGCACTGGAAGTCATAAGCACTTTTACCTGATTTCCATTAGTTAAGGCAGAAGTTGTATAAGTTGGGCTATTAGATCCAACTGAAGTGGTACCGACGTACCATTGATAAGAGGGAGTTGTACCACCGTTAGTTGCCGTTGCTGTAAAAGTGACAGAAGTTCCTGCACATATAGCATTTCCGGTGTTGGCTGAAATAGTTACCGAGGGAGTGATATTTGGGTTTACAGTAACAGTTGAGGTATCAGTATAAGCGGAAGTACATCCTACTGCTATGATATTATAAGTTGTGGTTGATGATGGGGCGACAATAAAAGTAACATCAGCTCCGTCAGCTATACTTGTTTTAGTTTCAATAACGGTACTTCCTATTCTTAACTGATAATCTTGCAAGTTTACACTACCAGTCAAAATAATTGACGCGCTTTGTCCAATGCAAATTATATCATCCGATACAGTTCTTTCAGCACAATCCTGCCCAAAACAATAAAGACTACTTAGAAACAATAATAGTATAATAAGGTATTTTTTTTTCATGGCAGCTTAACTTTAGAATCAGACAATTAAATATTGCGTAAAAAATGATTTAGAAAAGTCTCTGATGTACCAAGAACAAAACAGTATTTTTTATTTGAGTACTAGCTCAATAAAAAAATGAATCAACCGTAATTTTTTTCATGTTTTTTTTGTCAATTTTAACAAAAAAACAAGTTGGATGATTCTATCATGAATTACCGCCAGTTTAGCGATAATTCCTTAAAACAAATTAAACTTATCTATCTTAAAGTTAAGTATTTAAGAATTATAATTGGCTCGTAAATGCTTTTTTCCGATGAACTTGTTTTCTGGGTGGATAAGGAACTAGTTTTTTGAAAATTAACATTTCTTTTCTGTCAATTAGGTTCACATAAGAACAAAAAAAAACTGCCTTTTTGGGCAGTTTTCTGATTGTTTTCAACTTTGTCGTCTGTTTTATTGAATTATAATTTTTTTACTGTGTTCACCGTCTGAGGTATATACTTTTGCAATGTATATTCCAGAAGTTAGATTTTTAATGGGTAGCTGGATATTTAGTTGCGATTGATCGACGATATCCCAATTCCCAACGGGTAATCCATCTATATTAAACAAAGTTACTTTGTAAATTTTAGTTTTCAAGGATTTTTTCTTTATCTCAACAATATTTTTTTTCTGAAAATAACTTATTTTTATGTTTTCCTTTTTTATGTTTTCTTCATTTTCCTCTTCTTTTCCTTTTTTTCCTTTTTGTTCAAAACACAGTGAGAAGCGATTGTTTTTTTCTCCGCTAGTAATAAAAACTTCATAGTCGTTTTTTTGGATATCGTTATAACTGTCATTTTCCGAGTCATAAATAAATATTTTTTCGTTTTTGTCGAAATTTTCAAGCCCATCGATCATGAATTTTACCATCCCGTCTTTATCGGCTTTCACTCCGATAGGGAAGACGTCATTTTTGTCAAAGTGGCCAACTCCCTGAATTATTAATTGGCCCGTATTATTCAAAAAATACATGTCATTAGTAAAACTATCAAAGTTAAAACCGTCATAGCCATTATCAATACCTGAAGTTGCTTTTTCTTCCATAAATCCCAACAATACTTGACGGTGATAATTATTACTAGAATTATAACCTAGACGAATTCTTTTATAAGTATCCTTTTCTATAATGTCATTATTATTGTTATTTAAAGAATTGTCTTTCTTAGTTTTTGGCGCTGATTTATACATGATATTTGAAACATCAGTCTCGTCCTCTTTATGAAAACCTCTTTGAGAATTTTTATAAACGATGGGACCTGTTGGATTTGTGTTTCCGGATATAAAAAAGCTTTGACCGACGGGTATAAATTGGTTTGGAATACCCCGGGTACTGGATCCTAAGCCACTGATAAAGTCTACTCCTGATGAAGTTGGCGGGACCCCGCCTGTTAGATTTCTTTGGGCATAACCACCTTGATAGTCTCTAAGGATATGTGTGTCGTTAGTAGTATAGTGTTCCCAAAAATACAAAGTACCATTCATGGAGGTTAAATTGTCATTTATGAATGCATTCGCATCTAGTGCAGAAGGGTAGGGGTTCCCTGCTAAAAGTAACTGATTAGCGCTAATAGTATTTGTATCAATTGTCCCATTATTTGGTTTCCCGACGAAGCTGTAGTTTTGAGTCGGTCCTGTCGCTCCACTTCCTTTTAAAGTATATCCTTGACCAACACGTATGGATCCAGTTTCTCTTACTTGAACCCAATTTGCATAAGCGTTTGCGTAATTATCAAATTTGAAAATCCAATATCGTGCTAGGCTGATAGGCGCGCTTGGTGCACCATCATATCCACCAACCCAATTGATTGCTGAAGGTGATAAGGGGTTAGTTCCATCTTTCATTACACCTGCAACAGTATAATTAGTATTATTCGAAGTTGTATTTATAGAACTCACGGGAGAGCTCCAATAGTTATAATTAAACTTGTTTGATTGACCCTGCTGGTCTCTTTTTATTGACCCAGCGCTATTTTCGTCTAATATACTTCCTTCCGTTTGTATTAATTGTGACTTTCCTACGAGGTCTATTTTTCCATCTAGTTTTAGATAATGGGAAACTTGTATTTTCGAATCGTTTTCCGCACTTAAGATGTTACTATTGACCAATAAACCCAAAACTGTTTTGTTGCCAGTGGAGGTTATGTAGTGATCCGTTTTAACGATATTCCAATCTATCCAAGTTGATCCATCAATGGCTAAACCGTTAGGTGCGTCCCAAACAGGATAATTAGTCCAAGTGTCGTCTGTTGACCAATCCTGATTACTAATTCTGGATGTATAAGGTAAAGGAGCTGTGTCTGGTTGTTGCGTACTAATATTTCTTAATTTTCCGTCTTTAGCTGATGTGGCTTTGCCTAAAACATATCCATTAACAATGTCATTTATAGGATTCATTTGGTAATAGCCATCAAGATTGGCCCAGCTTAAACCGGCTACGTCTAGTGGCACGATGGCTCCTTTGACATTTCCACCATTGTTTTGTATTTCTTGGTTCATCATTTGTCGAATTTGATCTACTGTCAATTCTACTTTCCAAATACGGAGCTCGTCCATCCATCCATTAAAATAGTTAAAAGGGATTCCGCTACTTTGATCCATTGCTCCGACAATACAATTGGCGGTATTATTTAGGATAGGGTTATTCCCTGCAACATTTGTTTTTACAGGAATACCATCGATATACAAATTATAGTTTGTACCGTTGAATGTAACTGCAACATGATACCATCTATCTGTATTTATCGGATGTAAGGATTCGATAGTGTTTCCATCATTCCAATTAAAAGAGATAATATTGTTCACTAATTTTAAATCATAACCATCGGCTGTGCTTGAACCTTGTCGTTTCGAAATTATCGTTTGCTTGTTTCCATTTGATGCATTCGATTTTATCCAAGTCTCTAAACTAAATGAACCAGAACTCAAATTGTAATTATTTTTAAAAGTCACATTGTCATCAATTCCATCAAAATCTAGAATATTACAATTTACAAATGTCACTAAAACTTCATCTTTTGTATCTGCGCATCCTGTGGTCCATCTCAACAAGTACTCGCCAGCATTAGGGCTATAAAAGGTAGAGCTCGTGCTGGTGTTGTTTGAAAACACTTCTCCTCCACCCTCAGGGCCGCTTAGAATAGTCCAATTACCTGTTGTTCCAGAGGTTGCGTTTAAGTTTACAGTCTCTCCTCCACAAGAAAGGATTTGATCTGGGCCTGCCAATGCATAAAAACAAGGGCTTCCAGAGGTGTCTAATGCAACAATTGTAGGTTCTGTAATTGGAATTTGGCAACCTGTAGTATTGTCAAAACCTTTAAAAATTGTTTTAGTTGCTGCTACTCCGGAAACAGCACCTGTACCAGTGACTGTTCCACTAACTGAAATTACAGAATCACAACTATTATTAACAATAACGGC
Organism: Flavobacterium sp. W22_SRS_FP1; assembly: GCF_052113685.1. NCBI lineage: Bacteria > Pseudomonadati > Bacteroidota > Flavobacteriia > Flavobacteriales > Flavobacteriaceae > Flavobacterium > Flavobacterium sp. W22_SRS_FP1. The sequence goes on from NZ_JBGQOE010000009.1 coordinate 91,318, forward strand.
GCAGTCCTCTGTTGCAGTTACTTTAAAAGTTAGTGTTGCTAATAAAGTATTAGGATCGGAAGGCAAAGGCAGTGTTCCCATGTCCCAAATAATAGATTGAGTAGGAGCATCATAATAAGGAGAATTCGTCGTCGTTACCGTCGCATCTTTTGTTATAGCGATACTACCAACCAGAAAATTAATGGTGTTAGATATTGGAATAGTCACTATGTTATTGTTTATGGCTTCAGTACCCTTGTTCTTAATTGCAAGGGTATATGATATTTCTTGCCCAGGTAATACACTATAAGGCTGCGGAGGATTGGAAATAGCATTGATTGTATTGATTGAAATAAAACCTTCGGGTTCTGGGATATAGGTATCTACTGACATTGCGAAACCAAATATGGTAAATACTTCATAAGTGGATCCAAACCTAAAATTTGTAGTCGTTTGATTATTTCCTATTACGGAATTTCCTAGATTCTGAATTGTAAACATACTAAAATCAACCCCTGTATTATTTTGTAAAATAGGGTCGCTTTTACCCGCGGCGGGTATGGGGAATATAGAGGAATTGAAGAAGTTAGTAGAGGAGTTCCCAGCGTGATTTAATGTCAAATAGTTGGTCGTGTTATAAACATTTGGGTCTGCATTTAGTTTTTGTACTGCCAGGTAATCAGTTCCTGAGTTTGTAGCTACATCTCCTTCAGCTGCCATCACGCCTAGTTTCATATTCACTGGGCCTGCTCCCACTGTGGTGAATCCTGAAATTGGAATAGTTCCGTATTCTCCGCCACCGGCACGTTGTCCGTTTACATAAGCATAACCATCAAAAAGAGTTATTGCACGACTTTTCATGATAGGATTTTCATAAATTACAATCATTACCCAGCCGCCCGATAACCCTGGGTTTGAGTTCGTTCCTTCGGTTAAGGCAATATCTGCTACAGTATAAGCGCCTGGGCCATGTGTTTTTACATAGTCAGTGACTTCTTGATAGCCAATAAAAATACCACTTTGAGCGGCCCCCGGAAATCGAATTTCGAAATCTACTCCTTTTGGTTTTGCTGTGATAGAGGTATAATTAGTTGCACCTGGTCCTTTTAAGGAAATTACCTTTTTGTCGTAATTTTTTGTAACTGAATTTTTTGTAACTGAAAAAGTCTCATTCGCGTCATTTGATTTTCCAGTCCAGTATAGCCCTGCAAAAATAACCGTTGAACAATTTTGGTTAGCGCTATTTTCTCCTGAATTAGATGCTTCAAGGGTAGCCATAGAAGAATTTAAAGTAGAAGGATCACCATCGATATCCACGTATTTCATCGAATTACCTTCATTATTAGTAGTTGTACTGTAATTTACAAGAGTTAGGTTGGTATTCCCTAACATGGTGAAATCACCTTTGAGATTATAGATGGTTTGTGTTGGCGTAGCGGAGGAGGTTCTTTGCGAAAATCCAACCTGCGCAGATGTTAAAGTTTGAGCTTTCATTTCAGTGGGTGCCAACAAAAATAATAATGACATTATTAAAAAGCACAATTGAAACATTGGGTTTTCAAAATATAGTTTTTTCATGTTAATTTGGGGCTTAAACATTTTTCACAATTGATTTATTACTGATATCAAAAGTAAGGAGAAATGGACGAGTAGCCGATTAAAAGCATATAAAACCGTTTAAATACATAAAATAAAGTAAAAATGTAAGGAGAATAGTATGTAAAAGTCGTTCTTTTTTTAGCTTTTTACTGTTCATAGTGACATGATTTTCAATTATATGGCATAAAAAAAATATTAATTATCTTACATATAGTTGAGAAAGGATAACTATAAAAAACATATTCAGTATTCTTTTTTTTGCGCAGATTCAAACTCAGTACGAAATCCAATCTCTTGAACTATTTTAAAATTTGAATTTTCAAGTAAAATCACTACTTGAATATTAGTTTAATTTCCTTTTTTCAAGTAGAGGAAGTACAGTTGTTATTTTCTTAAGAGTAAGGTATTTTAAGTATGATTTTTTGAAGCGTAATTTTAATTATAATAAAATGAAAAGTAAAGCCGCTAAACAAGAGTTATGCCTAACATCTACGCCAAACAATAATAGAGAGAGGATATTTTTAAGAATCGTTTTTGACTTATAAAAATTTTTTTTTTGGAGCTTTTTTACACATAAGTTACTTACTTAAGCAAAACAGGTTTCTTGTTTCGCTCAAATGGAGATCATCAAATAGCAAAAAAAAGCAGCCTTTTATGCAGATTTTTATTTTATGAAAATTTCAGATCAATTTTCAGGGTATAATTATTTTTTTACTTAGTTGTCCTTTTGAGGTATAAACTTTAAGTATGTACATTCCAGAACTGATCGTTTTAATTGAGAGTTGTATATTTTGATCTTTTTCATTTTCTAAATTCCAATTAAGAATCATTTGACCATTTACATTGTATAAAGTTATTTTATTTAATTTTCTGTCTACTAGTCTGTTGTGAACTGTTAGAGAGTTGCTGTCTTTTTGATGGCTTATAACTAAGTTTTTTTCATTTATTACTTCTTCTTTGACAGCTAATTTTGCATCAGTAAATCTTAGAGAAAAGCGAGTTTTATTCTCTCCTTTGGGCAGAATAATTTCAAACGGTTGGTTTGTTATATTGTGATAGCTGTCATTTTCACTATCATAAATATAAACTGATTGGTCCGGACTGAAGTTTTCCAAGGCATCAACCATAAACGATACTTTGCCTTCAATATTGGCTTTTACACCAATAGGAAAAGAGCTATTTGCATCAAAAAAACCTTCTCCTTGAATGATTAACTTATTTACTCCATTGAGAAAATACATGTCATTAGCGAAATTATCAAAATTATAACCCTCATAACCATAATCCATCCCACTTGTAGCATTTTCGTTCATAAAGCCAAGTAATACTTGACGATGGTATCCATTATTAGAATTGAAACCTAAACGGATTTTTTTAAAAGTGTTATTTGTCACAAGGGAATCATTGTCGTTAATATTAGTTTTTATTTTATGGTTTGCTCTAGTTTTAAACATAGTATTCGAATCAACATCATTCTCTTTATGGAAAGCTCTTTGACTATTTTGGAAAGTTACTTTTGAATTAATGGAACCTGATTTTCCTGAAATAAAGAATCCTTGCCCAACTGGAATAAATCGTCCGGGAATTTTTGAGCTAGATCCTGAGCCGCTTATTAAAGCAGGAGAAACTGGAGGAACTCCATCCGTTAAGTTTCTTACTGCATAACCACCTTGATAATCCCTTAAAACATGAGTAGTGTTAGTTGTATAATGTTCCCAGAAATACAATGCTCCGTCGATGGAGCCTAGATTATCTTTTATAAATTCTTCTGCATCCAAAGCGGAAGGATAGGGATTTCCCGCTAAAAGTAACTGATTAGCGCTAATAGTATTTGAATCAATTGTCCCATTATTAGGTTTCCCAACAAAGGTATAGTTCTGAGTTCCAGTGCTGGCTCCACTTCCCTTTAGTGTAAAGCCTTGGCCAACTCGAAGAGTAGCATTTTCATTGATTTGTGACCAGCTTGCGTATTCATTTGCATAATTATCAAATTTATATAACCAGTAACGGGCTAAACTAATTGGCGGTGTTGGATCACCATTATATCCTCCTATCCAATTAATATCTTGAGGTATTGCTGTAGTTCCGTCTTTCATCATAGCGGCAACAGCGTAATCCATGTTGTTAGCAGTTGTGTTTATGGGACTCACCGGCGAACTCCAGTAATTATAATTATATTTGTTTGATTGCCCTTGTTGGTCTCGTTCTATAGAACCTGAACTTGTAACATCTAAATCGCTTTCTGTTGTTTGTACTAATTGAGACATTCCTACTAAATCTATTTTTCCATCCAGTTTTAGATACCAATCGTTTTGTATTTTAGTATCATTATTCATTACGATAGTTACTCCTGGATCCGTAACCATTCCTAAATTGACAAAATTTGAGTTTTCTGTAATGTCATGTTTGATTTTTACAATAGACCATTCAAAATCTATGATATCAAGTCCTTGAATATCTTTTGAAGGATCATCTACCGCAGCGGCAAAAGATTCAGATCTTAAAGTAATAAAGGGCATTGGTGCCTCTTGTAAATGAATGTTTTTTACATTATAGATTCTCGCTCCTGATAGATCTGTAGCTATTGTAGTAAGGTCATCAATCACATTATCTTTGTAAACGTCCAAACGATAATATCCCAATAAAGTACTAAAAGGCAAAGATTCTGGTGCGGTAGCAATGTTTTTAGGAACTATTTCTCCTCTTATTTCGGAACTGTAATTATTGATTTCTTGGTAAACCATTCTTTGTAATTCCGATTCGGTTAGGGCTGTATTAAAAACACGAACTTCATCAATTTTACCTTTGAAATATTTGTTTTTTGCGCTTGGGTTTTTTCCTATGGTCAATAGGGAAGGATCTGTTGTAATATTCCCTGTCAAAGCAATACTTTTTACCATTGAACCATTTTGGTATAATTTTATGTTTGCACCATCATAGGTAGCTGCAACATTATACCATTGTTTTTTTTCTAATGCCCAAGCAAAATAAGTAGATGTACCATTCAAATATACTTCGAGTTTTCTATCGTTTCGAATACGAATTTGAAAATTATTTTGGCCCACAACAACTCCTTCATTTAAGAAATCATCACTCAAATTTACCCATGCCATGAGCGATGCGCTAGCTAATCCTCCCAGAATGGCAGTGCTTTGGGCATAGTCATTGCGACCATCAAAATCAATAAATAATTTGTTGTTTAAGTCTCTAGGTGATCCAAATTGAGCTGCATTAGTGTCAAAAGTATCTAGAATACCATCTTTGTCAATGTCTGTTGTTCCGTCAATTATACCATCGTTATTGGAATCCAATGTCTTATTGTCATAAATCAACAATGTGTTTGCAATATCAAAAGTACTTCCATTAGAAGTTAAATCTAAATAATCTGGAATTCCATCGCCATCAGTATCTTTTAAATAGGTAGTATCTGGATTGGCATTTGCAACACCTTGGTCTAAATTTCCGTATTGATTTGTTGTCCCAATACCGTAATCATAAATATCTAAGATTCCATCGCCATAACCTTCAGCTATTCCATCCCCGTTGACATCTTTGCTCCTAAATGTTTCTGATTCTGGTCCATCAGCTACTCCGTCTCCGTTAATATCGCCATCGCCATTTTCATAGCCTGGAACAGCATTTGTATTTCCGGCACCAGATTCATCTACATCAAAAAGACTGTCGTTATCACTATCTAAATCTATATAATTTGGTATCCCATCACCATCAGAATCTAATGTAGTTATTGCCGCCGCAGATTCGGCACTATCATGCAGCCCGTTTCCGTTACTATCGACCCACGGCACGTCTATTTTACCTTTACCATTACTTAAGTTGCCTAAGCCGACTTCAACTACATCTGGAATGCCATCATTATCGGCATCTAGGTCAAACATATCCGCAACGCCATCGTTATCTAAATCACATAAGGTTTGTGAAATTAAAATGTCGTCTAATGCTAGGTCATTACCACCACCACCAGGGGCGTTGTTTTTGAAACGGATGGTAAAAGCGTTAAGATTCCCTAGGTTGACACTAGTTGTAAATTGTTTCCAAACTCCTTGACTACAGCTGTTGTCTGTTGTACTTCCGGCGCATCTGCCAATGTTTCCAGTATTGAAGGAGGTCAGAAAATTGTTTGATAAATCATAAAATTCTACGGTTACATTGGGTAAAATCGAGCCAGAAAAAGTAGATTGTGCCATAATATTCAATACCCAAAAACTATATGTTATAGGTAAATTTGACAATACTCCAGTGATAGTTGTTTCGTAAAATGTGCCCGGATCAAAAGCGGCATTAAAAACGGCCATTCTTCCGTTAATGTCGTCCGGGGTATGATCTTCTCCGTTATACCATGCTAAATCACCGTGAATATTTTCAGGATCACTGCTTACTGTGCCGGTTATTTTAGATACAACTGTATATTCACCGTCATCTAATATTTTAGATGACAATAAAGGACATTCTGATGTGTTTATGCCTACAGTTCCATCCTCGTAACAATAAGTGGTTGTGGCATTATATGCAGCAGTAAAGTTTGAAGTTCGTCCTCCTGTGCCAAAAGTTTCGTTTAGAAACTTATACGCTACTTTATGACCATTTGCGCTATTACAATTTGCTTCCTCAGTAGTATCAAGAATTCCATCATTGTCATCATCTACATCAAAATTATCGTCGACACCATCCCCATCACCATCAAAAAAAGTTTGGATTCCTGTCCCTTGGATAGAAAAATTGTAAGGATTTTCATCGCTATCATTGTTTATAATCGAAATTGTAGTCGTTTTTAAGCCTAAGGTGTTAGGGTCGAAGCTAATAGAAAAGGTTGAACTGCCTCCAGCAGCAACCAAAGCGTTAGGACTCGTGACAATTGTGAAATCGGCTGTATTAGAAATAGTTATTGGTCCTATTGACAAGTCCGCTTGTCCTGTATTTTGAATTGTAAAAGTTTTTATGATTACTCCTGTAGTTGTTTCCATAGAACCAAAGTCTGTCCAATCTAAACTACTTGGAGTAGTGTCTCCATCTACTATTGTTGTTGCATTACCTTGAATGTTTATTTCTGGGCTCTTAGGCGCTGTTGATAAATTTTTATTACGAGTAAAGGATGTACTTTTTATTTTTATTGCAAGGAATGTGTTATTAAACAAGATATTGTCATTTATATCATAAAATGATAAAGCGGCGGTGTTCGTGAGATTAGAAGGAGAAACTTTAGAGTAGCTGATTGCCATGCTCATCAAAAGAGCTATTAAAAAATATTTTTTAGGCAAAAAAAGTAGAATTTTAGTCATAGACTCCTAGAGTGAAAGTTTTTTTTCTTTTAATTTTAGAAACTAGTAATCGATATTCATCAACGCGGTAATTTGTTACGCAATTTTTGTGTAAACCGTTGAGGTTTTAGTATTTTTATTTAATAGGTCCGGTTAGAGTTTTGATTATTTAATCTTCCAAAAATACATATATCTTACCTTAAAACCGTTTAAAAGCAAATAAAACCGATAAAAGACATAAAATTGAATAAAAAAATAAGATGAATAGGATCAAAACGATTTTTTTTTTGATGTTTATTATCCACGATATCTCCTTTCTTTAATTTTAGGTGCTTCAATAAATTCTTGTAAAATTTAATTTTACCACATCAAGAGTACGTAACTTTATCTTTAATCTTGCTTATAAAAAAGTCTTAGGGTAGAAAAAGGATTGTTCGATTTGCTTTAATGTGCTTTATATTTCCGCAGCTCGTCGGCTAATGAATAAAACAGGAATACGTCCATTATATTTTGCCTGTTAGCTACCAGAAATTTTAAAAATAAAAGAAATAAAACATAAAGAGGTTTAGTCTAGACAACTTATCTCAATTAATTATTTTTAATTTTTTTTTGTTATTTGAGAGTAACATAAAACTAAAAAACCCCTAAACAATTGCTGTTTAAGGGTTTGTTTTCGTAGCGAGGACGGGATTTGAACCCGTGACCTCAGGGTTATGAATCCTGCGCTCTAACCGACTGAGCTACCTCGCCAAATGGTAAAACTGGGTGCATTATTTAAAAGTGGCACAAAAGTGTCAAAAATGAGTTACGAATTTAAAAATTTAAGAGCATTCAAGTTGAATGATGGAAGAGTTGGCGTGTCTTTTTCTTATAATGATAAAAGATTCCGTTTTTTTAATTCTAAAGCAATTAATGAAAACTTCAATCCAAATCTTTGTAAAGTGGAAGAAAAGCAAAAACAATTAGACTTAATGTTGTATTATTTTTCAAAAAGTTTAAAAAAAGGTTGGAGACCAGTAAAAGAAAAAAGGAATAAGATAGTAAAGCCTATAGATATTAGGCTCATTGAAGCTTGTAATAGTTCTTATGAGCAAAAAATCAAGTTAGACTATAGTACGTATTATAAAAAGGATTTAAAAACGGCAAATAGTAAAATACTTAAATTCATTGACAGTAATAATTACAGTAATTTAATGCTTAGTGAATTTGATACTTTAATCGCAAGGGATTTGATAAACTATATAAGCAATTCAAAACGTGTTCAATTAAATTATAAAAGAACATATTCAGCTTTATTATCCGAAATGTTTATCAAATTTAAGATGACAAATCCATTTCAATTTATCAAACTAGTAAAAACAGAAGAAATTTTACATAAACCAATAAAAGATATTAAATCAGTTTTTGAAGAACTTTACTTAGAAAACACAAATCTTCATTTATGTTGCCTTTTAGCTTATGGTTGTTTATTAAGACCGCATCGAGAAATACGAAATTTAAAATGGGATGATTTTAATAATGATTGTTCTCAAATAAGCTTATCAGGAGCTAGAAATAAGGGTAAAAAAAACAGAATTGTACCTATTCCCCTATTTGTCCAAAAACATCTTAAAAAAGGTGATTCAGGTGTAAATATTTTTTCAAATAACGAAAATTCTTTTAACGAAGACTATTTTAAAACGCTTTGGAGCAGGTATAAAAAGAAATCTAAATTACTTGAACCAAATAACACGTTATACAGCTTTAGACATACTGGGGCAATTAACGTTTATGAGAAAACAGGGAGTTTAAATAAATTACAGCAAGTAATGGGACATAGTAGCATTAATGTTTCTTTAACTTATTTGAGGGGATTAGGAATTAAACAGCTTTCAGTTGAAGACATGCCTGATTTGTAGTAGAAAAAAATATATTTAATTCTCTGAAACTTCAAAAATCATTTGACTTCAAAAATCTTAAAATTTATTTTTAGAATAAATACATAGGGGGGTGGTAAAAAACCTCCCTTGTATAGTCCATCTCATAGGAAGGAGGTAATAGCCTTTTTTAAAAAAAATAAAAAAATTATCTTTTTTACTATATATTAATAGCACACTATAACTACAACAAACGACATTGAATATTAGCTTCTAAAACACCTCTCTACAATATAGGCGGAAAGTTTATTACACAAACAAAAACCATCTAAAACTTGTCTATCTCGATTATTTTCTTTACTTCTGTAGCGAATTAAAACTTCTTGCTATGTTGTTTTCTAAAAAAATTAATAAAGACAGAATAAGTCTTTCCTTGATGGAAGAGATTTTAGGCTTTGATGAAGTAGAGCAAACTTTATCTTCTAATTCAGAAGAGATTTTAAAAATTGAAAAGGTAGGTTTAACAATTTATTCAGATTCGGATGAGATTATTGCCACACTTGATAAATTTCAGATTCCTCATAAAGACAAAACTATAGAAGAAGTATTAAAGTTTCTTTTTGACAGGCTTTTATTCGAGTATATGGAAGATCAATCCTATTATACTAAAGAAACGTACAGTAAATTTAAAAACACATATACATACGCCCAACTGCAAATTCTAATCTATCATACTAAGTCTTTGATGCTATGGCAATATAATAATGATATAGAGCAGATTCCAAGAAACTATAAAATATTATATAGAAAAAAGGAAGTAAATCCAGTTGAGGAAACAAACTATTTAGAAATATATGAACGCTTCAAAATGTATATGGAATTTGTTACTCCAGATAGATTAGCTAAGTATTTTAACTGCCTAGTAGGCTTGAAACATTTTAGTGCTAGAACAAAAGCAATTTACCATGCATTTGTAGAAGAACTCGAATTAAGAGGTGTTGATTATGATAGTATACTTTTCAGCAAAGATAGTATGCTTAGTTATTATATTGACATTGTATCTCAAGATAATAAACTAATAGTTGTTAGAAAATGAATTGGAAAATAAATGTACAGCTTTAACAAAGCAATAATTGATTTAGTGTTAATCTAAACTGTAAAAAAATAAGTTTAAATGTGGAAAACCGTAAAGGTTAGAATTTTAAAGTCCTTATCATTGTAAATAAATTAAATCTAAAAACATGAAAAAAATTTCAATCTTACTAATGTTGGCTCTAGTCTGTTCTTGTTCAAAATCTGATGATTCTACTAGTTCTTCAAATTCTGATTTTCATCCTCCAGCATGGATTCAAGGTAACTGGGGTCAAGAAAGTAGCATTTCAGTTGGAGTTTTGTTTAGTTTCTCTGTAAATGATTTTTGTTTTACTAATATGGGAATTGCTAAACAATGTCAGCAAGAATCTGTAGATTGGAACAGAAAATATGGAAATGCAGTTACGGTTACAGAAACTATTACATCCACAACTTATACCGCTGAAATAAAATATTCCAATGGTCAATCTATAATTTATTCCTTTAGGAAATTATCGAATAATAGTATTGAATGGACTTCTGTTGCAGGGTCTGTATTAATTAAGCAATAAATTAATAATTGAAAAAAATCTCCATTTTATTACTGATACTTTTTTTAGCATCTTCCTTTGTAAATACAAAACCAAAAACAGTTTATATTCGACCTCTGGGGGATGTAAATCAGGAGTACATGGATTATATAAAAACTTCTGTTAATAACTTTTATGGTTATGACTGTGTAATTAAGTCAAAACTAAATTTAACTACCGATATTTTGGCTGGAAGTAGAACAAGATACGAAGCGGGAAAAATTTTAAAAAAATGTAATTCAAAAGAAAATGTCTTACTTATAACAGAAAAAGATATTGCACATAAAAAGAGTAATGATTTTCCTGAATGGGGTGTGTTTGGATTGGGATTCAGACCAGGGAAAACATGTGTTATTTCGACTTATAGACTAAAAGGGAACGTACCTAAAGCAAAATTTCTAGAGAGATTAAAAAAAGTTGCTCTCCATGAAATTGGGCATAATCTGGGATTAGAACATTGTACTAATGATAAAGATTGTATGATGACAAGTGCTAGTGGAACGGTAAAGCAGGTTGACAGGGAGAAAATATGGTTTTGTTCTAAGTGTTGGAACCAAATTAGATAAAAGCACAAAGTTTAAAACAGTTATTTAGATTTCATACCAAAGAATGATTACAATTAAATCAGAGTCTTTTATTTCTGAAATAGGGAAAAGAGAAATCAACGAAGATTTTATACAATTTCAATCGGGAAAATTTTACTTAGTTTGTGATGGATTAGGAGGAAACGGCAACGGTCAAATAGCATCTGAATTAGTTGCAGAAACGGTTAAAGAATCACTATTAAAATCAAAATCTATTTTGGAAGCTGTTCAAGAAGCCGAAAAGGTTTTAAGTTCCTACAAGAAGAAGAATCCATCTACGGATTATATGGCAACCACAATTGCAGTAGCTGAAATCTTAGAGAATAAGATTTTAGTTTCATGGGCTGGCGACAGCCGAGTTTATCAATTTCGAGACGGAAAAATTATATATAAAACCAATGACCATACTTTGGTTAGTGAAGCCGTAAACAAAGGTGTTTTGACCGCTGTAGAGGCATTATTTCATCCTGATGCTAATGAGCTGACCAAATCAATAAAAGGTGCTCAAAATCAAGTAGAATTAGACCAAATATTAATACAAGATATAGAACAAAACGACTATTTTCTGCTGTGTACGGATGGAGCACTTGAATCATTTATTGATAGTGATTTAGAAACTTTGTTTTCTGAATCAAAATCGACTAACGAGATTATCGATGAGCTTGATAAAAGTTGCCAAATATTTTCAAATGACAATTACACGGCTATCGTTTTTCAGGTTAATTTTTTTTAAGCTAAATTTTTAAAAAAATAAACACTCATTAAAAATTTAAACCATTTTTTTAACTTTAGAAACCGTTAAGGGTATAATAAACTACTTTTTACCTAATTGACCTTAGTTGTCAAAAGGAATACTGTAATTTGTTTGTTAAAATATTTTTAACTTAGAATTGATAATCAGGGATTGCTAAAAAGAAAATACCTACTTTTAAACTTTTATAAAATACCTACCAATACATGAAAAACGTTAAAGAATCAGCCAATTTCATTTGGTCAATTGCAGACCTTTTAAGAGGTGATTACAAGCAAAGTGACTATGGCAAAATAATATTACCATTAACTGTTCTAAGAAGATTAGATTGTGTTCTGGAAAGTTCTAAAGATGCTGTGCTTAAAAAATTTGAGCAAATGAAGACTATGAGCATTGACAACCTTGACCCAATACTCAATAAAGCAGCTGGTTACAATTTTCACAATAGAAGTAATTTCGATTTCAATAAGCTAATTGCTGACCCAAATAATATTGCAGCAAACCTGCGTAATTATATCAATGGATTCTCGGAAGATGCCAGAGAAATCATAGAACAATTTGAATTTGAAAACCAAATTACCAAGATGGATGACAACAATTTGTTGTTTATGGTGGTGAAACGTTTTCAAGAAACCGATTTGCATCCAGACCATATTTCAAGCATGGAAATGGGTTATATGTTTGAAGAACTGATTCGCAAATTTGCTGAGATTTCCAATGAAACCGCTGGGGAACATTTCACACCAAGAGAAGTTATCAAGTTGATGGTAAACATCCTTTTCTTGAACGATAGAGAAATCTTGACCAAAAAAGGAATCACCAAAACCATTTATGACTGTTGTGCAGGAACAGGGGGAATGTTATCCGTTGCAGAAGAATACTTAAATGAGCTGAATCCTGATGCCCGATTAGAAGTTTTTGGACAAGAATTAAACCCAGAATCCTATGCCATTTGTAAATCGGATTTAATGATTAAGGGGCAAAACGCTTCCAACATCAAAAAAGGGAACAGTATTTCGGAAGACCAATTGAGTGACCAAAAATTCGATTATCTGATTACCAATCCACCATTCGGTGTGAAATGGGAAAAGTTTGCAAAAAAGGTAAAAGAAGAACACGAACAGTTGGGACACGGTGGACGATTTGGAGCTGGATTACCAAGTGTTGGTGATGGTTCTTTCTTGTTTTTGATGCACTTGATGGCCAAGATGAAGCCAGAAGGTTCTCGATTGGCATTAGTATTCAACGGTTCTCCATTGTTTTCGGGTTCTCCCAGCAAGACTAAAAACGAGAGTAGTATTCGACAATGGATTATAGAAAACGACTTGTTAGAAGCAGTAATTGCTTTGCCTAATCAACTTTTTTACAATACTGGTATTAGCACCTATGTTTGGGTAATATCGAACAAAAAACCAACAGAACGTAAAGGAAAAGTACAGTTGATTAATGCCATTGATTTCTCCAAGAAAATGAGCAAATCATTGGGAAATAAACGAAACGAAATAAGCAATAAACAAATAGCTGAAATCACCAAGATTTATGGCGATTTCAAACCCAACGAATATTCCAAGATATTTGACAACAAGGAATTTGGTTATGTCAAAGTAACGGTGGAAAGACCAGAACGCAATGCCAAAGGGCAAGTGGTTGCTGATAAAAAAGGAAATCCAAAAGTAGATTCTTCTTTGCGAGATACAGAAAATATTCCTTTGACAATTGATATGAAAGATTATATGAAACGGGAAGTATTACCACACGTTCCAGATGCTTGGATAGATGAAACCAAAACCAACATTGGTTATGAAATTAACTTTACAAAGTATTTCTACCATTACAAGCCCCTACGTTCATTGGATGAAATCCGAAAAGACATCATGGCTATTGAGCAAGAAACGGATGGTTTACTTAAAGAAGTTATCGGATAAATTATGAAGAAATACGATAGCTATAAAGATTCGGAAATTGAATGGATTGGAGAAGTGCCAAGTCATTGGGAAGTTGATAAACTTAACCGAATTTTTCAAATAAATACAGGTTTTACTCCTTCAACTGGAAATAATGAATTCTATGAAAATGGCAAACATGATTGGATAACTATTCGAGATTTAGAAGGGAAATATGTGTCTGAATCTAAAACCAAACTTACTGATATTGCTATAAAAGGAAAAACTATAATACCTAAAGGTTCTTTACTTTACAGTTTCAAATTAAGTGTTGGGCAAATGGCATTTACTACAAAAGAAATATATACTAATGAAGCCATTTTTTCTGTTTTTCCAAGCGAAAAACTCAACTTAAATTATTATTATTATTTACTAGATAGAATTTTAATTCACAATTCAAATGAAAACATATATGGAGCTAAAATTTTAAATCAAGAATTAATAAAGGCTTCTAAATTATTAGTTCCATCAGAAGAAGAACAAACCCAAATAGCCAACTACCTAGACCACAAAACCACCCAAATAGATACTTTAATTTCTAAAAAACAGCAGTTTATTACCTTATTACAAGAAGAACGAATTGCGGTCATTAATCAAGCTGTCACAAAAGGCTTAGACCCGAAAGTGAAGATGAAAGATTCTGGGATTGTATGGCTGGGGGAAATCCCTGAGCATTGGGGATTGAAAAGGATAGGTCATATTTCAAAAGTAATAAGAGGAGCTTCTCCTAGACCAGCTGGAGACCCATTGCTTTTTAACGGAGATTTTTTACCTTGGATAACGGTAAAAGAAGTGACTAATGCTAATGGAAAGTTCATTACGTCAACTGATACCTTTTTAACAGAATTAGGAGCTATTCAAACAAGAGTTTTAGAGCCCGAAACTTTAATTCTTTCTAATAGTGGTGCAACTTTAGGAGTGCCTAGAATAACTCTTATAAAAGGCGGGATTAATGATGGTTCTGTAGCTTTTTTAAATCTAAATATTGAAAGAGATTACATGTACTACTTCTTTACGACTCATACTAATATATACAGAGAAGAAGCTGCTGGATATGGTCAGCCAAATTTAAATACGGAAATCGTTAAGTCAACAAAAATACCTATTCCTACTGCTAAAGAGCAACAAGAAATAATCGAACATATAGAATTAGAATTAAATAGATTTGATTTAATAATTAAAAAATCTCAACAAGAAATCGAGTTGTTAAAAGAATATAAAACGGCTTTGATAAGTGAAGTGGTTACTGGTAAGGTAGATGTTAGAAATTTAATTAGAGCATAATCATTATAAAAATGAACGATAAACACAGTAATAAGTTATTAGCTTCTTATGCATTATTTAAAGGTCTCTTTGACTTAGGAAAAGACATATATGGAGTTATCGCAGAATATTTGAAAAAAACTATTTCTGACAAAGGACTTTATAATTTCACGTTAGATGAAATAACTCAAATTCTAAATAATGATTTTGAATTTAATATACCAAATGCTGTTGTAAAAACTTCACTAAATAGAATTGATAATTTAACAAGAATTGGAGCAAGTTATACAGTAAATAATCCAAATGACTATATCCTAAAAGATTTCAATGAATTTGAGCAAGATTACGAGAAGAAAAACGAAACCATAATTCAAACTTTGATAAAGTATGTAGAGGAAATTAAACAAAAGAAATTAGATGAAAAAGAACAGACAGCTTTAACACACTCATTTTGCAATTACATTTTAGACAGGCAAAATGGAAATGAAAGCTTAGAATATATTACTTCTTTTATTTTAATACATGAAAGCGAAAGCGATTTTAAGGAACAAATAGATAAAATTAGAGAAGGGGTTATTTTATATTCAGGTATAAAATTTAATAATGATTTAAACAATTTTGGAGCTTGGAATTCTGAATTTACAATTTATATTGAAACAGAGATTTTATTTCATTTAGCAGGTTTTAATGGAGAATTATATAAAATTTTAGCTTCTGATTTGTTACAATTTATTACTGAAATTAATCAGAAAGCTGGTAAAAGAATTATAAAACTAAAGTATTTTGAAGACGTAAAAATAGAAATTGAAGGTTTTTTTACAAAGGCAAAGTATTTACTTGAAGGTAACTCAAAACCAAATCCTAGTGTAACTGCAATGGTTACAATTATCAACGGTTGTAAATCAATAAGTGATATACAAGCTAAGAAAACAGATTTCTATGAATTACTTAAAAGAAACTTAATTGAAGAAGATGATTATTCAGATTACTTTGCGGAAAGAAATCATAAGTATAACATTGTAAGCAAAGAACTTATAGGGAAAATTTCAAAAGATTTAGACAGAGATGCTACCCCATATTTAAAATATCTTAATTATATTTCAATTCATAGAAAGGAAGCTTTTGAAAATAATTTTGAAAATGTAAAAGCTATTTTACTTTCAGGTAATTCAACAACTTTAAAAGTTGCATGGATTGATTTGTTAAAAGAAGAAGGAAATGTGCCTTTAGCCACTACAATGAGTTTTTTAACAAACAAGTTTTGGTTTAAATTAAATAAAGGTTTTGGCAAAAACAGTTTGCCGAAATCATTTGATATAATTTCTAAATCACAAATTATTCTTTCTACTATATTAAATAAGAAAATAGGTTTTGAATATGAAGATTTGCAAGAACAATTTAAACAGGGAAAACTAAATGAAGAACAAGTAAAAGCAAGACTTGTCGATTTAAAAAATAATGTTAGAAAACCCGAAGATATAGTAAAAGACAATATTGATGATGTGTTGCAAGTAATTACAGAAGATAGTTTAGATAAATTCATTGAAGAACAAAAACATTTTAAATCTAAGGCTGAGCAACATTCTTCTGAAAATGCAGACTTAAAAATTAAGCTTGCTAAAAAAGAGGAATCAGAAAGTGAATTAGAAAATGATTTAAAAGAATCAAAAGAATTATTTATTATAGAAAAAACAAAACAGTTTAAAGTTTTAAAAAAAATTAAGGAGCCTATTGATAAAATTGCTAAAAAGAAATACAATTATTATAAGATAATATTAGCCATTTTATTTGTTTTATCATTTGTTTGTGCATATTTTTTTATATTTCTTATAGATTGGAAAAACTTTGACAAGTATTCGTATTTTATAGGTTTCACACCAACATTTATTTTTATTTTTTATTTTTTGATAACTGAAAAGGAAATTAAACCTTTAAAAGCACTAGAAAATCACTTGATTTCTAAGAAAAATAATGAATATTTTAAAAATTACAAAAAATTCAATTTTAATATTGAAGAATTTGAGGAACTTCAAAATGAAATAAATAGTAAGCAGTAATAGCAGATTTAAAATAGGTGGTCTTTTGTTATTTGAAAGTTAGTTTATATAAATCTATCACCTTGTCAAGTTTGAAAATAATAAAAAAATGAAAAAAATATTAGGAGCACCAAAAAGCATTAGAGAATTATTTACAGGAGTCAAATACAGCATTCACTATTATCAAAGAGAATACCAATGGCAACGCAAACAAGTTGAAGAGCTTATAGAAGACCTTACGGGTGAGTTTATGGAATACTATTCTGAAACTCATGAACGCAATGACGTTGAAAAATACGGTCATTATTTTATGGGTTCAGTTGTCCTAACCGAAGATGAGAATGCTATAATTGATGGTCAACAAAGATTAACATCATTGAGCTTGTTGCTTCTCTATGTAACAAAGCATTTACAAGATTCAAATGATAAAGCAGAAGTTTTAAACCTTATTTATTCTCAAAAATACGGGAAAACAACCTTTAATATTAATGTTGAAGAAAGAACAAAATGTTTAGAATCTATAATTAATGATGAAGTTTTTGAACCAGAAGGAAATCCAGAAAGTGTACAAAATATTTGGCATAGATATAATGACATTATCGAATTGATGACAGATGCTGTGCCAGAGGAAGCTCTTCCATTTTTCAAAGATTGGTTAATCGACAATGTACAATTTATCAAAATTGTTGCACAAACGGAACAGGATGCTCACAAGATATTTGTTTCAATGAATGACCGTGGTCTTAGCCTTACCGCATCTGAAATGTTGAAAGGTTTCTTATTATCTGAAATTGTTGATAATGATGAACGTTTAAAAGCAAATGAATTATGGAAGTCTAGAATGCTAGATTTAAAAGCCCTAGGAAAAGAACAAGAAAGCGATTGTATCAAAACATGGATTAGGTCTCAATATGGGGAAACAATTCGAGAGAGAAAAAAGAATGCATTACCAGGGGATTTTGATGTAATAGGAACTGCATTCCACAAATGGATTAGAGAAAATGCAAGTGATATTGGATTGAAAAAATCAATTGATTATAGTGATTTAGTTCAGAAAGAATTTATACTATTTTCAAATACTTATATGCGGATTTCTGAGTATTCTACTAAGCTCACAGAAGGTTTTGAATATATTTTTTATAATGCGGACAGAAATTTTACCCTTCAGCCCTTGTTACTTTTAGCTAGTTTGAATAAAAATGACACTAAAGACATAATTGATTCTAAACTTAGAATTGTTTCATGTTATTTAGACCAGTTCATATCGATTAGAATTTTCAATTTCAAAACACTTGATTATTCCGCTATGACTTATGCTATGTTTATGATGGCAAAAAAAATAAGAAGAAAATCACCTTCAGAATTGGCTGAAATTTTGACGGATGAAATTAGAGTCATGGAATTTAAGCTAGATGGAATAGACCGATTTAATTTAAGTGGCTGGACAAAAAGATACATGCTTCATCAATTGGCGAGACTTACACATTTTGTTGAACAACAAAGTGGAAGAGACACCAAATTTGATGTGTATGTTAATCGAACAATTAAAAACCCTTACGATATTGAACATATTTGGGTTGACCATTATGATAGATATTCAGAAGGATTTGATACAGAAGAAGAATTTCAAAGAACCAGAAATATGTTTGGTGATTTGGTTCTACTTCCACAAGACATAAATAGAAGTTTGAATGATTCGGAATATGCAAAGAAACTTCCAAAATATTTTGGGCAAAATTTATTAGTTTCTTCACTAAATGAAAACTGTTACCAAAACAATCCAAATTTTCTAAAGTTTGCAACAACCTATAATTTGAAATTCAATTCAAGTAGTGATTTTAGCAAGGAAACAATTAAGGAAAGACAAAATCTTTACTTTGAAATTGCAAAAGCGATTTGGAATATAGACAATATTAAAAAATATATAATTTAAAATGGCTAAAGGCATTCATACAGAGCTAACTTTTGAATCTGCAATTGAAATTTCATTGCTAGAAACAGGCGGATATACTAAAGGGTTTTCAGAAGATTTTGATGCACAATTGGGTTTGTTTCCAAAATACATAATCGACTTCCTTAAAGCATCTCAACCAAAATCATGGGAGAAATTATACAACATCCACAAAGATGAAATTGAGAAAAAAGTAGTTATTCGATTAATCAAAGAAATTGACCTTAGAGGTGTTTTGGATGTTATCAGAAATGGTTTTACAGATTATGGTGTGAAGTTTCAAATGGCTTATTTTAAGCCTGAAAGCACACTGAATCCAGAAGCGGAAGCATTGTATTTAACCAACCATTTATCAGTTACTAGACAGCTTTATTATGAGCGTGTTGGAAAGAATTCATTGGATATGGTATTGTCTTTGAATGGTCTTCCAATTGCCACCATAGAACTTAAAAATCAATTCTCAGGACAATCTGTTGACAATGCCAAAAAGCAATATGTGTATGACCGTGAAGCCAGTGAGCCCATCTTTCAATTCAAGAAAAGAACACTGGTACATTTTGCCGTTGATACTGATGAATGTTTTATGACCACCAAATTAGATGGAAAACGAACACGATATTTGCCATTTAACATAGGAAGCAATAATGGTGCTGGAAATCCTTTGAATAAAGAAGGTTACAGAACCTCTTATTTATGGGAATACGTTTGGACTAAAGAAAGCTTCATGGATATTATTGGGAAATTCCTTCACCTAAGCGTGGAAGAATTTGAAATGAATGGAGTTAAAAAGAAAAAAGAAACCATCATTTTTCCAAGATTTCACCAAATGCAAGTGGTACGAAAAACTACCACTGATGCAAAAATAAATGGAGCTGGTAAAAACTACCTGATTCAACATTCTGCTGGTTCTGGTAAATCCAATTCAATTGCATGGTTATCCTATCGCTTATCCAGTCTACACGATGATGCAAACAATCGAATATTTGATTCGGTAATTGTAATTACTGACCGTAAAGTATTGGATTCCCAATTGCAAAATACCATTTATCAGTTTGACCATAAAGATGGAGTTGTTCAGAAAATAGACAAAGATTCACAACAACTAGCCGATGCACTTTCAGCTGGTTCCAATATTATAATCACAACGCTTCAAAAGTTTCCATTTATTCTCGATAAAATTGGAGAACTACCATCCAGAAAATATGCGGTAATTATTGATGAAGCCCATTCCTCGCAAGGTGGTGAAGCAACAAAAAAAATGAAAGAAGTGCTGTCTGCTAAATCATTGGAAGAAGCTGAAAAAGACGAAGCGTATTCAGGATTGGAAGAAGATGCCGAAGATGAAATAAGAAAATCAATGTTGGCACGTGGGAAACAAACCAATTTAAGTTTCTTTGGATTCACAGCTACACCAAAACCTAAAACAGTTGAGGTATTTGGTACAATGGGAAGCAATGGCAAACCAGAACCATTCCATTTATATTCGATGAAACAAGCTATTGAAGAAGGGTTTATTTTGGATGTGTTGAAAAACTACACCACTTATAAAACCTACTTCAAATTATCGAAAGAAATTGAAGATGACCCCAAAGTAAATAAGAAAAAAGCCGCTAGAGCAATTGGAAGGTTTATGTCGTTGCATCCACATAACTTATCGCAAAAAACAGAAGTAATGGTGGAGCACTTTAGACAAGTGGTTTCAAAAAAAATTGGTGGTAAAGCCAAAGCAATGGTGGTGAGTAGCTCTCGACTTCACGCAGTAAGATACAAAGAGGAATTCGACAAATACATCCAAGAAAAAGGATATACTGATATAAAAACAATTGTCGCATTTTCTGGAAAAGTAATCCATGAATTTGCACCAGAAGGAGTAACGGAAGTAGAATTGAATGGTTTTAGTGAAAAAATGCTCCCAAAGAAATTTGCATCTGATGAATACCAATTGTTATTGGTTGCTGATAAATATCAAACAGGATTTGACCAGCCCTTATTGCATACCATGTATGTAGATAAAAAATTATCTGGAGTGAAAGCAGTTCAAACTCTTTCCAGATTAAACCGAATGTGTGCTGGAAAAGAGGACACATTTGTACTGGATTTTGCTAATGATACTGAAGATATTCTTAATTCTTTTCAGCCGTATTATGAGCTTACATCCATCAAAGAAAACTCAGACCCTAATCATTTGTATGATTTAAAAGGAGAGATTGAGAAAGCTAATGTGATTTGGGAATCGGAAATCAATAATTTCTGTAATGTGTTTTTCAAATCTGCCAAAACACTATCAGTTTCAGAGCAAGGCAAGTTGAATTCTTATATTGACCCAGCGGTGGAACGATTCAAACAATTGCCTAAAGAAAACTCAAAAGACAATGTAATTGGAACAGAAATAACACAGGAAGATTTTAAAAACACACTTCAAAGCTTCAATAGAACGTATTCGTTTTTAACCCAAATTATGCCGTTTTCGGATGTAGATTTGGAAAAGCTATTTACCTATACTAAATTCCTTTATAAGAAATTACCAAGAACAAGCGAACAGGATAAATTTAAATTAGGTGATGAAGTTTCATTGGAATATTACCGACTTCAAAAGATAGCGGAAAATACTATTGTAATGGAAGACCAAGGTGTATATGAATTAGAAGGCGGTGGTGAAGCTGGAATCAGATTATCCAAAGAAGACCAAGTGGCTTTATCTGAAATAATAGAGGTTTTAAATAAGAAATTTTCAACGGAGTTCAATACCGCTGATAAATTATTCTTTGACCAAATAGAAGAAGAATTAGCATCCGATTTGAAGTTAGCAGAACAAGCAAAGAGCAATCCAATTGAGAATTTCAAGTTTGGTTTTGACGACTTGTTTATGGATAAGCTTATTGCAAGAATGGAACAAAATCAGGATATATTTTCTAAGATGATGGATGATAAGGATTTTGGGAATATTGTAAAAAGTTATATGTTGAAGAAGGTTTATAATAGGTTGATTAAGTAGTATTTATGAAAATAAAGAAATTTGAATTTAGTATTGATGGTTATTTTAGAGATAGTTATTCTTTGAAGTATAAAAAAGGAATTTTCGAGTACAGAGCAGATGTGTCTGAAAGTCAAATCACTACTATTAATCCTGTATTTAAAAATGATTATCATTTTGAAAATGTCGCAATTTTTTCAATGGATTCGTTAGATGCTGATTTAATTATTTCAGAAGAACGAAAAAATAATTTTTACAAATACATTACTCGATACTGTAAATCATGGGACACCGAATATCAAGACTATGAAGTTTGTGATGGTACAGGCTGGGATTGTACTATTTGGATTGATGATTTTAAATTAGTATCTCATGGTTATGAAGCTTATCCAAGAAATTTTAAAGCATTTATGAATAAACTTAAAGTCTTAACTAGCGGAAAGATTTTCAAATAAGTTTCGATTATCTAATTATACTGTAAAAAATTAAAACTGATAGTTATTTTCTAAAGTTGCAAAGACATAATTCTTTATATAATCTTTGAATGCAACAGAGCCAATAATTTCTACATCATCCAGTAATCCGAGTACAAAACGAATAACAGGTTTAGGATTATTAATATTCATTTTTAGTCTGTAATTACTTGTTTTAGGCTCTTGTTTTACAAATGTAACTACGGTAGGATATTCTTGTTTGAGTAGCACAAAAGCCCTTAAATTAAGCCTAATATCTATGTCAAAAGGCAAGCCATTCAGAGCTGTAAAACCAAAAGCATCGGGAGTATCTAAATGGTGTTGAGATTCAAATTCACTCTGTTTTTGCAAGAGTTCAACTTCGGTAATCCTTTCAATATTAAAGTACTTGTTCTTTGCTGTTTCCACTTCAAATGCACATAATGAAGTATAGTTGTCGGTAAAACTAATTGGCTCCACCAAACGGTCTGTAATGGTGTTGGAATTAGCCGATTGATACTTCTTCAATACTACTTGTTTATGTTCACCTATGGCTTTGCTTAAATCGGAAACTATCTTTCCTAAATTGGCATTAAGCAAATTATTTCCCTGAATTACAATTTCAGATTTTAAATAAATTTTTCTCAAAAGAGCATCTTTGAGATTGCTTTTCGTTCCACTACTCAACAATAAATCTCTAAGCAGTGAGGCTTCTTCATTGGTGAAATCGATAGTTTCATTATCCACTTCACTCACAATAAAAAAATGGTTATGGGAATCTCTTTGTAAATCAAATCCCAATTCTTTTACTAAATCCAAATAGCGATATACGGTTCGGTCAGTACTCTCCAATATTCCTGCAAGAAATTTAATTGACTTAGGTGGTTCTTTTTTGAGTAATGAAATGAGCTGTAAAACTCGAAGTATTTTATGTTGATTCAGCATGAAGTAATAATTTATTGACAAATTAGGTCAATTAAAACAACATAAACAAGCGATTGACCTTAGTTGTCAAAATAGTAGAGGTACTTTGATAAAAATTAAAAACACCTATTATGAAAAAATTATTACTATGTGCGGTTTTGTTAGTTGGTTATGTTGGTTTAGGTCAAGAAACTATCAAGGCTACTTATGAAGAAATTACTAATGCCAAAGAGCGACCATCTTATGCTGGCGACATTACGGAGTATATTGCAAAAGACGGTTCAATTTATAAAGTTGGGGATAAAATCACAATTGGTGTTCCTTCTAGTAATAAAACTTTTGCATTTCTTTCCTCAGGTGATGGAATAATGATGCCTTTAGTACCGCTTTCAATTGGAGTTAGCGGTCAGAAAGCTGAAATTATGAAATTTAGAATATCAGGAACTAGAAGAGCTGGGTTTACTATTTGGTTAAAAGCGAAAAGTCCTTATGGTATTGGTAATTACAATGTAGATTTTGAAAATGCTGTTTTGAATGGTGAATTAAAATCTTATGGTATGACTAGCGATGAAGCTTTAAGTGAACTAAAAAAATCAAAAGACAAATTAGACTTGGGCTTAATTTCAAAAGAAGATTATGATACTAAAAAATCAGAGCTCGTAAAGTTTATAAAGTAATATTTTTGAAAGTCGATATATATGAAATACAGCCCTACAAAGGGGCTGTTTTCTTTTTGACTTAAACTTTACTGTAAATTGATTTACGATAGCTCAGAAAGGGTATATCGATATAAATTAAGCCGATTTCGGTTTGTTTTCGTTGTTTAGGTCTTCGACATATTCTTTAAAATGAAACCAATGCCTTTGAACCTTCGACCTTGAAAATTTTAAAATTCTTATAACAGATATTTGTGTTATTTGACCTAGTTCTTCAAAATCCCAATTTTCAAGGATTTCATATATTGCTTGTTGTGTTTTTTTACTTCTTTTTCCACCAACCAAAGCCCCAGTAATTTGACATTTTTCTGATTTTGTTAACTGTATGTTTGGATTAAATAGAATTAACCTTTCTTTATTATAGAACATTTCCAAGGTTCCTTCTTTGCGTTTTTCTAAAACACTTGAAATTATTAAGTGTATTTCTCTACTTGTTAGATTAGGATACATTTTTTTGTTAAAATAGTTACTCTTTGCTATTAAGTAATCCTTTCCTAATTCTGGATTCAATAATGCAAATTGAGACAACAGTCTAAATAATAAATTGTTTCGGTTGCCCTTATTAACTCCATTCCAAGGCATAAATGGAGCACAAATCATAATTTTTTCTTCAAAATATAAATATTCTTTCTCGGAATTATCTCCAATAAAATATTTGTATGAATTATCAATCCGTTCTTTAATTCTACTTTGATGAACTGAGGCTTCATTTACCACTATACATTCTTCTTTTTTCTTTATACTACTAGGTGAAGCTTTTTTTGAATGCTTGTACTCATAGACCCTTGAATCAGTATTACAATATAGGGAGGGGTCGTAGCTCAATACATTTTGCTGTATTGCTTTACGTGCACCATCATCAACTTTAACACCTAGTATCATTCCTAGTGAGGCATAAACATCTTTGAAGTTGTCCAGAGTTAAGTTGTCCACCTTAACTAGAATACCGTATCCAGTATTGGAGAGAGATCGCCACATAGCATAAATATAATCACTGTGGGGGATTTCTATGTTATCATCCACATCTATATAAATTAATCCAGTTGCACCAATAACATTTACGTTTTTTGCCGTACCTTTTATGAGGAAGTTAAATCTAAAAGTTGGTAAGTGTAATTTTTTTATTTCATCATATTGTTCATGTCCTTTGCCGTAATCTCTAGCATTTTTAATCAACAGTAGGTTCTCGTCACCGTGTTTAATTTTATGGAGGACTTCTTCAATAGTTATTTCACCCAAAACTGAGGGAGAACTGCAATTTTTAAAATGATTTATCCAAAAGCTTTTGTTTTGGTTGTTTTTTAAATCATTAGACTTTAATATATTATCAATTTTATTCATTTTTTTTTATTTAAATAAGACAAAGCGATGCCCACGATGTGAAGAACACCGCTAAATCTTATGTGTTAATTAATTAAATAGTAATTGGGAAATAATAGCTAAAAGCTAAATTGAAAGAAATATAAAATCAGTAGACTTTTAGTCTATGATAAATAAAAATAAGGTAGAAAGGAATTCTGCAGTTTAATAATACTGCACAGGGAAAACAGACTTTTTTTGTCATAATTCACGTTTTTCTTTTAGTTTAACACTCACATCTTTTTTCCACCTTACATACGCTTACGCAGGTTGGCATAGGATAAACCTAACTCTTGATATTTCTGCAAAATTACAAAAAAATACTGAATTATACAAGTTTAAACCGCTAAAAATGAATACGTAATGAATTCTAACAGCTTGATGAATTGAAGCACCATCTTATCTAAATTAAATTTACAACTTACAAATAACAAAGAAATGGTTAAAAAAGTGGCTAGAAAGTGGCAGAAAAGTGCTATAAGTATACATACAATAGCTATGAAAATAGATATTATTTTCTTATATTTGGGTATTATTAATCAGTCACTTTTAAACTGATTCGTCCTTTTATAAAAACCATAAGTTGCTTATTCACAAAGAAAACAGCATAAAAAACCCCTAAACAATTGCTGTTTAAGGGTTTGTTTTCGTAGCGAGGACGGGATTTGAACCCGTGACCTCAGGGTTATGAATCCTGCGCTCTAACCGACTGAGCTACCTCGCCAAATGTTGTAAGAATTAGCATTCTTCAACGCGGCTGCAAAGATAAAAATTATATTACAGTGTGCAAGCTAATTTGAAATAAAAAAAATATTTTATAAAAGGTTTTTTTTTAGCCATTATATTATATATATTCGGTAAAAAAATAAAATGTAATTCATGGATCAAAAAGTACGTTACGAAATAGAGTTTCCCATCAACTCGTCTCCCCAGCTATTATATCAGTACATTTCGACCCCCTCAGGTTTGTCGGAGTGGTTTGCTGACAATGTAAATTCTCGTGGTGAATTTTTTACTTTTATTTGGAACGATTCAGAGGAAAAAGCTAGACTTGCTTCTAAAAAATCAGGTGAAAAAGTAAAGTTCAAATGGATAGACGGTAATGGTAAAGATACTGAGTATTTTTTTGAGCTCCATATTTTAGTAGATGAGCTAACAAAGGATGTTTCTTTAATGGTCATTGACTTTGCTGATAAAGATGAAGTTGATGAATCTTCATTATTGTGGGAAAATCAAATTTCGGACCTTAAACATCTCATTGGATCTGTATAGTATAATTGTATTTTATAACATACCTTTGCTCTGAACAAAATTCAGGGCTTTTTTATGATTAATTTTAATGGGAATATAGTCGCTAAGGATACTAATTTATTGACGCAGAATCGTGCTTTTTTATACGGCGATGCTGTTTTTGAAACGGTTAAAATTGTAAATTCTAAAATCTTATTTTTAGAAGATCATTATTTTAGATTAATGTCATCCATGCGTGTTGTCAGGATGGAAATTCCAATGAATTTTACTATGGAATACGTTGAAGAGCAATTACTTTCTTTGGTGAGTGATAATGACTTTTCAAATTCATCGCGTGCAAGAATTACCGTTTTTAGAAATGATGGAGGTTATTATCTGCCGCAAACTAATACTGTTTCTTTTTTGATCCATGTTGTGGGTATCGATGATGCATTATATTCATTCTCAGAAAAGGAATATGAAGTGGATTTGTTTAAAGATTTTTATGTTACCAAGCAATTGCTGTCTTCAATAAAATCTACAAATAGAATGTTGAATATCACAGCTAGTATTTTTGCAAATGAAAACGGGTTGGACAATTGTTTGTTATTAAACGACAGTAAGAATATTGTTGAAGCAATCCAAGGGAATATTTTCATGCTAATGGGAAATAGACTAATTACACCACCAGTTTCAGAGGGATGTCTAAATGGTGTTATGCGAAAACAAGTTTTGGAAATAGCCAAAAAGATAGAGTCTCTAGAGGTAGTTGAAGAAGTAATCTCTCCTTTTGACCTCCAAAAAGCGGATGAGCTGTTTATTACAAACGTGATTAAAGGAATTCAACCCATCACAAAATACAGGAAAAAGGCATTCGGTGTGGCTTTATCCAAGATTTTACAGGAAAAATTGAATGGTATTGTGAGCGATCTTTAGTTTAAATATGGGTTTTCAGGTGCATTCGACCAGATTAGGTATTCACCTCCCAATTCAATTATTTGTTCTTTCCAAAAGTAAGTACTTGACTTGCCTATGATTTTATTTTTATAGCTGTTTGGGGCAACAATCCATGAATTTTCATTCATTTCGGATTCTAGTTGTTGCTCTTCCCAACCAGTGTAGCCCAGAAAAAAACGGATATTTTGCTTGTTTATTTTACCATTGTTGATAAGGTCCTTCGTGCTTTCAAAATCACCGCCCCAGTATATTCCATTTGAAATTTCGATGCTGTTTGGAATCAAATCCGGAATATTATGAATGAAATAGAGATTGTCCTGCTCCACAGGTCCTCCATTATAGATTTTGAATCTTGCGTTGATCTCGGGGATCAAGTCATGAATCGTATACTTTAGGGGTTTATTAATAATGAAACCCACCGATCCTTCCTTGTCATGGTCAGCCAATAAAATCACAGATCTGTTGAAAGATAGATCTCCAATTATAGAAGGCTCTGCTATAAGTAGTTGTCCTTTTATTAATTTTTCTGAAATCATGATGGTTGTTTTTATAATAAATTTAAGGATTAAATTGAATTATAACCAAATTAAATCGTTTAAATGTATAAAAAAACCTTCCTGTTGGAAGGTTCTTATTATAATATGTTTTAAAACTTACAATTAGTTTACTGCACCTTCTAGCTCAGCACCAGCCTTGAATTTTACAACATTTTTAGCTGCGATTTGAATAGTTTTTCCTGTTTGAGGATTTCTTCCGTCTCTGGCAGCTCTAGCTGAAACTGACCATGATCCGAAACCTACTAGAGAAACTCTTCCACCTTTTTTTAAGGTACCACTTACGTTACCTAAAAATGACTCTAAAGCTAACTTTGCAGCTGCTTTTGTGATTCCTGCGTCAGCAGCGATAGCATCGATTAATTCTGATTTGTTCATAATAATAGTTATTAATTGTTGGTTAAAAAATAATTGTTAAAACAAATTTAGCAGGAAATCCCTGCCTCGCAAGCGTTTTCTTTTATTTTAGCTTGTTTTGTTGATAACTTATTTTTTTTGTTCATAAAGTAAGGGTTATTTCTGATGTACTGTAAAAAAGCCCTGTTTTCAGGGGTCTTAATGCACTTTTGCCTCTTCAGTAAATGATATTCCATTTAACAATTCTACTGTTGTCATTTTCTTTTTACCCGGAAATTGTAAATTTAAAATTTGAATGTAACCATTTTCGACAGTAATTTTGATTTCTTTTTTGGTACAAATAACATTTCCAATAGGTAAGTTATGTCGTTCGATAATCACTTTAGCTTCATAAATTTTCACACTCCACTCTTCATTTTTGTCAGAAAAGAAACACCAAGCCGCTGGGTAGGGGCTTAGTCCTCGTATTAGATTATGAATTTCTATAGCTGATTTAGTCCAGTCGATTTTGCAATTTTCTTTGTTTAGCTTATAGGCTGTTTTTATTTTGGTAGATTCTGTCTGAACTGCAGTGGTCGCACTTCCTTGTTCAATTGCTTTTAAAGTTTGAATAACAGCCTCGCTACCTAGATGCATTAGTCTATCATGTAAATGACCCGCATTTTCATTTGGATTAATTGCTGTCTCGGAGCTCAGTATTATAGCTCCTGTATCTATTTTGTCATCAATAAAAAAAGTAGTGACACCTGTTTTAGTTTCGCCATTGATAATTGCCCAATTTATGGGTGCTGCGCCACGATAATTTGGAAGGAGTGAGGCATGTAGGTTAAAGGTTCCTAGTTTTGGCATTTCCCAAACGACTTTTGGCAACATTCTAAAGGCAACTACTACTTGTAAATTTGCATTTAGCGATTTTAATTCCTCTAAGAAAGATTCTTCTTTAAGGTTAGTGGGTTGCAATAGAGTTAAGTTGTTTGCTAAGGCATATTCCTTAACTGCTGAGTATTTTAGTTTTTGTCCTCTTCCCGCTGGTTTGTCGGCAGCCGTAATGACGCCAACAACATTGTAGTTTTCTTTAATTATGGTGTCCAGAATTCCAACCGCAAATTCGGGTGTGCCCATAAATACAATTCGTAATTTTTCCATTATAGTTTTAAGGTGTATTTATTGTTTGACTTTACTGTTATACTTTCATTCTCTAATAGTTGCTGTATCGCAAAGATAACGTCCTTGGGTTCGTTCTTTGTCCTGTTTTCGATATCTCTTGAATTTAATTCCTCTGTTTTTAAAAGGGCAATGATTTTTTTTGAGAGTCTCGCTATATCTGTTGTTCTACTTTTTTTAGTAATGCAATAGGAACAAATGCCACAATCGTCAGATGTTTTTTCTCCAAAATAGTTTAGTATCAATTTACTCTTGCAGACCTTTTTTTCGTTGATATAGTGCAAGACTGATTTTAGTTTTTCTTTTTTTAATTGATTTTGATTTTCCAGATATTTTGAAACTCTGCTTATCGTTCTTTCGTCCTCGCGAATTTCGTTAAAAATTAAAGTGGTATCGTTGTTTTTAGAATGATAATCTATTATTTGTCTTTCCTTTAGTTTAAGTAAAACGGCTTCTACCTGACTTTCACTATAGTTGGATTTTTTGGCAATCAACGATAAATTAAAAGCAGTTTGGATTTCATAAATTCCGGGATATGTTCTAAGGATTGCTAAGATTATCTCCTCGTCATTAGCGTTCAAACTCATGTATCGCAGTACTTCCTTTGAAGAGATAATGAATTGCAAAGTTATTTTTTCAGAAAACTCTTGGGACAAAGTGATGACTCCTTGTCCGTCTAGAAATAAAATGGCGTTGTATGCCTTTAGAACAGGAAACTTATATTTTAGACAAAAGTGATTCAAATTGAAAGAAAACTTTTCGTCGATACCTTCTCCGTAAGCAATTTGAAAGAAATTACATAATCGGAGGAACATTTTATTCAAGAATTTTTTGTCGGGAAGAACATGGATAAACTGATTTTCAGCTTGAATAATGTCAGAAGGACTAGTTAATAACACGGCAAATGCTTTTTCGCCATTTCTACCTGAGCGTCCCGCTTCCTGATAGTAATTCTCTAAATTTTCTGGCAGCTGAATGTGTATCACCGTCTTTACACTTGCTTTGTCAATTCCCATTCCGAAAGCATTGGTGGCAACAATAACCTGCGCCTTGTCCTGCATCCATGATTGCATATTTTTGTCTTTTTCTCTGGAAGTAAGTCCGCCATGATAATAAGTGGATTTAAATCCTAATGATTGCAGTTGGGAAGAGATTTCTATACATGATTTACGGTTTCTTACATATATAATCGAGGATTGAGGGTTTTTCCTTAAGATTTGTTCTATTCGAAAGAGTTTATCTTCTACCTCAAAAACCATATAAGCGATATTTTTACGGGCAAAGGATTTTTCGAAAATTTGAGGTTCTTTAAGCCCCAGTTCGTTGATGATATCTTCTTTTGCTTTTGGCGTAGCGGTTGCGGTTAAAGCCAAAAACGGTACTTTGGGAAAATAGGTTTTTAAATTTGAAATCTTTAAATAAGCCGGACGGAAATCATGTCCCCATTGCGAAACACAATGTGCTTCGTCAATCGTTATTAAATTGATGGGGAGGTTTTTTATCCTTTGCAAAATCCAATCTGACTGCAGGCGTTCCGGCGACAGATACAGGAATTTATAATTTCCGAACTGACAATTATCCAACAGGTCAATCATCTCGTCAGACCTTATTCCACCTGTCAATGCGATTGCTTTTATATTTAGTTTTTGCAAATTGGCAACCTGGTCTTTCATTAGTGCCACCAGAGGCGATATAACTAGACAAATCCCTTCGTTCATCATTGCCGGAATCTGAAAACAAACTGATTTTCCACCCCCAGTTGGCATAAGGGCAAAACTGTCTTGACCACTTAAAACGGAATCAATGATTTCATTTTGTAGCGATCGAAAAGAGTCGTGTTTCCAATATTTTTGTAGAATTTGTAATGCTTCAGACATCGATTTTGTATTACAAATTTTTTAAATTATCAATCTTCGACCTTTAATTCCAAATGCAAATTCGGAGTTATCCAGAAATTTCATCTAATATAAAAAGAATTCTGTTATCAACTGTGTCTTTTGGAACTTCTATCAGGTTATAGCCATAGCCTTGATAAGTCTCAATGAGGTGATTTTGAATTAATTTTGCTTGTTCGTAATTTTCATAACGGGCTTCGTCACTTATATAAATTTCTTCCCAAGGGGGAAGAATAAATATTTTTGAATAAATGTGTTCTCGACAGACGGCGTCAAAAGAAGCAGGATAACTGTCTCCAATGTAGTGCATATAAGCTAACACATCGGGAATACCTCTGTCTATGAAGACGACATTATGAGGCTCATTTTGAGCGCTTGTGAATTGTTTTTTTCTTCCTTCTAAAAGAAGTTCACTAAACAACAAAGGTTTTTCAAGAAATAATTGTTCAATTCCTTGTTTTTTTGCCTCTAAAGTTACTTCTCTAGAGATTTCAGGATAACAACAAAAACCTTTTGCTATCAATCCGTCGATTAGGGTACTTTTACCTGTTCCCGGTCCGCCAATAATTATTATGATTTCTTTCTGCACTTTTTGGAAATAAGGAGCAAACTTACTCAAACTAATCGGAATTTGGAAAAAGGAATGTCATTAAAATTTTTGCTTTGAATAAAAATTCATAATTCATAATTCGTAGTTTGCTTTTGAAACAGTATATTTGCTGTTATATTTAATTACTACATGGATAAGAATACTGAAGAATTTTATGAGCGATTGAAAGTGGAGTTGGATATGAGTAATACTTGGCCCGCTTTGTATTTGTTTAAGTTTATTGTGCCATCTGAAAGTGACAATGTAGTACGTGTTGAATTGGCTTTTGATTGTATGGGAGCCATTATTAAAACAAGAAAATCTAAAACGGGTAAATTCACCAGTATATCAGTAGATGTTCAGGTGAAAGACTCTCAAGAAATAGTTGACAAATACTTGGAAGTATCCACTATTACGGGTATTATATCACTATAAATACGTGTTAGCTTAATTGACTAGATAGCCAGCTTAAAGATTGCTGGCCTGTGACCAGCTCCATATTATTGACTAAAAAATTAAATTCACATATGAATTCAAAATACAAAAAAGAGATTGCAAACGATGTCGTTTATCATTTGGAATATAATGCTGAAAGATCGCATTTGATTATTCCGGAATATGGACGTCATTTACAAAAGCTAATCGAGCAGGCTATAGCCATTGAGGATGTCGAAGTGCGGAATAAAGCTGCAAAGTATATTATTCAAGTTATGGGAAGTTTAAATCCCCATTTGCGTGATGTTCTTGATTTTCAACACAAATTATGGGATCAGCTCTTTATTATGTCTGATTTTAGATTAGAGGTTGACTCACCCTACCCAATACCATCTCGTGAAGTATTACAACTTAAGCCGGATGTGTTAAACTACCCACAAAACTACCCTAAATACAGGTATTATGGTAATAATATAAAGTATATGATTGACGTTGCCAATAAATGGGAAGACGGAGATATGAAAAATGCTTTGGTTAAAGTAATTGCCAATCACATGAAAAAGTCCTACCTGAGTTGGAACAAGGACACCGTAAAAGACGATGTAATTTATGAACACTTATATGAATTGTCTGATGGCAAGATAAATATGCTTGATAGTTCTGAATCACTTCTGAATACCACAGATTTATTGCGCACCAATAAGCGAATATCTAATAAAATTGCGCCGGCTGGGCAGCCGAAGATTCAAAGCAATAAGAACCTTAAAACTGGTAAATCAAAGCCTTTTCAAAAAAAACAGTAAATAATAAGAAATAGATCTAGCGTGCTGTCATGCTATGGAAAAAAGCAAATCGCATTTTGAAATATCGGAGAGCTCACTGTTAAATATCTTCACAATATAATAAAATCATATGGGAATTTTCAAAATAGAAGGAGGGATTCGTCTAAAAGGAGAAATCACTCCACAAGGAGCGAAAAACGAAGCGTTACAAATTTTGTGTGCTGTTTTACTAACATCTGAAAAAGTTACAATCAACAATATTCCTGATATTATTGATATTAATAAGCTAATCGTACTATTAAAAAACTTGGGTGTAAAAGTTCAAAAGAATGGACACGGTTCTTATAATTTTCAAGCTGATGAAGTTAATATCGGGTATCTTGAAACAGAAGCTTTTAAAAAAGAAGGAGGTTCATTACGTGGCTCTATTATGATTGTTGGTCCACTCTTGGCCCGTTTCGGTAAAGGTTATATTCCAAAACCTGGTGGGGATAAAATAGGAAGAAGAAGATTAGATACGCACTTTGAAGGATTTATCAATTTAGGGGCGAAATTTCGCTACAATAGAGAGGATCATTTTTATGGAGTAGAGGCCCCAGCTGGGTTGCAAGGGGCAGACATGCTACTGGATGAAGCTTCAGTAACAGGAACGGCTAATATTGTTATGGCTGCTGTTTTGGCAAAAGGAAAAACAACTGTTTATAACGCTGCTTGTGAACCTTATTTGCAGCAACTTTGTAAAATGCTAAACTCCATGGGAGCTAAGATAACGGGTGTTGGTTCAAACTTATTGACTATCGAGGGAGTAGAAATTTTGGGAGGATGCGAACATAGAATTCTTCCTGACATGATCGAAATTGGTAGCTGGATCGGATTGGCAGCAATGACTAAAAGTGAGATCACTATAAAAGATGTTAGTTGGGATAATTTAGGAGTTATTCCTAGCACTTTTAGAAAACTAGGGATTACATTGGAACGTAGAGGCGATGACATATATATTCCATCTCACATAGATGGATATGAAATTAAAACTGATATTGATGGTTCTATCCTTACGGTGGCAGATGCTCCTTGGCCAGGTTTTACACCAGATTTGTTGAGTATTGTTTTGGTTGTGGCAACACAGGCAAAAGGAGATGTATTGATACATCAAAAAATGTTTGAAAGTCGTTTATTCTTTGTGGATAAGTTGATCGACATGGGCGCAAAAATAATGTTGTGCGATCCGCATAGAGCTGTAGTTATGGGTCATGACTTTCAATCACAATTGAAAGCGACTACGATGTCTTCCCCGGATATTCGTGCAGGTATATCATTGTTGATTGCTGCACTTTCTGCAAAAGGGACTAGTACTATTCAAAACATCGAACAAATAGACCGTGGATATGAGAGAATTGATGAGCGTTTAAGAGCAATTGGTGCAAATATAGTTCGTGTAGAATAAACCAAATAAATCATACTTGTAAAACGTTTAAATAAATCTTTTATCATTAACAAAGAGATTTATTTAAGCGTTTTTTTTCAATCTTAATTAACATGTCACACGAGAAGAAAGCGATTAAAGCGACTTATTTTAGTATTATAGGAAATACGTGTTTAGCTGTGATTAAAGGTTTAGCTGGATTCTTTGGCAATTCCTATGCCTTGATTGCTGACGCCATTGAGTCAACAACGGATATATTTGCTTCGTTTTTAGTATTATTTGGAATTAAGTATTCAAATAAGCCAGCAGACAAAAACCATCCTTATGGACATGGCCGAGCCGAGCCGTTAATTACTTTTCTAGTTGTAGGATTTTTAATTACTTCAGCTACAATAATTGCTTACGAAAGTATCATTAATATAAGAACTCCACATGCCTTACCTAAGTCTTGGACTCTTTTTGTTCTTGGAGCAATAATTATTTGGAAGGAATATTCCTTTCGCTTGGTGATGAAAAGAAGTTTAGAAACAAACAGTTCTTCATTAAAGGCAGATGCATGGCATCACAGGTCTGATGCGATAACTTCGATTGCTGCATTTATAGGCATATCTATAGCTTTGATTCTGGGAAATGGTTATGAGTCAGCCGATGATTGGGCTGCACTTTTTGCATCAGGATTTATTCTCTATAACAGCTATTTAATTTTCAGACCCGCTCTTGGAGAAATTATGGACGAACATTTGAATGACGACTTGATCGCTGAGATTAGAAAGGTGTCTTATCAGGTAGAAGGAATTATAGATACCGAAAAGTGTTTTATTCGTAAGGCAGGAATGAAGTATCACGTAGATTTACATGCTGTAGTTGATGCTAATATATCGGTTAAAGAAGGGCATGAATTAGCTCACAATCTAAAAGATGTTTTAAGAAGCAAAATTCCAGAGTTAGGTCATGTTTTGATACATGTGGAGCCCCATAAGTATAGTTAATTTTTTAGAGTTTTTTTATATTGACAAATTACAAATTGGTTATTTTAAAAAAGATACAATTGCTAATTCATAGCTTTTTAGTCCAAAACCAAGAATAACACCCTTTGCATTTCCTGAAATGTAGGATTGATGTCTGAAACTTTCACGTGAAAAAGTATTCGAAATGTGTACTTCTACCACTGGAGTAGTTATAGCTTTAACTGCATCACCGATGCCTATAGAGGTATGTGTATAAGCTCCTGCATTTAGTATTATCCCGTCATATGAAAAACCAAATTCTTGAATTTTGTCGATTAACTCACCTTCAATATTACTTTGGAAATAATTGAACGCTATATTTGGAAATTTTTGTTGTAGATGCGTGAAGTGGTCTTCAAAAGTTTGGTTTCCGTATACTTCAGGTTCGCGCTTACCTAAAAGATTCAAGTTTGGGCCATTAATAATAGCAATTTTCATAGTTGATGTTTTGGTAAAAATAAAAAAACCGTTCCAATTAAAGAACGGTTTTGATGAAATTTGTTTTTTATAATTTCTAAAAAGTAAAACCAGCAGAAATCTGAAGTGCCGAGTTTTTAACTTGGGCGTCTTTTGAAGCTTCTGTAACACCTAAAACATAGCGACCTTGCAGAAAGAAACTTTTTGTAATATTAAAACTTAGACCTCCAAGGGCTGCAAATTCAAATGTTTCTGCATTATTGTAATCAAAATTATTTCTTTCACTTAATAAAAAAGAAGCTTGTGGGCCAAGATCAAGACTAACTGTTTTATTTAAATGAAATTTTGCCAAAAGTGGAACAGATAAATAACCCAATTCGTTTTTGAATTCTTTAAGAGCATTTTTGTATGACGCTCCTTGTGTTGAATACAATAATTCAGGTTGGATAGAAAAACCGTCTGTTAGTTTTACCTCGGCAACTAATCCAGCGTGATAACTTGTTATTGCACTTGTCTCATAATTCGTGCTGTTTACTGTAATACTGCTCCCATTTTGGTTTGCGTAATTTACTCCGCCCTTGATACCAAATTTTACTAATTGGGCTTGTGCAGCATTTGACATGGCAAATAAAACAACTGCAACTAAGATTGTTTTTTTCATAAAAATTTATTTAATTGATTCTTGTTTTTGTATCATATACAGTTTATAACTGCTGAATTCAAGTTACTAATGCAACTTTTTGGTTAAACATATAATTTGGTGTTTCAAAATTAAATCTTTTTCTCGG
>NZ_JBGQOE010000010.1:0-120459 GCF_052113685.1 Flavobacterium sp. W22_SRS_FP1
AAAGCAAAGATATTTACTTATTTTGTATGTTTGTAAAACTTAAAATGTTAAAGTCCGATTATTAGGGGGTTAGACCACAACAGCGAAGGAATGTTTATCTAAATAAATTGATAATAACATTGTGTTTTTTCAGATTTAGTGTAAAAACAGAGCGGTTTTATTATATTTTTATCCTTTATTAAATTAAGTAGTTATGAAATCAAGAAAAATAAGTGGTTATTTTGGAATAGTAGTTTTGTTTTCGAGTACAGCTCTAATGGCGCAGCATACGGTAATTGATACCCCACCAGAAGTATCACCTATGGCAATGAAACCAGAAATGACTGAAATTTGGGAACCGGAAGTAAAAATAGTTACACCAGGAAAAAAGCAAGGAGAGGCACCTTCGGATGCCATTGTCTTATTTAATGGTAAAAACATGGATGAATGGGTAAGTCAAAATGATATTGAAAAACCTGCTGTATGGAAAATTGTTGATAACGATTATATGGAGGTAGTTTCTGGTTCAGGCGGAATTCAGACAAAAATGCAATTCGGCGATTGTCAATTACACATAGAGTGGAGTGCTCCAGATGTGGTGGTAGATGGTGGACAATGGCGAGGGAATAGCGGTGTATTTTTTCAAAACAGATATGAACTACAAGTATTGGATTCCTATAACAATAGAACGTATAGCAATGGGCAAGCAGGAAGCATCTACAAAGATCATCCGCCCTTAGTTAATGCAATGAAAACACCTTTAGAATGGAATAGTTATGATGTTGTTTACACCGCACCACGTTTTAAAGCGAATGGATTGATTGATGCTCCAGCAAGAATAACTGTTTTTCATAATGGTGTTTTGGTACAAAATAATGCAACTATCAATGGATTGACCCTTTACTCAGGTTTACATAATTATCCTTCCTCTCACGGAGAAGATGTGATTTCGTTACAAGAACATGGTTGCAAAACACAATTTAGAAATATCTGGATAAGAAGATTGTAAAAAGCATATTTATTTTCATAAAAAAGGCCACTAAGTACAATACTTAGTGGCTTTCTTCGAATTAATTAACCTATTATAATTTTATCAAGTTTTACTATTATTGCCATCCACCACCAAGGGCTCTATACAATTGAACTACTGCTTTGTATTGTTGGAATTTATTATCTACTAAACTTAATTGAGCATTTAAAGCAGCATCTTTAGCAGTTAATACTTCCAAGTAATTAGCTAAACCGTAGGTTAATAATTCTTCTGAGTAATTACTTGCTTTTATTAATGCGTCTGCCTGTTTTTCACGAATCGTAATTTTATAAGTTTCGTTTTTGTATTGCGCTAGTGCATCCGAGACTTCCTTGCCCGCCGTAAGTAAGGATTGCTCAAATTGTAAATAGGCTTTTTCCTGATTAGCTTTGGCGATCTCCAACGCGGTTTTTACTTGCCTTCTATTGAAAATGGGTTGTGTTAATCCTGTAATAACATTTGCAAAAATAGAATTGGCGCTAAACCATTCCTTTATGTCAATACTTTGAAAGCCACCACTAGCAGTTAATGTTAAACTTGGATAAAAACCACTTTTTGCAACGTTAGTCATTTCAAAGTTGGTAATCAGATTGTACTCAGCAGCAATAACATCAGGCCTGTTTCGCAACAAATTAGCTGGAACACCAATTGTTATTGCGGGTTGCATATTTTGAGATTCAAAAGTATCACGTTCAATTTTTGCCGAGGGCTCAGCTAATAGTGTGCTAAATGTGTTTTCAAGGATGACAACACTGTTTTTTAAATCGGCAATAATGATCTCCGTGGCGTATTTTTGTGCCTCGGTTTGTTTTACACCAACTTCAGTAACATTCCCCGCTTTTTTCAATGCTAAAATCGTTTCGACACTTTTCTCACGATTAATTAAAGTTTCTTCGGCCACCTTAATTTGTTCATCAACTGAAACTAATTGGTAATAAATCGTGGCTATATTTGCAATTAATTGCGTTTTTATAGCTTGATTTACTGCTGTTGTTTGTAGGTATGCGGCGTTAGTTGCGCGTTTATTACTTCTTATTTTACCCCAGATATCAGCTTCCCACGAGAGACTCCCTCCTAATTGGTACTGGTCAACATCGAGAGTTTGCAAGAACGTACCAGATTGGCTATTTTTTGATATAGATTGATGTGTCCAATCAGCCCCTACAGATAGGCTAGGGAAGTAGCCCGCTTTTCCCTGTTTCATTGTGGCTTGTGCGGCAATAATATTTTGCATAGCGATGCGCACATCCAGATTATTTTGTAATCCTTTTGAAATGTATCCCTGTAAAAGGGGATCGGTAAAAACCTTGTCCCAAGAGACATTAGCTAATGAAGTAGTGTCTGATAACACTACTTCATTTCGATACAAATTTTCCGTTTTTAATTCTGGTCGTTTATATTCTTTAGCAACAAAACACGACTGCATTACCGTTGCTGTCACAGTTAATACTGCGATTCTGTATATTTTATTTTTCATTTTCTTTATCTAAAGGTGCAACATCATTTTTTTGATTAACTACTATTGGTTTACCGCTAATACGTTCTTGCAAGCCTTGGAAGATTACAAATAAAACAGGAATAACAAATATCCCTAATAGGGTACCTACTAACATTCCTCCTACAGCTCCCATACCAATGGAACGGTTACCTACAGCACCTACTCCAGAAGCTAGTGCCAATGGTAATAGACCGAAGATGAAAGCCAATGAGGTCATTAAGATAGGACGTAAACGAGCACGTGCTCCTTCGATCGCCGCTTTTGTTAAGTCCATGCCATTGCGTCGCCTTTGTATGGCGAACTCGACAATCAAAATAGCATTCTTGGCGAGTAATCCAATAAGCATAATCAGGGCGACTTGAAAGTAGATGTTGTTTTCTAATCCTGCTATATAGACAAAACCAATTGCTCCTGATACACCAACTGGTAATGAAAGTAGTATAGATAGCGGAACTAAATAACTTTCATACTGAGCACTTAGTAAAAAGTACACAAATATCAAACTTAATAAAAACACACCAATTGCTTGATTTCCTGCTATAATTTCTTCTCTGGTTAATCCGGAAAACTCATAAGTATAGGTTTTGGGTAAATGTTGTGCAGCAACTGCCTGAACAGCTTTAATGGCGTCACCACTACTAAATCCGGGATTTGATTTCCCGTTTACATTTACAGATTTTAACATATTAAAACGAGAGACAGCTTCAGGACCGTAAATTCTTTTAAAATCTACGAACTGACTTATCGCTACTTTTTGTCCACTGTTATTAACTACATAGATGTTGTTAATAGATTCAAGGTTAGCACGATCTTCAGATTTTGCCTGAATCATTACGCGGTATTGCTTACCAAACTTGTTAAAGTCGGTTGTGTACAAACCACCATAGTACCCCTGCATTGTATTAAATATTGTTGTAATTTCAACACCCGCATCCTTAGCTCTCTCCACATTAACGTCCATCTGATATTGAGGAAAATTAGGATTGAAATTAGTAATGGCGTACTGTATTTCAGGTCGCTTCATTAATTCCCCAAGAAACTCATTGCTCACTTTACTTATAGTTTGCCAATCATCATTTCCTTTGTCTTCAATTTTTAATTCAAAACCATCAGTAGTACCTAATCCTCTAATGCTTGGAGGGGTAAAAAATAATATCTTAGCACTTTTAATATCTGCAGTTTTAGCAAATAATTGTTTTACTACAGCATCTACAGATTGATCATCCTCGGTACGTTCCCCCCAGTCTTTCAATTTAATTACGGAGAAAGAATAGGAACCTCCGTTAATATTATTTAGCAGACTAAAACCTACAATGTTTATTCTTGCTTCTACAAGATCCATGGATTCAAGTATAGAATCTAATTCTTGAACCGTTTTTTGCGTATTTTCTAGAGTAGAACCGGGAGGTAATGTCACATCGGCAAAGATGATTCCGCGGTCTTCATTTGGTATAAATCCTGAAGGTGTGACTTGGAAAAGAAAGACCGTAATTCCAGAAAACACAAAAAGAGCCACGACAACGATCCATTTTTTGCGAGTTAAAAATCCTAATGATTTCACATATTTTTTATTCATTCGATCAAAATTGGTATTGAAAGCAATGAAAAAACGATCTTTAAAATTTGCATTATGATGTTTAGAGTCTGCATGCGGTTTCAACAGTAACGCACACAAAGCAGGACTTAAAGTCAAAGCATTTACCGCAGAAATCAAAATAGCGATTGCTAAAGTAATGGAAAACTGTTGGTAGAATACTCCTGCCGGTCCACTTAAAAAGGAAACGGGAATGAATACTGCTGACATTACAAGTGTAATCGAAATAATGGCTCCAGAAATTTCACCCATTGCAGAGAGAGTAGCTTCTTTAGCTGATTTTGCACCTTCGTCTAGTTTTGCATGGACGGCCTCGACGACGACAATAGCATCATCGACGACAATTCCAATGGCAAGAATCATGGCAAATAATGTCAACATATTGATCGAGAATCCAAATAATTGTAGGAAAAAAAACGTACCAATAATAGCTACTGGAACCGCAATTGCCGGAATTAGCGTAGATCTAAAATCTTGCAAGAATAAATAAACTACTAAGAAAACCAATAAAAAGGCTTCAATCAAAGTACTTATTACTTTATCAATTGAAGCATCCAAAAATGTTTTAGAATTGTATGGTATGATATAATCAATTCCTGCAGGAAAATCAGGTTTAGATTCTTCTAAAATAGACATTATTTCAGTCGCTATATCTTGAGCATTCGAACCAGAAGTTTGAAAAACTCCCACTACTACACCTTTTTTACCCATGGCTATATTCTTGGTTCCGTAATTGAAAGCACCAAGTTCTACCGTTGCAACATCTTTAAGTCTCAGGAAATTACCATTTCCAATTGATTTTATTATAATATTTTCGTACTCTTTTACTTCACTAAGTCTTCCCTTATATTTAATTACATATTCGTAAATACCTTCAGCATTTGCGCCAATTTTACCAGGAGCTGCCTCCACGTTTTGTTCTTGCAAAGCAGCCTGAACATCTTGTGGTGCGATATTATAACTGGACATTTTCTCGGGATCGATCCATATTCGCATCGAATAATCCTTAGCTCCAATTACGTTTACCTGACCAACTCCTTTTACACGTTGTAATTTTGGAACCAAATTAATTTTAGCGTAGTTCTGAATATAAACTTCGTCATAGTCTTTATTGTTCGAATACAAAGCAAAGAACATTAAAGCACTATTTTGACTTTTAATCGTGGTTACCCCCGTTTGAACTACCGATGATGGCAATTTACTTGTGGCTCTTGCAACTCTATTTTGAACGTTTACCGCAGCAATATCGGGATCTGTCCCCAATCCAAAATAAACAGAAATATTTGCGGATCCGTCATTTGCAGCTGTCGAAGTCATATAAGTCATACCTTCAACACCATTTATTTCTTCTTCTAGCGGAATGACTACACTATTTAATACAGTTTCTGCATTAGCTCCAGTATAAGTCGCTGAAACCTGAACGGTAGGCGGAGCAATCTCAGGATATTCTTCGACGGGTAAGGACATCAATCCTAAAACACCCAAAATGGTAATTATGATTGATATTACTGTTGAGAGTACAGGTCTCTCTATAAAAGTTTTTAACATTTTATTTTCTTTATGCGATTATTGCTTTTGTTTATTTTATTGTCGAAGGAGTAGCAACCACTTTAGATTGACCTTCATGTGGGCTTGCTGATTTAGGAATAATTTGCATTCCATCTTTAAGTTTCGAAGCTCCTTCAATTACAACTACATCATCGCTATTAAGGCCATTAACTACAATAAAATTCAATTCTGAAGTTCCATTGGTTTCAATAATTCTTGACTTTACTTTATTTCCTTGCTCAACAGCATACACTATTTTATTTCCTTGTACTTCAAAAACAGCTCTTTGAGGTACGACAACCACATCGTTCTGTACTATTGGTAAACGAATAATTCCACTACTACCACTTCTTAAAAGCCCCTTTGGATTCTTGAAATCAGCTCTAAATTCAGTTGTGCCTGTTGTAGGGTTTACTAATCCATTCATAGTAGTAATTCTACCTTTTTGTTCGTATTCTGAATCGTCAACTAATATTAAAGAAACTTCAGGAGTTGACTTTAGTGCATCGGCAGCAGTCGTTCCATTAAAAATTTTATTAAAGGAGAGCAGTTGTTTTTCATTCATAGTAAAATAGGCGCGTACATTCCTAGTATCGGAAACAGTTGTTAAAGCCATTTCAGAAGTAGGATTAACTAAGCTACCTTCTTTATAGGGAAGGCTACCAATCACGCCGTTTACAGGAGAATAGATAGTGCCATAACCAATGTTTGCTACAACACTTCCATAAGCGCTTTTAGCTTGCGCTAATCGGGCTTTAGCAGTTTCTAATTGTACATTACTAATAATGTTTCGATCTACAAGTGGCTTTAAGCGATCCACTTCAACTTGAGCAGCTTGAACCATCGCTTTTGAAGCAGAAGCATCTTGGTTAAGCATTTGTGTTTCTAATTTAAAAAGGATTTGTCCTTTTTTAACTAGTTGTCCTTCATCTACATATATTTTCTCGATAAAACCATTCACCTTTGGTCGTATTTCTACATTTTGCTGTCCTTCAATATTAGCAGTAAATTCTTGGTAAACGGTAGCATCTTCCTTAACTATTTTTTGAACAGCAAACGGTACTGGTCCTTGTAATGGTGGTTGTTCTGCTTTTTTTCCACAAGATGAAAATATGAGTAAAACAGCTATTATTGGGAATGAAATTTTCTTCATTTTATTGAATTTTATTTATTAATTGTTACTATTGGTATTATTTATTTCTATCTTTTTAAATTCAGCTATTGTTTTTTGAAGTGATTTTTCAACTTCTAACAGATGATTTTTATACGAAATGATATTTTCCAGATTGCATTGTTCTTCAATCGAAGAGGCTGTTTTTTTTCGATAATCATGCATTTTATTAATGACGATACTTTCTGCTTCTATCATTTTTAAGTAACTAGTTAATCTGTTACTTAATGGAGCTGATTTAAAATATTTTTTTCTGTCGCCTGTTATTGTAATATAATATATCCGTTCCATTTTAAGGAGCAAATTGATATTGGTTGATATAGAACTTTTACTTGCTGCTAGTTTTGCGACTATGTTTTCAAAACATAATCCTGATTTGCACCCATCAACAATTAATAGCCCCAAAATCCTTCCAGCTAATGGAGGAATTTTATATAAAGACTCAAAATGAATACCAA
Source organism: Flavobacterium sp. W22_SRS_FP1 (assembly GCF_052113685.1). NCBI lineage: Bacteria > Pseudomonadati > Bacteroidota > Flavobacteriia > Flavobacteriales > Flavobacteriaceae > Flavobacterium > Flavobacterium sp. W22_SRS_FP1. Next base: position 7,279 of record NZ_JBGQOE010000010.1, read on the forward strand.
GTATTTCAATGATTTCCTCTCTTTCTTTTTGGAGATTGTCCATACAAATTTTTTGTAAATGTACGATTGGTTCGTAAAAGACCGAACCAATCGAACTTAATGTTATGTTAATTTTATCAGAATTGCTGTTTTCTAAATTTAATGTAAGAAAACAAATCACTTTGGACTGAAACAGCTATCAGATACCCCTTTTTATTAATAAGGTCTAAATTTGACTATATTTGTTGACCTAAAATAAAGTTATAGTGAGTCAAATCAATAAGCTAAAAATATTTAATGATCCCATTTATGGGTTCATCACCATCCCGAATGCATTAATTTACGACCTAATACAACATCCTTATTTCCAGCGTTTAAGAAGGATTTCTCAAATGGGATTATCTTACTTAGTATATCCAGGGGCGAATCATACCCGTTTTCATCACGCTTTGGGCTGCATGCATTTGATGCAAAAGGCAGTAGAAGTACTCCGTTTTAAAGGGGTTTCTATCAGCTCTGAAGAGGAAAATGCCTTGTATATTGCCATTTTGTTACACGATATAGGGCACGGACCATTTTCTCATGCGATGGAAAGAAGTATCGTGGAGGACGTACATCATGAGGAAATTTCGTTGTTGTTTATGCATCAATTGAATGTAGAATTTAATGGTCAGTTAAATTTAGCCATTCAGGTGTTTGAAGGAGATTATCATAGAAAATTCATGTTGCAGCTTATATCGAGTCAATTGGATATGGATCGAATGGATTATTTAAAACGTGACAGCTTCTACTCAGGCGTTGCGGAAGGAAATGTCAATTCGGAGCGATTAATCCAAATGATGAATGTGGTGGATGATGTTTTGGTTATTGAAGAAAAAGGAATCTATTCAGTAGAGAAATTCCTAATGTCTAGGCGACTGATGTACTGGCAGGCTTATCTGCATAAAACTAGTTTGGTAGCGGAGTTAATTTTGACCAGAATATTAAAACGTGCCAAAGAACTTACATTAAAAGGAGTGACTTTGCCTTGCAGTGATCCGCTATTGTTTTTTTTACAAAACAAAATTACACTGGCAACATTCGATACAGAGACTTTGGATTTGTTTTCTCAATTGGATGATTTTGATATTATTAGCGCTTTAAAGTCATGGCAACGCCATGAAGATTTTATTTTATCGTCGTTAAGCAAGATGATCATCAATAGGGATTTATTGAAAATAAAATTAACAAGTGAAAAAGTGCCTGTAGAAGACTTACAGCCTTTGAAGGAACGTTTTGCTTTGGAAAATAACATAAGTATTGCGGAAACTAATTTTTTTATTTTTAAGGGAAAGATAAAAAATCAAGCTTATAGTAAGGTTCAGGAACCAATCCGAATTTTGAAAAAAGACAGGACTGTCGAGGATGTAATAGAATCTTCTGACCAGCTGAATTTAAAATCATTATCGAAATCGGTTACTAAATATTACATTTGTTTCCCAAAACAACTTGTAGAAATCAACATTTAAAATCTATTTTTTTTATATTTTTGTCGGGATGAAATTTACAGCAGAACAAATAGCAGTGATATTGGAAGGTGAGGTCGTTGGGAATCCCAATGCTGAAGTTCATGAGTTATCTAAAATTGAAGAAGGAAAAATGGGTTCATTGACTTTTTTATCGAACCCTAAATACAATGGCTTCATTTATAAAACAGAGGCTACTATTACGATAGTGAATAAAACCTTTGAAGCAGAAGCAGAAATAAAAACAACATTAATAAAAGTTGATGATGCCTATATGGCTTTTTCAAAATTATTAGAGTTTTATGATCAGGCGAGGGGAAACAAAATCGGAATAGAACAGCCATCGATTATTTCGGAAAACACTAAATATGGCAAAAATTTATATTTAGGCAGTTTTAGTTATCTAGGTTTAAACGTCGTGATTGGTGATAATGTTAAGATCTATCCTAATTGTTTTATCGGGGATAACGTTTTAATTGGGGATAATGTGATTATTTTTGCAGGTGCAAAAGTATATTCAGAAACGGTGATCGGAAACAATTGCACCATTCATTCTGGTGCTATAATTGGTGCGGATGGTTTTGGTTTTGCGCCTAATACTGACGGCACGTTTAAAAAAATACCCCAAATTGGCAACGTTATTATAGAAGACAATGTGGATATTGGTTCTTGCACTACCATAGATAGGGCAACAATGGGCTCTACCATTATAAGAAAAGGGGTAAAACTTGACAATCAAATTCAGATTGCCCATAATGTCGAAATAGGCGAAAACACAGTGATTGCCGCGCAAACGGGTATCGCTGGTTCCACTAAAATTGGTAAAAATGGCATGATCGGTGGACAAGTAGGAATTGCAGGGCATTTAATTATAGGAAATAATGTTCGAATTCAAGCGCAATCTGGTGTTGGCAGGAATATTAAAGATGATGAAATCTTGCAAGGAAGTCCAACATTTGGTTACAATGATTTTAGTAAATCATATGTCTATTTTAAAAACTTGCCGAAAATTGTCGCAGACATAGAAGAATTAAAGAAACAAATAATAAAACAAAAAAAAGGGAATAATGGTTAAACAGAAGACTATCAAGGCAGAAATCTCTCTTACTGGAGTCGGTTTACACACCGGTAAAGAAGTCGAAATGACTTTCAAGCCGGCTCCAATCAATAATGGATTCACTTTTGTAAGAGTAGACCTAGAGGGGCAGCCTGTTGTTGAAGCTGATGCGAATTATGTTGTTAATACACAAAGAGGAACCAATTTAGAAAAACTAGGAGTAAAAATCCAAACCCCAGAACATGTTCTGGCGGCATTAGTGGGTTGCGATTTGGACAATGTGATTATCGAGTTAAATGCTTCTGAGCTACCCATAATGGATGGTTCTTCCAAGTACTTTGTGGAAGCTCTCGAAAAAGCTGGAGTCGAAGAGCAGAATGCAAAACGAAAGGTATATGTAGTAAAAGAAGTTATTTCTTTTACTGATGAAGAATCGGGAAGTGAAATATTGATTATGCCAAGTGACCATTATTGCGTTACTGCCATGGTTGATTTTGGCACTAAAATATTGGGTACGCAGAATGCCAATATGAAAAGTATTGCTGATTTTAAAACGGAAATATCTGAATCAAGAACCTTTAGTTTTTTACATGAATTAGAGGAATTGTTAGACAATGGTTTAATTAAAGGAGGCGACTTGAATAATGCCATCGTATATGTTGATAAAGAGATATCTGAATCTACAATGAAGAACTTGAAGGAGGCATTCAGAAAAGACACCGTTAACGTAAAATCTAATGGAATATTAGACAACCTTACTTTGCATTATCCTAATGAAGCTGCTCGACACAAGCTGCTGGATGTAGTTGGAGATTTAGCTTTGATTGGAACAAAAATACAAGGTAAAGTTATCGCTAACAAGCCAGGTCATTTTGTTAATACTCAATTTGCTAAGAAAATGGCAAAAATTATTAAAATAGAACAAAGAAATTACGTTCCAGTTTTTGACTTAAATTTGGAGCCTTTGATGGATATTCACAAAATTATGTCAGTGCTTCCTCATCGACCTCCATTTTTGTTGATTGATAGAATTATAGAGATGTCTGAAAGTCATGTGGTTGGAATGAAAAATGTGACAATGAACGAAAATTTCTTTGTAGGCCATTTTCCAGAAGCTCCAGTTATGCCAGGTGTTTTAATTGTTGAAGCCATGGCACAAACCGGAGGGATATTAGTGTTAAGCACTGTTCCGGATCCAGAAAACTATTTAACTTACTTTATGAAAATAGACAGCGTCAAATTCAAACACAAAGTGTTACCTGGTGATACTTTGATATTTAAATGCGATTTAATTACGCCTATCAGAAGAGGGATTTGTCATATGCAGGCGAACGCTTACGCGAATGGAAAGCTGGTTGCAGAAGCAGAATTAATGGCTCAAATTGCCAAAAAGCAATAAATTTAAAATTAGGGTAAGAAACACGGAATTAAACGTTCAAATTTTTTATCACGAATATAAAAAAAAAACATAAAAATAAGTAGATGAATCAACCCTTAGCATATGTTCATCCTGGCGCGAAAATAGCCAAAAATGTTGTCATTGAGCCTTTTACGACTATTCATAATAACGTAGTTATTGGCGATGGAACATGGATAGGTTCTAATGTTACCATTATGGAAGGCGCAAGAATTGGAAAAAATTGTAATATATTTCCTGGAGCAGTTATATCTGCAATTCCACAAGATTTAAAGTTTGGTGGAGAGGAGTCACTTGCTATCATTGGTGACAACTGTACCATTAGAGAGTGCGTTACAATCAACCGTGGTACGATAGCATCTGGTCAGACAACACTCGGAAAGAATTGTTTGGTTATGGCAACGGCACATATCGCCCATGACTGTCATATCGGTGACAATGTAATAATTGTAAATGGTGTGGCCTTAGCAGGACATGTAACTGTTGGTAAATTTGCTGTTATTGGCGGATTGGCAGCAGTGCATCAGTTTATCCATATTGGCGACCATGCCATGATTTCTGGCGGTTCATTAGTTAGAAAGGACGTTCCCCCATTTACAAAAGCGGCGAAAGAGCCTTTGTCTTATGTTGGGATTAATTCTGTAGGCCTTAGAAGAAGGGGTTTTACAACTGAAAAAATTAAAGAAGTTCAAGACATTTATAGAATTTTGTACCAAAAAAATTATAACACTACACAGGCAATAGGAATTATTGAAGCGGAGATGGAAGCAACTCCTGAACGTGACGAAATCTTGGATTTCATCAGAAATTCATCTAGAGGAGTTATGAAAGGATACACTGGAAATTATTAAAAAAATTAGTTGTTTGATTTTTTATATATTAGACAAATAAACGAATCAACAAATAGACGAATCAATAAAAAAACAATAAAATGGCTTCTACATCAGACATCAAAAATGGATTGTGCATTAAATATAACAATGACATCTACAAAATCATCGAATTTCTTCATGTCAAGCCAGGAAAAGGGCCTGCTTTTGTAAGGACGAAACTTAGAAGTTTAAGTAATGGAAAAGTATTGGACAATACCTTTTCAGCAGGACATAAAATTGAAGAAGTACGAGTTGAAAACCATAAGTTTCAATATTTATATCCTGAAGGGGATGATTTTCATTTTATGAATACTGAAAACTTCGAGCAAATATCTTTGAATAAAAATATTTTGGATTCACCAGATCTATTAAAAGAAGGAGAAACCGTAATGGTAAGTATCAATACAGAGACTGATTTGCCTTTATCAGTAGATATGCCGCCTTCAGTTATTCTTGAAGTAACATATGCTGAACCTGGAATTAAAGGAAATACGGCTACAAATGCCACAAAATCAGCAACTATGGAAACAGGTGCTACCATAAACGTGCCTTTATTTATAAATGAAGGAGATAAAATAAAGATAGATACTGCGTCAGGTTCTTACATGGAACGCGTTAAAGAATAGCTTGCAATGGTCAGTATTCAGTTTGCAATTGGGCTGAATACTGATCTATGAACACTAAATTTATGAAATTTAATAAAGTACATTCTTTACAAGAAATCGCAAATTTGCTTAAGTGCGAATCTATAGGTGATAAGAATTTTGAAGTTTTAGGTATGAACGAAATTCATGTCGTAGAAAGAGGAGATATCGTTTTTGTCGATCATCCTAAGTACTATGATAAAGCATTAAAATCAGCTGCAACTATTATTCTAATTAATAAAAAAGTAGATTGTCCTGAAGGAAAAGCGCTTCTGATATCTGACGATCCTTTTAGGGACTTTAATAAGCTAACGAAGCATTTCAAACCTTTTCAGTCCTGTAATGTATCAGTTGCTGCTTCAGCGATAGTGGGTCAAGGGACTGTAATACAGCCAAATAGTTTCGTAGGAAACCACGTTGTTATTGGTAGAAACTGTATGATACATTCTAATGTTTCTATATATGACTATACCGTCATTGGAGATAACGTAATTATTCACGCCGGTACCATTTTAGGTGCTGATGCTTTTTATTATAAAAAGCGAGAGGAAGGTTTTGATCAATTACTTTCGTGCGGTAGGGTAGTAATAAAAGATAATGTAGGAATTGGTGCCCTTTGTACTATTGACAAAGGAGTTACTGGTGACACAATCATTGGTGAAGGAACAAAAATTGATAATCAGGTGCATGTAGGTCATGACACAGTGATAGGAAAAAAATGTTTGATAGCTTCCCAGACAGGTATCGCAGGTTGCGTAATTATTGAAGATGAAGTTACGATCTGGGGACAAGTAGGTACTACAAGCGGAATAACAATTGGAGAAAAAGCCGTAATTCTTGGTCAAACAGGAGTAACAAAATCAGTAGAGGGAGGGAAAACTTATTTTGGAACTCCGATAGAAGAGTCTAGAGAAAAGTTGAAGCAATTGGCCAATATTAAAAAGATCCCAGAGATTTTAAATAAATTGAAATAATTATGACAGCAAAAGAAATCGTTCAAGAGTTCTACAAATCAGATGCTCTTTTAGACAGTGCCGTTCTTAAGGAATTTTTACATCCTGATGTAGTAGTAGATTGGAATAGTAGTAAGGGTTTCATACAGCTGAATTTTGATTCGCTTGTGAATTTATCCGATGAACTAGCTAAAGCTTACGTTCGTTCTAAAATAAGAATAAGCCACATTATCGCAGAAAACGATATGATTACTGTGCGTTATGCCCATTTTGTAAAAACAGTAGAGAATCCAAGGGAAGAGATGTTGTTGGCAAATTTTATATCAATTTGGCAAATAAAAGACAATAAATTACACAGAGGTTATCAAATGAGTCAAATATCATAATATATTTTGATAGGAAAGGTGTCAGATAATTTTCAAAACCTTACTTTTGCAGCACAATTTTTAAAAATCACATAAAATATATATCATGAGTGTTTTAGTTAATAAAGATTCCAAAATTATTGTTCAAGGTTTTACAGGAAGCGAAGGAACTTTCCATGCTTCTCAAATGATCGAGTACGGTACTAATGTTGTTGGTGGTGTAACTCCGGGAAAAGGGGGTACTACTCATCTAGATCGTCCAGTTTTCAATACGGTAAAAGACGCAGTTGAACAAGCTGGTGCTGATACAACTATTATTTTTGTACCACCTGCTTTTGCAGCTGATGCAATAATGGAAGCTGCAGACGCTGGAATAAAAGTGATTATAGCAATTACGGAAGGAATCCCCGTAGCTGATATGATTAAAGCAAATGCTTACGTAAAAGAAAGAAGCGCAAGGTTAATTGGGCCAAACTGTCCAGGTGTTATTACTCCAGGAGAGGCTAAAGTTGGTATCATGCCGGGTTTTGTTTTCAAAAAAGGAACTGTAGGTATCGTATCTAAATCTGGAACTTTGACTTACGAAGCAGCTGATCAAGTGGTAAAACAAGGATTAGGAATCACTACAGCTATCGGTATTGGTGGAGATCCTATCATTGGAACAACTACGAAAGAAGCAGTGGAATTGTTGATGAATGACCCGGAAACTGAATGTATCGTAATGATAGGTGAAATAGGTGGTCAATTAGAAGCTGATGCTGCGCATTGGATTAAAGCAGATGGTAACCGCAAACCAGTTGTAGGTTTCATTGCAGGAGTTACCGCTCCAGCAGGAAGAACAATGGGTCATGCAGGTGCTATCGTAGGCGGATCTGACGATACGGCAGAAGCTAAAAAACAAATCATGAGAGAATGTGGAATACACGTTGTGGATTCTCCAGCTGAAATTGGTAAGAAAGTAAAAGAGGTTATTGGATAATTGAAAAATTATTAATGATTTCAATTCATTATAAAAATGCCTCACTGTGTTCTGTGAGGCATTTTATTTAAAATTAATACAAAAGAAAGATGCACAAAGAATTGAAAAAGTTTAAAGTAAGCGATAGTTTTACTTTTACAGCAGCTGATAGTTTAGAACAAGTTTGCAATGCTTCTGAAGGAAGTGGCGTATTTTTGGTTTATTCAGTTGGAGATGAAAAAGAGTTGATCATGGTAGGTTCTACTGGAACTGTTCAAAATGACGGCTCTTTGAAAATCAAAAATGGTGGTTTGAAAGAAAAAATTGTTGAAGGGCATCAATTTGCAAAAACAGGAAGAAAATATTCTTGGCCAGCACAAATGGCTAAAGAAGATATCAGTACTTTAGAAGTAGTGTGGTATGAAACATTCAACGATAAGTCGAAAGGGATTCCAACATTTGTAGAAGGACAAGTTTTACAAAACTTTTTAGATGAAAACGGAAGGCTACCAAAATGGAATGTCGCTTTTTAAAACAAAATAGTATTCTCGTTTGAATAAACGATTCTAATATTGCGCTGCATTTTGTGGCGCTTTTTTTTTTTTTTTGATAAAAGAGAAATGATTTCATAAAGAATTAAGTACTTTTGCCACCGTTATCACGAATCCTTTAATAGGATAGCAACCTGCAAAGACAAGCAAGGTGCTAAAACGATAAGCCAAACTCTTTGGAAAAAATGTTGTTTTACATTCCCATTCTTTTTAGCTGTAGTTTTTCGTTATCATTATTTCATTTTAAAACTACTTTATGACCCATTCATTGAAAGAAAAAGGAAGTGCCTACGCTTTAATTCCCTTATTGATTTTCATTTTTACGTTTTTAGGAGCTGGTATTTGGCTAGATGACTTTTATTCTTTACCCGCCCCAGTTGCAGTATTAATTGGCATTATTGCTGCTTTTCTTATGTTCAGGAGCTCAGCCGATGAAAAATCTGCTACTTTGATAGCTGGTTGCGGAGAGAGTAAAATTATGACCATGTGTTTAATTTATCTTTTGGCTGGAGCGTTTGCTGTTGTCAGTAAAGCAACGGGAGGTGTAGATGCTGTTGTAAACCTTGGCATCAATACTATTGACGTCGCGTATTTTCCTTTAGGCATCTTTTTAATTGCAGCATTTCTATCGACAGCTACAGGAACTTCTGTGGGTGCTATTGTTGCTATAGGGCCTATAGCTGTTAATCTAGCTAATTCTAGCGGAGCATCACTGCCTCTGATTGCAGGCGCTTTGCTGGGAGGCTCAATGCTAGGGGATAATCTTTCGATGATTTCGGACACTACAATTGCCGCGACTCAATCTCTAGGTTGTGAATTGAAGGATAAATTCAAGATAAATTTGTTTATCGCTTTTCCTGCAGCAGTTATTACTATTTTGCTGTTTTTCTATTTGGGATTAAACTCAGATATAATAGCTGTGCCGATTCCTAAGAGCAGTTTTGAATGGATTACCATTATTCCATATGTTTTAGTCATTGTCCTTGCATTGGTTGGTGTAAATGTTTTTTCGACATTGATTATTGGAACACTATTGGCTGGAGTGATTGGCTATTTTGGAAATCATTTCACTCTATTGGTATTTGCCCAAAAAATATATGAAGGATTTACGAGTATGACCGAAATATTTTTATTATCGATGCTAACTGGCGGTTTAGCCGCGATGGTGGATAAAGCTGGAGGAATTGATTACATATTACATCAGATCAAGAAACGCATTAAAAGCAAAAAATCGGCGCAGGCCGGAATAGGTGCATTGGTTGGTTTTACCAATGTGGCTATTGCCAATAATACGGTTTCGATTGTTATAACAGGTGGAATTGCGAAGGAAATCAGTGATGAATATGCATTGAGTCCTAAAAAAACGGCTGCAATACTTGATATCTTTTCCTGCGTTATTCAAGGAATTTTACCTTATGGAGCACAAGTATTGTTGATTCTAAGTTTTGCTGATGGTAAACTTGATTTTATGGACTTACTGACCAACGCTTGGTATCATCTGTTTTTATTGGTTTTTACCTTAGTTGCGATTTATAGTTCTTTCTGGGATAAATTAGTGAAGCGTTTTCTTGATATTTAAAAATCATAAAATTTAGATGCTAAATGAAATTGAAATTTTTTTTAAAAAAGGAATTATTCTATATTTGAACACTATAAGATAGCCCTGATAGCAGTGGAAATCCTTTTATGTACGCGACAGCGGACATAAAAGATTGAAGCGGATAGCAGGAATAGCTTCAAATAAAAATTAAATTAATTTTCGAATATGAAATTACTAGAAGGAAAAGTGGCCATTATAACAGGAGCAAGTCGCGGAATTGGAAAGGGAATTGCAGAAGTTTTTGCAAAACATGGAGCAAATGTTGCTTTTACATACAGTTCATCTGTTGAGTCTGCTTTAGCATTAGAAAACGAATTGAATGCTTTGGGTATTAAAGCAAAAGGATATCAGTCAAACGCTGCCGATTTTAACGAGGCGCAAACTATGGTTGATGCTGTAATTGCTGATTTTGGTACTGTGGATATTTTGATCAATAATGCTGGCATAACTAAAGACAATTTGCTAATGCGAATGTCTGAAGCAGATTTTGATAAAGTTATAGGCGTGAACTTAAAATCAGTTTTCAATATGACGAAAGCTGTTCAAAGAACTTTACTAAAAAAACGTTCAGGGTCTATCATTAATATGAGTAGTGTGGTGGGAGTAAAAGGAAATGCAGGTCAAACAAATTATGCAGCTTCTAAAGCAGGAGTTATTGGTTTTACAAAATCTGTAGCACTTGAGTTGGGTTCTCGTAACATTCGTTGTAATGCAATTGCACCCGGATTCATTGAAACGGAAATGACGTCAAAATTAAATGCAGATGTGGTTCAAGGATGGAGAGATGGAATTCCATTGAAACGTGGTGGCACGACTGAAGACGTTGCCAATGCTTGCCTTTTCTTAGCTTCGGATATGAGTTCTTATATTTCTGGACAAGTATTGAATGTATGTGGAGGAATGCTTACCTAAAATTATTTTAAATTATAAATGATGAATTTTAAATGATCTAAAAGTTCTGAATTTGCACTATATTTAAATAAAAAAGAATGACTTTAAATACAACACTATTAATAGTTCTTTCCTTGTTAGTAGCTGGAATTTTATCGTTTTTCCAATATTATTACAAAGCCGAAAACAAATCGAAATTGATTTTGTTTTTGGCTTTTTTGCGATTTATATCCATTTTTGGTGTGCTGCTATTGCTGATCAATCCTATAATTACTAAGAATTCAACAGAGATAGTAAAACCTCTATTATCAGTCGTGGTTGACAATTCAAGCTCGATAGTAGCTTTGAATGCAGATAAAACCTCCGTTGAAGTGTATCAAACATTAGTCAATGATAAACGCTTGCAGGAGAAATTTGACGTTCAGTCGTATCGATTTGATAGTGAATTTCAGGAATCGGATAAATTTGATTTTAAAGGCACGCAAACCAACTTAGACTTGATTGCTACAAATCTTAAAAAGAATAATAGAAATAAAATCTTTCCCACAGTTATTATTACCGACGGAAACCAAACTTCCGGGAACGATTACGTGTATAGTTTTGATACTTCCAATAAAGTGTTTCCCATAGTTCTAGGAGATACCACAAAGGTATTTGATCTAAAAATAAATCAACTGAATGTAAATAAATATGCATTTTACAAAAACAAATTTCCTGTAGAAGTGTTTTTGCAGTATTCGGGAGGCAAAAACATATCTGCAGATTTTACTATATCGCAAGGGAATTCAGTTTTGGCTAAGGAAAAAATTGAGTTTACACCATCTAAAAAAACGGCTGTCATCAATGTATTGTTACCGGCAAATAAAGTGGGCTCGCAAGTTTTTAAAGCTACTATTTCTTCCATGGAAATGGAGATAAACACCTATAATAACACTAAAAATTTTGCTATAGAGGTCATGGATCAGAAGACAAATATAGCTATCATCTCGTCTTTAAATCATCCTGATGTTGGTTCTTTAAAACGAGCAATTGAATCTAATGCACAGCGTAAGGTTACCGTTTTTAAACCTCAGGATATAAAACAATTGCGTGATTATGATGTTTTAATAATTTACCAGCCAACTGCTGAATTTAAACAGGTTTTTGAAGAAAATAAATCGGCTGGGATTAATACATTTATAATTACGGGAACGAACACTGACTTCTCATATTTAAACCAGCAACAAAATAGCTTAGAATTTAAGATGAGTAACCAGAAAGAAGATTATTTAGCCGCATTCAATCCCCAGTTTAATCTGTTTGCTCTAGATAATATTGACTTTGAAAATTTTCCGCCTTTAGAGAATAAGTATGGAACTGCAGCTGTTACCGGAAACGTTTCTGTTTTGCTATATTCAAAAATAAGAAATCTAGAAACCAATTTGCCTTTAATGGCTTTTGGGGAAACCCAAGGTAGGCGTACAGCTTTCCTTTTGGGCGAAAATATTTGGAAATGGCGACTACAAAGTCATGTCGAAAATCAATCCTTTGAGAAATTTGATATTTTTATCGACAAAACAATACAGTTTTTGGCATCTAACAATTCCAAAAAATCTTTGGTTGTCAATCATGAAAGTTTTTATAATTCGGGAGAAGCTATTGAAATTAGCGCGCAATATTTTAACAAAAATTATGAATTCGATGAAAAGGCACGCTTAAGTATTTCTTTAGTCAACACAGAGACTAAGGAGGTCAAGAACTATGAATTATTAAAAAGTGAGAACTTCTATAAAGTAAACCTAGATGGACTGATTGCAGGTAATTATAAGTTTTCCGTCAAAGAACTCAATTCAATGACAAGCTATTCCGGTCGTTTTGAAATTTTAGATTTTGATATAGAAAAACAGTTTGTGAATCCTGATTTTGAGAAACTGAAGCAATTGGCAACTCAAACGAGTGGGAAAGGGTACTTATCGAATCAAGTAGATAGCTTAATTAAAAGTCTTTTGGATGATGAAGATTATAAAGCAATAGAAAAAAACAATTCTACAAGGACTCCTTTGATTGATTGGTCTTGGTTGTGTCTTTTTATCGGCCTGACGCTTGCTGCGGAATGGTTTGTGAGAAAGTATAATGGCTTACTGTAAATGTTATTAATCATTTATTAGGAAGTCCATTTTCGCATTAGGGATATACCTTTATTAAATGTTGTGTGTGAATTTTTTCCTTCTTATTACGAAGAATTTCAAGCGGATGTAATCATAAATGAGCGCTATTAAAAGAAAAAAAGATCCAACAAAAAGTGTTTTTATTTCAATAAACGTATACAAAAATCCTCCAGAAATACAACCAATAAAAAAGAAAACAATTATCGACAAGCGCAAGTAGATGCTGGCGTTCAGCCTTTTTCTTTCATTCTTATGCTTATAGAAAAACAACTGTGATAACTCGATGCCTAAATCAGTGAAAAGCCCAGTTAAATGCGTTGTTCTTACCGTTGATTTAGATATTTTTGTCACTAAGGCATTCTGGATTCCCATGCCAAAAAGCATAGAAAAGGCTATCAGTTTCCCTTCAAGTGAAGACAAATCAGATTGCATGCCAAAAAAACCGACTGTGGTCAAAATTGCAATCTCGAGTGCGATTGGGATTACATGTGGTAAACCTGGTCGTTTAATTGCAACCAATTCAGACAAAAAATTAGACGTGAAGGCTCCCATTAAGAAGAAAAGAGTAAAAACAAAAAAGCTGAACGCTGCGGCATAGTTGTATTTGATCACTTCTTCTGCGAAAAAAGCGAAGTGCCCCGTAACATTTGTTGTTAAGGTATTTACGGCCAAAACTCCAGTGATATTTACTATTCCCGCAACAAATGAAAGTAAAGTGGCCAAACGTAAGTCATGGATGAAAGTTCTGTTTTTTCCTTGATGGCGAAACATATTTGTATATTTTTCTTTAAATTAAAATAATCTTAAACTCATTGTCTTCGAATTGTACAAAAAAAAATACATTTGTACCACATAAAATTAAATGTAATGAAAAAATTTAAGTTTAAGCCTACGATGTTGGTGTTAACTGCAGTAGCTATTTCTTTCCTGAGCCTATCGTGGGGTATTGTGGGGCACGAAAGAATCAATAAAGCAGCAGTTATGGCACTTCCAAAACCACTGCAAGTCTTCTTTTACAACCATATTGACTTTATTACCCAAGAATCAACTGTTCCGGACCTGAGGAAATATATTCTGCAAGACAAAGCAGAGAACCCAAGACATTATTTTGACATGGAAAACTTTGGCTCTGTTGATAGTTTCCCTAAAACTATGGTCGAAGCTAAAAAGAAATATGACGAAAAGTTTTTGTCTAAAAATGGAACTCTGCCGTGGCATATTCAAGACATGATGGCTAAACTAACTACTGCTTTTAAAGAAAAACGTAAATCAGAGATCTTATTTATAGCGGCAGATTTAGGTCATTATATTGCTGATGCCCACATGCCTTTGCATACTTCAGACAATCACGATGGTCAAAAATCTGATCAAAAGGGAATCCATTCTTTATGGGAAAGTAGATTACCGGAGTTGTTTGTAAAAGATTATAAATTTACGGTAGCTCCTGCACACTATTATGAGGACGTTGACAAGGCGACCTGGGAAATAATTCATGATACACATAGTTTAGTACCTGTATTGTTGGCTGCTGATAAAGGACTGAGGACGTCTTTGGGTGTACATGAGATTTTTGTAACAGATGCGCAAGGTGCTGTTGTGAAAAACAAATACAATGGAGTAAAATATACAGATGATTACGCTGGGCAATTTCACACCGCGTTAAACGGAATGGTGGAAAGCCAGATGAAGAAAGCAGTAACTGCAACTGCAAGTTTCTGGTATACGGCTTGGGTAAATGCAGGAAAACCTGATTTGAGTAATTTAGATGTAGATGTGCTTACAAAGCGTAATAGCAAGGCATTAAAAAATGACATAAAACTTTTCAAAAAAGGAGAATTATTCGGAATTGAAAGCGATAAAGACGCAGAATAAAAGATTTTAAGCAAATAATTATAAGCCTGTGAATTCAATTTCATAGGATCATAATTATTTGCTTTATTTTGAGGTGTTTTCCTTGTATTCACTATATACGATGCTGGTTGGCAGAGCTTAAGAGATTTGTTAATTAAGTTTCTATTTAGCTAGGAGTTTCTAATCGTAATATACTTAAAATGATTTTTGAAAGTTATCTAAGAATTGAAGGTAACTGCGATTCCTATAATTATTTCTTATGCAATATAGAAGCCAAGATCGAATAGTTTTTAATAAAAGCTATAGGCTTGTATTCCGCTATTAAATAACTTCTATCGGATTGACCTGCCTTTAGCATTCTAAATACTAAAAGTAAAAAAAACTGAAAGTAATTATGTAACAGGATGAAGGAGGTTTGTAATTTTATAAAATATCTGCAACATAAAAAATAAGCAAGCTATATCTGTTTTACAAAAGACATCGTAATTTCTTTTATAAGATTAAATTATGGGGTAGGACGAACTACTGATTTACTCAGCTATGTATTCTTAATTTACGCTTAAGAACAATGAATTCAAGAATAAGTTGCAGTGATTTAAGTTAAATTTGTAACATATTTAAGTATTAAATAGTGATTAAGTTTAAAATTAAATAAAATGAAAAATAAAATAGCCTTCTTATTACTGTTCTTCGCAACAGTAGGGTATTCACAAAATTGGAAAACTGACTTTAGCCAAACTACGGCGGAAGCCATAGCGCAAAACAAGCCAATTATTTTGGTTTTTTCGGGTTCGGATTGGTGCGCTCCGTGCATAAAATTGGATAAAACAATTTGGCAATCTGAGGCATTTAAAAAGTATGCATTAACAAATTACATCCTTCAGAGGGCTGACTTTCCTAAAAAGAAACAAAATCAATTGCCTGAAGAATTAAAAAAACAAAATCAAAGTCTAGCGGAAAAATATAATCAGGAAGGGATTTTTCCTTTGGTAGTTGTTCTAGATGGAAAAGGAAAAGTATTAGGAAAAGAGAGTTATAAAAATGTAACTCCTGAAGAATATATAGACACACTTAATTCTTTTCTAAAATAAATTGCTAATGAAAAGATCAGTTTTATTATTGTTTTTATTAAGTTTTATGTTTGCCTCATCGCAGGCCACACATAGAAGAACTTTATCAATGCTTGGAAGTCCTTTTGAAATGACCATAGTTGCTAAAGATACTCCAGAAGCTGACAGCTATATAGATATGGCAGTAGCCGAAACGACTCGATTAGAACATTTGATTTCCGACTGGATCCCTACAACTCCAATTTCTGAAGTAAATAGAAATGCAGGGATCAAAGCTGTAAAAGTACCCCAAGAGGTATTTGATCTGGTACAACGAGCTATTAAAATATCTGAATTAACTTCAGGGGCATTCGATATCAGTTACGCTTCAATGGATAAAATATGGAAGTTTGATGGTAGCATGACTAAGATGCCAACGCCAGAAGAAATCAAAAACTCCGTTTCAAGAGTAGGATACCAAAATATTATTCTGGATTCTAAAAATAACACTGTTTTTCTAAAGAATGAAGGAATGAAATTGGGTTTAGGCGGAATCGGTCAAGGGTTTATTGCTGATAAAATTAAAGCCATGTTAATTGATAAAGGAGTTGTGGCCGGAATTGTAAACATTTCAGGTGACATAAATACCTGGGGGAAGCAACTCAATGGAGACAAATGGAAAGTGGGTATCAAGAATCCTTTAAATAAAGATAAAATTTTTGCTACTTTTCCTTTAGAAGATAGCGCTGTTGAAACTTCTGGTACTTATGAAAAATATGTCACATTCAACGGTAAAAGGTACTCACATATTATAGATACTCGCACCGGTTATCCCGCTTCAGGTGTTGTTAGTGTATCTGTTTTTGCAAAATCAACTGAACTGGCCGATGCATTAGCGACAGGAATTTTTGTTCTTGGGGTTGATGTAGGGCTCGATTTAGTAAATCAACTTCCGGGTGTTGGCTGCATATACGTCGAAGAAAACGGCAAAATATCCGCATCAAAAAATATAGATTTAAAAAAATATAAAAATGAATAAATGGCCTTTTTTTCTAGTTTTATTGCTAGCGATGCAATCTTGTGTAGCAGTTAAAGAATATGATAAATTGTATATTAATGATCCTGACATGAAATTGGCGGCAAAACCTGCTGAACGGTATGAAACTAGTTTTCAGGTTTACCGCGAAGCTGCGGCTGGAGCCAATGGAGGAAAAACAGGTGGTGGTTGTGGATGTAATTAATTATAAAGATGAAAAACACACTAATTGCATTAGTTACTTTAATAAGTTTCACTGGATTTGCACAAGAAAAAGATAATCCAACTACTTTTAAAAAAAGAGTTTTAGAAAATACAGAAGTAGATTTTTTATTGAGTTATTATAAACAAGACGGAACACATTCGCCGGTTGGTGGGGGAATTGGATCAGAAAAGTTAACAGATATTGCCTCAAATATAGTAGTAGCGGTTCCTATTAATGATGATGATGTTTTAACTATAGATGTAGGAATATCTACTTATACGTCAGCGTCATCTAGTAATATCAATCCGTATAATGCTACTGGAGCATCTGGTGGCGGAGAGTATGATGATAAAATTTCAAATGGAAAGGCTGCTACTAATAGTCCTTATGGAACTCCTTGGCTAGCCTCTTCTGGAGCTTCGGCCAGTGATCAACTAGCTTCCGTTTCTGCAAATTACAGTCATAGTTCTGATAGTAGAAATACAATTTGGAACGCAGATGTTTCGTTCTCTAATGAGTATGACTATACCTCCATAGGTTTTGGAGGCGGTTTTACTAAACTTTTCAATGAGAAAAATACGGAGATAAGCTTGAAAGCCAATGCTTATTTAGATCAGTGGAGACCGATTTACCCAACAGAATTACATGAATATGATACTTACGGTTCTGGTTTTCAAAATAATGGGTTTTTCTCTGGCGTGTCTATTTTGGACCAAAATGGTGTTAAATCAACAGCTTATTCACCGTCGGCATTTACATCCTATTCAAATTCAAATCGAAATTCCTATTCGGCTTCTATTGCCTTTTCTCAAATCCTGACGAAAAAAATTCAGTTATCAGTTTTTATGGATGTTTTAAAGCAAGAGGGATTATTGGCAACGCCGTACCAGAGGGTTTATTTTGCTGATAAGGCAAACTATTATATTGGACAGTCTCAGTATATTCCTGTTTATGAAACTGCGGCTAATATAGGTGTTTATCAATTAGCAGATGATAAAGAAAGGTTGCCAAGCTCACGATTTAAAGTGCCCATAGGAGCAAGGCTTAATTTTTATATTAATGAATATGTAGTAGCAAGAACTTATTATAGGTATTATGAGGACAATTGGGGTATTAAAGCACATACTGTATCAATAGAACTGCCGATAAAAATAAGTTCAAAGTTTACTGCATACCCACTATACCGTTATTATACTCAAACGGCATCCAATTATTTCGCGCCCTACGAACAGCATCTTTCAACTGAAAAATATTATACGTCGGATTATGATCTTTCCAAATTCGGCAGTAATCAATACGGTGCCGGTTTTACGTACACCGATATTTTTACTCAAGCCAAAATTTTTATTTTAGGATTGAAATCAATAGATTTACGATTGAATCACTATGAAAGAAGCGATGGACTATCAGCAAATATTGCCTCGATGGGGTTTAAGTTTGTAATAGAATAAATACAAAGAGAAAATGCATATTTTAATAGTGGAAGATGAAGTAGGGATAGTACAGTTCCTTAAGCAAGGCTTGGAGGAAGAGGGATACGAAGTCACTACTGCTTTTGACGGAATTCAAGGCTTTGAAGTAGTTCAAACTACGACTTTTGATCTTGTTTTATTAGATTGGATGATACCAAAAATGAGTGGGTTGGATTTATGTAAAGCCATTAGAATAAAGGACAGTAATACTCCAATTATATTTTTGACAGCTAAGGATACTGTTCAGGAAACAATAGAAGGCTTGAAGGCAGGTGCTAATGATTATATAAAAAAACCTTTTAGTTTTGAAGAATTGGTAGAACGAATAAAAGTTCATTTTAGAAAAGAAAAGGAAGGTGATGTATTAGTTCTAGGAACTATATTAATAGATTTGGCGAAACATTTGGTTACAGTAGATCAGAGAGAAGTTTCTTTAACCCAAAGAGAGTTTGAATTGCTTTGTTACTTAGTAAAAAATAAAGGGAAGGTCTGCGCAAGAAACCAAATTATAGCAGATGTTTGGGATATTCACTTTGAATATGATACTGGTGTTATTGATGTTTTTATTAATGCTATCAGGAAAAAGTTAAATTTAAAAATAGAAGAAGACTATATAAAAACAGTTCGAGGAATAGGGTATATCGCAAATGACTAATAAATAATGCAGCAGTTTTCATTTAAAAATAGAATAGCTTTTAATTACATTGTTACTACAGCTTTATTAATTTTTGTAGTATTCGCGGTGATTTATACTATTGTACAATTAAGTGTTTACAGCCATATTAATAGCGACATTTCTATTGAGGTGGCACATCACTTGAAAGAGATAGAGGTTTCAAATGATTCTTTTCATCTTACTCATGAAGACGAATGGAAAGAAAGAGAACACAATACTGTTGATGTAAATCCAGTTTTTATTCAATTTTTAGACAAAAACGGAAAACTGATACAAAAATCACCTAATCTAAAAAAGCTAAATCTAATTTTCAATTCCCACTTTGAAGATAATGAACTCTTTGATACTAATTTACTGGATAATAAAATTCGACAAATCCAAGTTCCTATTATTTCACAGAACAAAAAAGTAGGCTATTTATTGATTGCTATGTCTCTTGAAGGAGCATCAGTAGTACTTCAGAACCTTTCAGAAATACTAATTATCGCCTATCCATTAATATTAATTATACTTTTTCTTATAGCTAGGTTTATAGCGGGAAGAAGTATAAAACCGATTAGCGCAATAATAGCAACGTCTAATATAATTACTACAGATAATCTTAAATCTAGGATTGAATTACCACGAAAAAAAGATGAGTTACATGTATTATCGAAAACAATAAACAATCTTTTAGATCGAATAGAAACCGCTGTTGAAAGAGAAAAACAATTCACTTCAGATGCCTCTCATGAATTGAGAACACCCTTGACGGTTATTAAAGGAACTCTAGAGGTATTAGTAAGAAAACCGAGAAGTCCTGAGGAATATCAAGAGAAAATAAACTTTTGTGTCGCCGAAGTTGATCGCTTAAACCATTTGGCAGACCAGCTATTATTACTGGCGCGTTTTGAAAATCAAAAACAGAGCTTAAAACTAAATCGCCTGTACCTAAATGGGGTAATTCTTGATGTTCTTTCAAGATATTCAAGCTCCATAAAGGCTAAAGAAATTCAGATTGTTACAAATTTCTCGCAAGACTTTTATATTAAGACTGATACTTATCTATTCTCCATCATAATAAACAATTTGATTTCGAATGCTGTAAAGTACTCTAATACAAGCTCTAAATTAACGATAAATATATCAAAAGGTATTAATAAAATAGAATGTAGTATAGTCGATTCTGGAATAGGTATTGATTCAAAAGATGTAGAGAAAGTTTTCAATTCTTTTTTTAGATCTGACTCCACTGATCATCCGGAAATAAAGGGAACTGGTCTAGGTTTGTCAATTGTTAAAAAGTTATGTGCATTGCTTGCGGTTGATATTCATATTTCTAGCCAAAAAGATATTGGAACTTCAGTTATTTTAAGCTTGTACGAAGAAGACCTTAAGTAGTTCTTAAGATAAATATCTGGTTTTAAATGTATCTTTGTACGACAAAACGTAGAAAAAATGCTCGAAAAAATAATTGCTTTTAGTCTTAAAAACAAACTTATTGTATTACTGTTCACCTTGGGTATTTTTGGATTTGGAGTCTACTCCATATTTAATATATCTATCGGCGCGGTTCCTGATGTCACTAACAATCAAGTACAGGTAATAACAACTTCACGAAACCTTTCTACGCAAGACATCGAGCAATATATTACGTATCCCGTAGAAATTGAGATGGCTAATCTGCCTGGTGTAAAAGAAATTCGTTCTATTTCAAAATTTGGATTATCTGTGGTAACTATTGTGTTTGATGATGATTTGGGAACCTATTTGCCTAGACAATTAATTGCGGAAAAAATCAAGTCAGCTTCAGATAAAATTCCAGCTGGTTTCGGAACTCCAGAGATGGGCCCCATAACTACAGGCCTTGGGGAAATTTATCAATACACTTTGGAAGTAGAACCTGAATTTAAAAATCAATATTCTGTCACCGATTTAAGAACAATACAAGATTGGGTAATTAAGCGGCAACTTTCAGGAATAAAAGGAGTTGTTGAAATTAATACTTGGGGAGGGTATTTGAAACAATATGAAATTGCAATAAGTCCATCACGTTTAAAAGCAATGAATATATCTACCATAGATGTTTTTAATGCACTTGAAAAAAACAATGGTATTGCCGGTGGAGCATATATTGAAAAAGTCAACCAAAGTTATTTTATACGTGCTGAAGGGAAAGTAAAATCGCTAAAAGAGATTGAAAACATCGTGGTTAAAAGCGTCAATGGACTGCCCATTTATGTTAAAAATGTCGCTGATGTCCGTTTTGGTACCGCTAACCGTTTTGGCGCTATAACAGGTAATGGAGAAGGTGAAAAGGTATTGGGGCAAGTGATGATGCTAAAAGGAGCTAATTCTAAGCAGGTAATTACCGATGTAAAAAACAGAATAGCCTTAATTGAAAAGTCACTGCCGGAAGGTGTTTATATCAATGGTTTTTTGGAACGTAGTGAGTTAGTCGCTAAAACAACTTTTACTGTTGCCGAGAACCTTCTCTTAGGATGTTTAATCGTGATTTTTGTGGTGGTTTTATTATTAGGAAATTGGCGTTCCGGATTAGTTGTAGCTTCAGTGATTCCGTTGTGCTTACTTTTTGCAATTTCATTGATGAATATTTTTGGCATAGATGCTAACCTAATGAGTTTAGGAGCTATTGACTTTGGAATAATAATAGACGGGGCAGTTATTATAGTAGAGTTTATTGCATTTCAGATCGCCAGTAAAGCAGCTCAATTAGGCCCTCTTTCAAAAGAAGATAGACAAGTTAAAATTGACCAGATAACATATAAGAGTGCTTCAAAAATGATGAATTCGGCTATTTTTGGTCAGTTGATTATCCTCATCGTTTTTATTCCTATCCTCTCTCTTTCTGGCATCGAAGGAAAAATGTTCAAGCCCATGGCTATGACTTTTAGCTTTGCCTTGGTAGGAGCAATGATTTTTTGTTTTACTTATGTTCCAGTTGCCTCTTCTTTGTTTTTAAAACCAAAAGAAGAAACCCCAAATTCTTTATCTAGTAAGTTAATTTGCAAATTAAATTCCTGGTATCTACCTGTTATCACTTGGGCATTAAGTAATACTAAAAAAGTTATGTATGGTGCTGTAGGACTACTTTTAATGGCCGTGGCTTTATTTACGACTATGGGAGGAGAGTTTATTCCAACACTGGATGAAGGGGATTTTGTTATTCAGCCTGTCCTAAAAACGGGGACAACATTAACAAAAACGATTGCTACAACAACTAAAATTGAGCAAATTATCCTGAAAAATTTTCCGGAAGTTGAGCAAGTTGTAAGTAGGATTGGCGCTGCTGAAGTTCCTACAGATCCTATGAGCATGGAAGAAAGTGATGTGATTGTAAAACTAAAACCAAAATCGGAATGGGTTTCTGCTACTAGCAAAGATGAGCTAGCGGACAAAATAAAAGCGGCTATCTCAAAAGAAATCCCAAATATGGAAATCGAATTTACACAACCTATAGAGATGCGCTTCAATGAGTTAATATCTGGTACGAGATCAGATGTAGCCGTAAAAGTATTCGGTGAAGATCTGAATGTTTTGGCTAGAAAGGCCCAAGAAATTAAAAAAGCGATTGAAAAAGTGGAAGGAGCATCTGATATTATTGTTGAAAAGACAGAAGGATTGCCCCAAATGGTGGTACAATATGACCGTTCTAAAATTGCTCGGTATGGTTTGAATATTTCGGATTTAAACGATATGATTACCCTTGGATTTGCGGGAAAAACGGTAGGCAATGTATTTGAAGGTGAAAAACGCTTTGATATGGTTATTCGTTTAGATAAAGCCAATCGTACTGATATAAATGATTTAAAAAATCTATATGTAGCAACTCCTTCAGGAGAACAAATTCCTTTGCAGGAACTAGCAAACATAGAATACACTGAAGGTCCTGCTAAAATATCTAGGGACAATACCAATAGAAGAATAGTGGTAGGAATAAATGTAAGAAACAGAGATTTGCAAAGTGTAGTAACTGATATTCAAAAAATTGTAAATACTGAAATTAAATTGCCCACGGGCTATTCTGTTGAATATGGAGGGCAATTTGAAAACTTACAAAGTGCGAAAGCTAGACTGATGATTGCTGTTCCGCTCGCTTTATTCTTAATATTTATTTTATTGTATTTTGCTTTTGGTTCTGTCAAAGAAGCCTTAATGGTTTACTCCGCTATACCGTTATCTGCAGTTGGAGGCGTACTGTTTTTATGGATGCGGGGGCTACCATTTAGTATTTCGGCGGGAGTAGGGTTTATAGCGCTGTTTGGTATCGCAGTTCTAAACGGAATAGTGTTGATTGAACATTTTAAAGAACTAAAGCACCAGGGTATGAATAGCATTGATGAACTTATTTTAAAAGGTACCACAGATAGATTACGTCCCGTATTATTAACTGCTGCGGCTGCGGCACTAGGTTTCTTACCCATGGCCATTTCATCTTCTGCGGGGGCCGAGGTACAAAGACCTCTGGCAACAGTAGTAATAGGAGGATTGTTTACAGCAACTATTTTAACGATGGTTGTATTACCCATTCTTTATAAATATTTTGATGGAAAAGACTTCAAAAAACCTAAATTCAAAAAACATCGCAGCACAACTTACATTATTTTACTGATATTAAGTAGTTCAGTTGCTTTTTCACAAAGCACCAATAAAGAATTAGATAGTTTGATAGTAAGTGCTGTCAATAGTAATAAAGGGTTAAAAGCAGCTCAATTACAGGTAGATAAATATCAGGCGAACATAAATAGTGCATTTACATTTGAAAAAACCAATATTTATTATAATTCTGATCAAAACAACTTAGCCTTCAATAATGAGCAGTTGAATGTCTTTGGAATACAACAACGTTTTTCATTTCCAACGGTTTATTCAGCGCAAAAGAAGCTAAATACGACTGAATATGAAAAGGAAAAAGCCATCTTTAAAATTCAAAAAAATAAACTTTCATTAGAAATTTCCAAAGTCTATTATCAAATCGTGTATTTACAAAATCAAGAAAACTTGTATTTGTATTTAGATAGTTTGTATCAAAACTTTTCAAAAGCAAGCGACAGACGATTCGAATTAGGGGAAACAAATTATCTTGAAAAAATCACCGCGCAAGCTAAATTTAGACAAATAAAAACGAAGCTTTTGCAGATTGGGAACGACAAAAAAGCACAGTATGATTTATTGTATTCATTAATTCAAAAGGATGAAAAAATAGTTATAACAAACAATTCGTTAACTCCAATACTAATTTTAACTAATGAATTAAGTAAAAATATACATATAGATTACTTAGAGAGTGTTACGAACAGTTATAAAAGTCAAATCAACCTCCAAAAGCAACATTGGCTACCTGATTTTAATATGGAGTATTTCAGAGGGTCAAATAAAGGATTGTCACAATCAATAAATGGCTTCCAAATTGGGATTGGGGTTCCGATTTTATTTTCAGGTAATATTTCGAAATCAAAAGTTGCGCAACTTGAATTGCAAAGTTGGGAGCAACAAAAGCAAAATGAAGAACGAAAGCGTGAACAGTTTATCGACCAAAAAAAGAATGAATTAGCGAAATATCAGGAAGCGATCAATTACTATAATCAATACGGAAAAAAGTTGTCGGATGAAATCATCAAGGTGGGGAATCTAAGTTATAAACATGGCGAAATTGACTTCTTTCAATACATCCAAAGTTTAGAAAATGCAACTGACATTCAAGCAGAGTACTTGGACAACGTACTTCAATTCAACAGAACCCAACTTGATGCACAATACCTTAATTTCTAAAAATTTTAAAAATGAATAAATCTATATATCTATTAGCCCTGTCAATTGTTTTGTTTTCCTGTAAGGATAAGAAAGCAGAAGAAATCGCAGTTAAAGATGAGAACATAATTAGCGTTACAACTAATCAATTTAAATCATCTGCAATGGAAATTGCGAATCCAACGGTGCAAAACTTTGAAGTAACCGTAAAAACCTCAGGTAAAATAGATGTTCCGCCGCAAAACAGAGCCCAAGTGACTACTTTTGTTGGCGGTAACGTTAAGTCGACAAGATTATTGGTTGGAGATAAGGTTATTAAAGGTCAGGCTTTATTGACGTTGGAAAATACAGATTTTCTAGATATTCAAAAAGAATATCTTGAGGTAGCTGAGCAAATTAAGTATTTAAAATCAGAATATGAACGCCAGAAAACCCTATTTGATGAAAAAATTACTTCTCAAAAAAATTACTTGAAAGCGGAAAGCGATTATCGCAGAGCCAAAGGGATGTATCAAAGTCTTAGGGCTAAATTGAAGTTGTTAAATATAAGTCCTTCTAATGTAGAACAAGGGAAATTAACTTCAGTAATTACGATTTTTTCCCCGATTTCAGGAGACATTGTTGTTATGAAAGCAAATGTAGGGATGTATGTAGCCCCTTCAGATGTAATGCTTGAAATTATTCAAAACAGTCATCTGCACTTAGAATTGAATGTTTTCGAAAAAGACATTTTAAAGGTAAAAGTAGATCAAGATATTAATTTTACAGTTCCAGAAGCCACAAATGAAGTCTTTCATGCTAAAGTACATTTAGTAGGTAAATCGATTGAAGGCAATGATAGAACTATCAATGTTCACGGTCATTTAGATGAAAATATGAAACAAAAATTAATAACGGGGATGTTTGTTGAAGCGGCAATTGTCGTTGATTCAAAAAAGGCATTAGCGATTCCTGCCGAAGCGTTGATAACTGAAAACAATAAAAACTTCGTACTTTTATTGAAAGAAGATAAAAACAATCGTTTCTCCTTCAAAAAAGTGCCGGTTAAAGTTGGGGAGCGGTTAGAAAAATTTGTTGAAATTCTTTCAGGGACTCAAATTAATTCTTCATCTAAAATTTTAGTAAAAGGTGTTTTTGATTTGGTTAATTAATAAAAAGTTATGGATTTAAATAAATTAAAAGGTCAACTGCAAACTGAGGTTGACACAGCTTTTTTGTATGAAAGTATCGCCGCCATACAAACTGACGATAATTTAGTTCGGGTCCTGCAAAGTCTTGGTGAAATCGAAAAAGGGCATGCAGAGCACATGCTAGCTAAAGTACTGGGTTTAGAACCCAATTATAAAATGCCGCTGCCATCTTCAAGAGCTAAGTTTCAGCTGAAATTAGGAAAGGTTTTTGGTTACGGATCTATAATTAGTAGCTTGTCCGATATTGAGAAGCAATTTGCGGTTAATGCTTTAAAAAATAAAATAGAAAGTGGAGAAAAACCAACGGGTTTTGAACACAATCATCTCAAAATAATTCAAGCGGTTAATGAAAACGCGGCTTTTAATGTTTCAGGAGGTTTTCTATCAAAGTTTGAAAGTCGTCATAAATCCGTTGGCGGTAATGCATTGCGCGCCGCCGTTTTAGGTTCGAATGACGGATTGGTTTCTAATATGAGTTTAGTGATGGGAGTTGCCGGAGCAGCGGTATCAAATAACACGATATTATTAACTGGAATTGCAGGCTTAATGGCTGGTGCCATTTCCATGGCATTAGGAGAATGGCTTTCAGTACAGAGTTCAAGGGAATTGAATCAGAGGCAAATCGATTTAGAAACGGAAGAACTCGAAGCTTCTCCAGAAGAAGAAAAAAAAGAGTTGGTTTTATTGTACCAGGCGAAAGGTATGAGTATTGAAGAGGCTATAAAACTTGCCGATAAGGCGTTCGAAAGTCCAGAAACGGCAATAGACGCAATTATTAAAGAAGAATTAGGGATCGATAAAGAAGAATTAGGCGGTTCGGCCTGGGAAGCTGCAATTGCTTCTTTTGTACTTTTTTCGATAGGCGCTATTATTCCCCTTTATCCTTTTATGTTTTTAAATGGAAAAAATGCCATTTTATTAAGTTTGGGGAGTAGCGTAATAGGGCTTTTTGGTATTGGTGCTGCAATTACTTTGCTCACCGGAAAAAGTGTGTTCTTTTCTGGTTTTAGACAAGTGCTTTTCGGATTGGGCGCAGCCGCCGTGACCTACGGAATTGGTTCTCTAATAGGAGTTTCATTAGCGGGGTAAATTGATTAAGTTTGTTGTTATTAACGTACTATTAAAATTATAAAATTATGAATGATGCTCACTTACACCTTGCTGTAAATCACTTTCCAATAATAGTCACTTTTTTGGGCTTTGGAATTTTAGTAGTTGGATTGTTTTTAAAGAACAATTCGGTAAAAAACACGGCGTATGTCTTGTTTGTAATTGCCGCTGTTTTCGCTATTGCCAGCATGGCTACAGGCGAAGGAGCAGAGGAATTAGTTGAAGACTTGCCTAGCATTGGAAAAAAAATAATTCATGAGCATGAAGAGCTCGCTGAGAAATTTGCTATACTGTTATATGCGACTGGAATTTTCAGCTTATTGTCTTTATATAGCTCCGTTAAAAACAATAAATTTGCTAAAACATTATCATATCTAACTTTAATTCTTTCGCTTGCTGCTTCCATAGTAGCAATAGGAGTAGGAACTTCCGGAGGCGAAATTCGTCATACGGAAATTAGGAACGACAGTGTTAATTCGCTGATAAAAAGTGTTGACGATATCAAAAATGAAAGTCATGATGGCAGTGAAACTAATTAAAATCAATTACTAAATAGTTATTTAACAATAAATTCATGTTAAGTTATATTTAAAATGGCTCTCCCAATAAAATATCATGTATATTTGCAAAAGAATTAAAGTTCTAAAATTATAAATCACTTATGTTTACAATACAGTTACATCATCATCATTTTCATTATTGCTCTCAGGCGAAGTGTTAATGGTATGCATGTAAATCATCATATTTTAAAACCCGTTTGAGTACATCAAACGGGTTTTTTATTGGCCCATTTTGTACTCAGATTTAATAATAAGAATACTAAAAACAAAAAAATGAGTACATTAAAAATTGCAATTCAAAAATCGGGACGTTTAAACGAAGATAGTATCCAAATTCTAAAAGATTGTGGTATTTCTATCAACAATGGTATAGACCAACTAAAAGCGGAAGCGTCTAACTTTCCATTAGAGGTTTTATATTTAAGAAATTCAGATATTCCTCAATACTTAATTGATGGGGTAGTTGATATTGCTATTGTAGGCGATAATTTATTGGTCGAAAAAGGAAAAGGAATTCAAGTAATACAAAAACTAGGGTTTTCAAAATGTAAAGTTTCTGTAGCGGTGCCAAAAGCATTTGAATACAATTCCATAAAAGATCTTGATGGATTGCGTATCGCAACTTCTTATCCTAATACAGTGATCGAATACTTCAATTCTTTTGGATTAAAAGTTGATATTCACCAAATTTCAGGTTCTGTAGAAATCGCTCCAAATATTGGTCTTGCTGACGCCATTGTCGATATCGTATCAAGCGGAAGCACTTTATTTAAAAACAACTTAAAAGAAGTTGAAATTATTTATAAAAGTGAAGCTGTGTTAGCGGTTTCGCCAAAAGTAACGCCTGAAGTTCAAAAACTAATTGATACTTTAAAGTTTAGAATTGAATCGGTTTTAAGAGCTAGAAAATCAAAATACATTTTGATGAATGTACCTAATGATAAAATAGATGCGGTAGGTAAGATACTCCCTGTTCTACGCAGTTTAACTGTTTTGCCTTTGGCGCAAGAAGGTTGGAGCAGTGTACACTCAGTGATTGACAAAGACACTTTTTGGGATGTAATTGACCAATTGAAAGAGGCTGGAGCAGAAGGAATTTTGATTTGCCCTATTGAAAAAATGGTGCTTTAAACTATAATACTTTTTAGTAGTAATTAGATATTGAACTATTTTTGAATCTTTAAATTAAACTAGAATGAATAAAATATACAATCCAAAATCAGAGACATGGTCAGCTATACTAGAGCGACCGACAAAGACTGTCGATGATATTGAACTTACCGTAAAAGAAATTTTTAAGGAAGTACAAAAGAAAGGCGATGCTGCTATTGCAAAATACACTTCGATGTTTGACGGCGTCACTTTTGAAAACCTGGAAGTTTCGAATCAAGAAATTGAAACGGCGATAACCAATGTTTCAGGAGAACTGAAAGAAGCAATCCAGCTGGCCAAAAGCAATATTGAAAAGTTTCATGTCGCCCAAAGAACGAACCGAGTGGAAGTCGAAACGATTGAGGGTGTAAATTGTTGGCAAGAAAAAAGACCAATTCAAAAAGTGGGCTTATATATACCTGGAGGAACAGCTCCTTTATTTTCAACGGTTTTGATGCTCGCAGTTCCGGCTGCAATAGCGGGCTGCAAAGAAGTTGTGTTGTGTTCGCCACCGGATAAAACAGGAAATATAAACCCAGCGATTCTTTATGCTGCTCATTTATGTGGTGTCACTAAAATTTTAAAAGTAGGAGGGATTCAAGCCATTGCCGGTCTGACTTTTGGAACTCAAACGATACCGAAAGTGTTTAAAATTTTTGGACCTGGAAATCAATTTGTAACCGTAGCAAAACAATTGGCTACTCAGTTTGGCGTTGCTATTGACATGCCGGCAGGACCTTCAGAATTATTGATTGTTGCCGATGATGCAGCTGTTCCAGCTTTTGTGGCATCCGATTTGTTGTCTCAAGCAGAACACGGAATTGACAGCCAAGTAATTTTGGTTTCAACATCAAAAAAACTTATCGATGCTGTTGAAGAGGAAATTCAAATCCAAATGGAAGTTTTACCAAGAAAAGAGATTGCCGAAAAGGCAATTGCTAATTCAAAGCTAATTTTCGTTGAGAACGATAAAATAGCATTGGAATTGATAAATGAATACGGTCCTGAACACTTTATTGTTTGCACTGCTAACGATGATTTTTATATTGATAGTATTGAAAATGCAGGTTCGGTTTTTATCGGAAATTACACACCTGAAAGTGCTGGTGATTACGCTTCAGGAACCAACCATACCTTACCAACAAATGGTTATGCAAAGAATTATAGTGGCGTAAATCTGGATAGTTTCACTAAATCGATGACGTTTCAAAAAATATCCAAAGCAGGGATTCAAAACATAGGGAAGGCTATCGAGATTATGGCAGAAGCCGAAGGTTTACAAGCGCACAAAAATGCCGTTAGCTTAAGATTAAAATCGATTGAAGATGAAAAATAATTTTGATATAAACACTTTAGTTCGTGAAAACGTACTGAAGATGAAACCCTATTCTTCTGCCAGAGACGAATTTGAGGGTTTCGACACGACAAAAATGATATTTTTGGATGCAAATGAAAATCCATATCAAACAGGGGTTAATCGCTATCCAGATCCACAACAAAGTAGTGTAAAAGCGGTTTTGGCAAAACAAAGAAATTTGCAAACCAATCAAATCTTACTTGGAAACGGAAGTGATGAAGTATTGGACTTGTTGTTCAGAGCTTTTTGTGAGCCTAAAGTTGATAACATTATCACATTACCACCGACTTACGGAATGTATGGAGTTTTGGCAAACATTAATGCAGTTGAGAATAGAGAAGTACTGCTTTCAAATGATTTCCAGCCTGAAATTGATGCGATTTTGGATGCTGTCGATGATGATACTAAAATGATCTTTTTATGTTCTCCTAACAATCCTACCGGGAATTCTTTTTCTGATAAAAGCATAGTTACCATACTTCAGAATTTTAAAGGTTTAGTGGTTATCGACGAAGCGTATATCGATTTTTCACAAAAGCAAAGTTGGTTAAACGAACTTGACGAATATCCTAATTTAATTATAACGCAAACTCTTTCAAAAGCGTATGGTTTGGCAGGGATTCGTTTGGGAATTTGTTATGCTTCCAGTGCGGTAATTTCTGTTTTAAACAAAATAAAACCGCCATATAACGTTAATGAACTAACACAAAAAAGAGCATTAGAAAGATTGGCAGATAAGGAAAAAATCCAATTTGAGATTAACTCAATTACAATACAAAGGGAAGATTTACTTAAAGTCTTAAATGAAGTTAAATTTGTTTTTAAAATTTATCCCACCGAGGCCAATTTTGTATTAATAAAAGTGGATGATGCTACAAAAAGATACGATGAATTAATTGCCAAAGGAATTGTTATTAGAAACAGGACTACGCAAGCATTGTGTGAAAATACCTTGCGATTGACTATTGGAACAGCGGAAGAAAATAAAAAATTAATGGATGCATTATTGGCGATTAGCTAGTTATAAATTTTTAAATAAAATAAATATGTATAGAAAATTGATCGTGACACTTTTAATTTCATTAAGTTTTATTTCCTTAGTGAAAGCACAAGACAAGGAAAAGACGGAGACTGGAAAAATTTATTTTCTACGTTCCACAGGCTTTACTGGATCTGCAGCAGCATTTAAAACATTTATAGACGGAGAATTTGTTTGTAAATTGAATAATAAGAAATATTCTGTTCATGAAGTTCCTGTGGGTAAACATGAGTGTTCTGTACAATTTGGAGGAAAAGTATCAAAAGAAAAAGCAGAAAAATTTGAAGTTCAAATAGAATCAGGAAAAATTACTTATGTACAACTTGTATTTGAAACCGGCGTATTTGTTAATAATATTTACTGTGAGGAAGTAACTGAAAATACTGCCAAACAAAAGATTGCAAAAATGGAAGAGGATACAAAATGTTTGTAATATTATAAAAAAGCATTTTTAATAAAAAGATATAAAATGAAAAAAGTACTTTTTATCGATCGTGACGGAACGATCGTTTTAGAACCAGAAGGATACCAATTAGATAGTTTGGATAAATTAGAAT
This sequence comes from Flavobacterium sp. W22_SRS_FP1, assembly GCF_052113685.1. Taxonomy (NCBI): domain Bacteria; kingdom Pseudomonadati; phylum Bacteroidota; class Flavobacteriia; order Flavobacteriales; family Flavobacteriaceae; genus Flavobacterium; species Flavobacterium sp. W22_SRS_FP1. The sequence goes on from NZ_JBGQOE010000010.1 coordinate 39,223, forward strand.
TTTATCCAAAATCATTTCAATATTTGGCTAAAATCGCCAAGGAGTTGGATTTTGAGTTGGTGATGGTAACCAACCAAGATGGTTTGGGAACGCCCAGTTTTCCTGAAGAAACTTTTTGGCCTACACAAAATTTCATTTTGAGGGCTTTTGAGAATGAAGGAGTACTTTTTGATGATATTTTTGTAGATCGGTCTTTTCCTGAAGACAATGCAGCAACACGCAAGCCCAGAACTGGAATGTTGACCAAGTATATCGATAATCCGGCCTATGATTTAGCCAATTCATTCGTTTTAGGAGATCGATTGACCGATGTAGAGCTTGCCAAAAACTTGGGTGCTAAAGCTATTTTCATGAATACCACGGAAGGTATAGGGAGTAGTGAAATCGAAGCTAAAAGAGAAGAATTAGATTCGGTTATATGTTTACAAAGTACTAATTGGAAAGTGATTTATGAGTTTCTTAAATTAGAAGCACGTTCAGCAACGATTTCTAGAAAAACGAATGAAACAGATATTTTCATCAATTTAAATTTGGACGGAACCGGAAAAAGTAAAATCGAAACGGGAATTGCCTTTTTTGACCATATGTTGGACCAAATTGCACGTCACGGACAAATGGACTTGGAAGTTCTCGTAAAAGGAGATTTGGAAGTCGATGAGCACCACACCATAGAAGATACAGCGATTGCCCTAGGAGAAGTTTTTGCGAAAGCATTAGGAAACAAATTAGGGATTGAGCGTTATGGTTTTTGTTTACCAATGGATGATTGCTTGGCACAAGTAGCGATTGATTTTGGCGGAAGAAACTGGCTAGTGTGGGAAACTGAATTCAAACGGGAAATGGTAGGAAAAATGCCAACGGAAATGTTTCTACATTTCTTTAAGTCTTTTTCTGATGGGGCTAAAGCCAACATCAACATCAAAGCGGAAGGACAAAACGAACACCACAAGATTGAAGCTATTTTTAAGGCTTTCGCCAAAGCAATTAAGGTAGCTGTAAAACGCGATACCGAAAAAATGATTTTGCCATCAACAAAAGGGATGCTTTAATAAGTCCTAAGGTCAAAAGTATTAAAGTCAAATGTCCCTATAAATAGGTGTTTATAATTGACCTCATGACTTTTGACTTTACAACATTAAGATTAAATAAATGAAAATAGTAATCATAAATTACGGAGCGGGGAATATTCAAAGCATTATGTTTGCTATTGAAAGATTGGGATATAAAGCGGTTTTGAGCAACAATCCGGAGGAGATCAAGGCAGCCGACAAGGTGATTTTTCCGGGCGTAGGCGAGGCAAGTTCGGCGATGAAGATGCTTTTAGAAAGTGGTTTGGAGACTTTGATACAAACTTTGAAACAACCTGTTCTTGGAATCTGTTTGGGTATGCAATTGATGTGCAACGAAACCGAGGAAGGGAATACAAAAGGACTGGGGATATTTAATGTTGATGTACTCAAGTTTTCTCCAAAAGTTAAAGTACCACAAATGGGCTGGAACAACATTTATAACCTTAAATCAGATTTATTTAAGGGAGTTAATGAAAACGAATACATGTATTTAGTTCATAGTTTCTACGCACCTGATTGTGCTGAATCTATTGCTACGACTAACTATGAAGTTGAATATGCTTCTGCTTTACAAAAAGACAATTTTTACGGAACCCAATTTCACCCAGAAAAAAGTGGGGATGTAGGAGAAAAAATTCTGGGAAATTTCCTTAAACTTTAAACTTTAAACAAATTATGCGTATAATACCAGCCATAGATATCATAGAGGGGAAATGTGTTCGCTTATCTAAAGGAGATTACAATACTAAGATAATATACAATGAGAACCCGCTAGAGGTAGCGAAATCATTTGAAGCTCACGGAATAGAATATTTGCATTTGGTTGATTTAGACGGTGCCAAATCAAGCCAAATCGTCAATTATAAGATATTGGAACAAATTGCGACTCAAACCAAATTAAAAATTGATTTTGGTGGGGGCTTAAAATCGGATGCTGATTTGAAGATTGCTTTCGAAAGTGGTGCAAACCAAATCACAGGTGGAAGTATCGCTGTAAAAAATAGAGCGATTTTCGAAAAATGGATTGCCGAATATGGTTCCGAAAAAATCATTTTGGGTGCGGATGCGAATAATGAAAAAGTGGCGATTTCGGGATGGTTAGAAGAGTCAAAAGAAGACTTAGTTCCTTTCATTCAAAATTACCAAGCTAAAGGAATACAGTACGTTATTTGTACAGATATTGCCAAAGATGGTATGCTTGAAGGACCTTCCTTTGATTTATACGCTAAGATTTTGGCGGAAGCCAAAGGGGTAAAATTAATTGCTTCAGGAGGAATCTCTACTTTTGATGAATTGCCAAAACTAGCCGAGTTAGGCTGCGAGGGAACAATCATTGGAAAAGCGATTTATGAAGGACGAATTTCGTTGAAGCAATTGGAACAATATATCATAGCATCGGTATAAATAGAAAATTAAAATGAAACATCAAGCAAAATCAATTCGTCCGTTTATTGGTGCCAAAAACTTTGATTTATCGCGAAGTTTTTATCGTGACCTTGGTTTTAAAGAAAACTATATATCAACAAGCATTTGTTATTTTGATTTAGATGGATTTGGGTTTTATTTACAAAATGCTTTTGTAAAAGATTGGATAGAAAACACAATGGTTTTCATGGAGGTCGAAAATGTGAATCAATTTTGGATTGAATTATTAAATTTAGGACTTAAAACTAAATATTCAAGTGTTAAATTGGTTCCTATTCGGGAATTAGAATGGGGAAAAGAGTGTTTTGTGCATGATCCTTCTGGTATACTTTGGCATTTTGGTGAGTTTATATAAAATAATTGTAGTGTTAATACGCATTGAAAATAAAAAATAATGTTAACAAAAAGAATAATACCTTGTCTCGATATAAAAAATGGAAGAACCGTAAAAGGAGTCAATTTCGTTGATTTACGAGATGCAGGCGACCCTGCAGAATTGGCCAAAATATATTCAGATGAAGGAGCTGATGAGTTAGTTTTTCTGGATATTTCAGCAACGGAAGAGCAGAGAAAAACCTTGATTGAATTGGTTCGTAAGGTAGCTTCAACTATTAATATTCCATTTACTGTAGGTGGCGGGATTTCATCGGTTGAAGACGTTGCTATTTTATTGCAAAATGGAGCCGATAAAGTGTCTATCAATTCATCTGCAGTAAAAAACCCGCAGTTGATTAATGATTTGGCACAAAAATTTGGAAGCCAATGCGTAGTTGTAGCCATCGATGCGAAACAGATTGCTGGCGAATGGGTCGTACATTTAGTAGGCGGAAAAGTACCTACTGAATTGAACTTGTTTGACTGGGCTAAGGAAGTAGCTGAGAGAGGGGCAGGAGAAATCTTGTTTACCTCGATGGATCATGACGGTACTAAAAATGGATTTGCCAATGCGGCCTTGGCTAAATTATCGACATTGGTGAACATCCCAATAATAGCCTCTGGTGGTGCGGGAAACATACGACATTTTGTAGATAGCTTTACAGAAGGAAAAGCTGATGCAGCTCTGGCTGCGAGCGTATTTCATTTTAAGGAAATTCAAATTAAGACCTTGAAACAAGAATTAAAGAGCAATAATATCGAGGTAAGGTTATAGAACATAGAAAAAAGGGAAAAGAAATCAGATCTGATAATCTTTTAATTTTTCAATCATAAAATAATAAAAAATGAATATAGATTTTTCAAAAAGCGCTGACGGATTGATTCCAGCAATTATACAAGACAGCGAAACTAAAGTAGTCTTGATGTTGGGTTACATGAATTCCGAAGCATATCAAAAAACAATTGAAACTCAGAAAATAACTTTTTTCAGTCGCTCAAAGCAAAGGCTTTGGACAAAAGGAGAAGAAAGTGGAAATTTTTTGAATTTAGTTGATATCAAAAATGACTGTGATGGTGATACCTTGTTAATTCAAGCAAAACCTGTGGGTCCTACCTGTCACACTGGTGCGGACACATGCTGGCAAACAGAAAATAAATTAGATTATGGATTTATTTCAGCATTAGAGGATACTATTGAACTTCGAAAAAATAACGCCGATTCTGAAAAAAGTTATGTGGCTTCTTTGTTCAAATTAGGAATGAATAAAATAGCACAAAAGGTAGGGGAAGAAGCCGTTGAAGTGGTTATAGAAGCTAAGGATGATAACGATGATTTGTTTCTAAGTGAAAGCGCAGATTTACTTTTTCATTACCTTATACTGCTTCAAGCCAAAGGATTTAAAATTAATGATGTCATTAATGTATTAAAAAGTCGTCAGAAATAGAAAGATTTACCGGTTAATGATATTTTATAAACCCCAATAGCGAATTGATTTGCTGTCGGGGTTTCTTTTTTCTTTTTTATCGATTTACAATCCCTTATATTTACTTTTTATATTTTAGAAAAATACCACAATGCAAGCTATGAATTTTGATAATAAAATGTTCACTAAAGATTTAAATTATACCATTATAAAAACAGGCCTACATTTGATACTTACTACTGATGAAGACGATTCACGTCCAGTTTATCTTTCCGGTAATTTTAACCAATGGCGTACTCAGGATAAAGATTTTATGATGGAGAAGATTGGCACGGGCTTGTATCACTACAAATTTGCCCACGATTTTGATTATCCAGAGACTCTTTTATATAAATTTACCAAAGGAGATTGGAGTGAAGTAGAAATTGACAGCGCTGGTAATCGCACGGAAAACAGATCCACAAAGAAACACACAGGGATTCAGAAGGAATATGTAGCGAGATGGCGGAAAAATTGGTTGCCTTTCAAACAAAATTTCTTGCCACAGCTAATGCTGATTTCTGATTCTTTTGAAATTCCGCAGCTAAATAAGACGCGAAAAATATGGGCTTTGCTTCCACATGATTATGATAATTCAGGCGAAAGTTACCCTGTTATGTATTTGCAGGACGCTCAAAATTTATTTAATGAAAATGCCGAATACGGAAATTGGGAAATTGATAAGAAATTAGCCGTAATGTCGGAATATAAGATAGGTAAAATTATTGTTATTGCTATAGAACATGCCGAAGAAGATCGTTTGAAAGAATACAATGTAGGGAAAACTGTCTTAGGGAAAGGTCAGGGAAAAAAATACATTCGTTTTGTGACAGAAACTCTAAAACCCTATGTTGATAGTAACTTTCGAACAAAAAAGGAAAGGCAACATACGGGAATAGGAGGCAGTTCCATGGGAGGTTTAATCAGTATTTTTAGTGGATTACGCTATCCCGAAGTATTTGGGAAATTAATGATTTTTTCTCCTTCACTTTGGGTGAAACCAGATCTGAAAATTAATGTCGCGGATGAAAGTATCGAAGACACTAAAATTTATTTATATGCTGGAGGCGATGAAAGCGAAACAATGATTGAGCATGTCAAAAGCTTTAAAAACCACATGCTTTCAAGCGAAGTTGTAAAAGATAAAATGAAAATTAATTTAAGCATCAATAAACTGGGGAAACACAACGAAATTTATTGGAGTGATGAATTCCCAAAAGCAATTGAATGGCTTTTTTTTACTGATAAAGACAATTAAATGAAAACAAAAAAAATTCAAAACTTAGAAAAATTCTCTGGAACAGTTTTAGTTCCGGTTTTTGAAACCAGCAACAAAAACTTGATTCCCATTAAATTTGATGATGTAGAGGTTTCTTCCAAAGTATTTTACGGAAAAAAAGACAGCCATTATTTAGCTGAAAAAAACAACAACACCTTTATATTTATAGGTTTAGGAAAATCAATTGATTATAAATCGTTAAAAACGACATTCCGCAGGATTGCTTCACAGGAAAAGGAAGCTTTTACTAAAAATGTTGCTTTGTTCCTTCCTTCAGAATTCAGTAGTGACCAAGTTGAAGCCGCTATTTCTGGATTACTTCTGGGAACGTACAGTTTAGGCCATTTCAAAAAACAAGATGATCATCCATTTTTAGATACTGATTTTGAATTAGATATTTTGTCTGGAATAGACCATACCGATTCGGTTAATAAAGCTATAAAAATTGCACGTGCACAACTGGAGACCTTATCTCTGGTTGATTTACCGCCTAACAAGGTTACTCCAAAATATATGGCGAAATGGGCATTGGATAAGGGCGCTAAATATGGGTTCGATGTCGAAGTTCTGGGTTTTGACGCATGCAAAATAGAAGGGCTAGGAGCATTTCTGGCCGTTGGAAAAGGCAGTGAAAATGAACCGCAATTCGTCATCATGAAGTATAGCCCGAAAGTGGAAACGGACGGTTTAAAACATGTTGGGCTGGTGGGTAAGGGAATTAGCTTTGATACTGGTGGCCTAAATATAAAAACTGCAGGAATGGTCCATATGAAATGTGATATGGCCGGAGGAGGTGCAGTATTTGGTGCTATGCAACTCATTGCTGATTTACAATTGCCCATAAAAGTAACTGCAATTGTTCCCTGTGCAGAAAATTCGGTGGATAGTAAATCATTTTTACCTAGTGATGTGATCACAAGTTACAGTGGAAATTCGATTGAAATTATTGATACTGACGCAGAAGGCCGACTCGTTTTGGCTGATGGATTATCTTATTTAATTAAAAATTACAAGCCGGAATATATTGTCGATATTGCCACATTAACAGGAAGTAGTGTGGGAACTTTAGGTTATGAAGCCGGTGCATTGTTTACCAATAACGAATCCATGTCGAAGAAACTGCAAGAAGCGGGAGATTCTATTGGGGAGCGTCTCTGGCAATTGCCACTTTGGGATATTTATAAACAAGATATCGAAAGTGATATCGCCGATGTAAAGAATTATAGCGGAAAACCAGTCGCCGGCGCCATAAGTGCTGCAAAATTTTTAGAATATTTCACTGAGGAACATCCAGCTTGGGCACATCTTGATGTTGCTGGCGTTGCTTTTGGAGACGACGAATTTGCCAAAAGCAAACATGCCACTGCGTATGGAGTTCATTTATTAACTAAATTCATCGAAAATTTATAAGCTTATGAAAAATGCTAAAACCTTCATCTGTATTTCAAATTATTTTAAGGGTGCTGATTTTTTGATTCACTTAAAAAATTTGGGCAACAAAGTATATCTTGTAACAAGCGAAAAATTGCGAGATAAGCCATGGCCACATGACTCTATAGACGAAATATTCTACATGGAAGGTCATGATATCGAATGGAACCTTGAGCATTTATTACTGGGAGTCGGTAATTTGATGAAATCAAATAAAGTAGATGCCATTGTAGCATTAGATGACTATGATGTTGAAAAAGCAACTTATCTTAGGGAAAACCTGAGAATTGACGGAATGGGCCAAACGACAGGAAGGTATTTTAGAGATAAACTGGCGATGCGAATGAGAGCGAAAAGTTGTGGAATTAGCAGTCCCTCTTTTTGCTCCTTATTTAATGACCATGACATTAATACTTTTGCTGATACTGTTGCGGCTCCATGGGTATTAAAGCCTCGCTCTGAAGCTTCTGCAACTGGAATTATAAAAGTATTTGATAAAGAAAGCTTGTGGATGCACATAAACGAAATGGGAAATAACCGTTTCAAGTATTTATTGGAACAATTCAAAGCTGGAGATGTTTATCATTGTGATAGTTTGATTTTAGACCGCAAAATTATTTTTAGTTTGACTTCAAAATATTCTGCTACCCCCATGGAAATATCACAAGCGGGTGGTGTGTTTCGCAGTTCCAATATTTCTTATAATTCAGAAGATGACAAGGCAATAAAAAAGGTAAATGAACAAGTCTTGAAAGGTTTTGGATTGAAATACGGTGCTGCACATACGGAATTTATCAAAAACAGTGAAGACGGTGAAATTTATTTTTTGGAAACATCATCTCGAGTTGGAGGAGCTCATTTGGCCGAAATGGTAGAAGCTGCATCAAACATCAACCTATGGAAGGAATGGGCTGCAATCGAAGACGCTTTAGTCAAAGAAAAAAAATACAGCCTGCCAAAAGTTAAAAAAGGCTACGCCGGAATAGTATTAACTTTATCTAAATATCAAGATCCTGATTTATCTTCTTTCTCGGATCCAGAAGTTTGTTTTAAAGTCCCATTGGAATATCATGCAGGTTTAGTTGTAAAGTCAGACAAAAACGAAAGAGTTTTAGAATTGCTGAATGATTATGTCGATCGATTGGTAGCTGATTATGCCGTAGTGGTAGAACAAGTTAAAGTGACAAAACTCCATTAATCATATGATTTAGTTTCTAAATTAGCAATAGTATTAAAGGTTCCAAATTCATGAGAAATTTTTTTATTTTTATTTTTATTTCAGTTTTTATTTCAAATAGTACAAAAGCACAAGGCCTTTTAGATAAGGAAACTGTTTCTTTTACAAGACAAGATAGCTTGAGGGGCAGTATAACAAAAGAAAGAGCTTGGTGGGATGTAAAATCCTATCATTTAGATATTAAAGTTAACCCTTCAGACAGCACGATTACAGGGTCTAACACTATTAAATATCAAGTGTTGCAAGAGTACAATCGTATGCAAATTGATCTGCAGTCACCGATGAATATTTATAAAGTAATTCAGGATGGAAAAGATTTAAAATATACTAGAGAAGGCAATGCTTTTTTTATCGAATTAGAAGCAACTCAAATAATCGGGAAAATAAGGGAGCTAACTATTTTTTATGGAGGGAAACCTAAAGTAGCTGTTAATCCACCTTGGGACGGAGGAATCACTTGGAAAAAAGATAATAAGGGCAAATTATTTATAGCTTCCTCTTGTCAGGGATTAGGAGCTAGTGTTTGGTGGCCGAACAAAGACCATATGTATGACGAGGTAGAAAACATGCTTATTAGCGTAAATGTACCGGGAGATTTGATGGATGTGTCCAATGGTCGCTTGCTGAGCGTCAATAAATTAAAGGATGGAACAAAAACCTATAATTGGTATGTATCTAATCCGATTAACAATTACGGAGTAAATATAAATATTGGTGATTATGTTTCCTTCTCAGAAGTATATCAGGGCGAAAAAGGGAATTTAGATTGCACTTATTATGTTTTAAGGGACAATTTAGCGAAAGCCAAAGAACAATTTAAAGACGTTCCCCGAATGTTGAAAGCGTTTGAACACTGGTTTGGTCCTTATCCTTTTTATGAAGATAGTTACAAACTAGTTGAAGCTCCTTATTTAGGCATGGAACACCAAAGTTCTGTGACTTATGGGAATGGTTTCAAGAACGGATACCGTGGACGAGACTTAAGTGGAACAGGTTGGGGATTAAAATTTGACTTTATCATCATTCATGAATCGGGACATGAATGGTTTGCTAACAACATCACTTATAAAGACATCGCTGACATGTGGATTCATGAGAGTTTTACAAACTATTCTGAAAGTCTTTTTGTTGAATATTACTATGGAAAAGAAGCAGGTTATAGTTATTTTAGAGGAATTAGAAAAAATATCCAGAATGACAAACCCATCATTGGAAACTATAATGTTAACAACGAAGGCTCCAGCGATATGTATTACAAAGGAGCTAATATGCTACATACTTTACGCCAAATAGTAAATGACGATGAAAAATGGAGAACTATTCTTATAGGCCTAAACAGTACTTTTTATCATCAAACGGTCACTACTAAACAAATAGAAGATTACCTGAGTTCTGAAGTAGGTTTAGATTTAAATCCATTCTTTAATCAGTACTTAAGAGATACAAGAATACCTACATTAGAATATTATTTTAAGGATAAAACTTTAGGATTTCGTTGGACTAATTGCGTTAGTGGCTTTGACATACCAGTAAAAATCACAATCAACGGAGAAGAAAAATGGTTAAAACCCCTAACAACTTGGAAGCAGGAAACGATTGCATTGGAAAACCCAAAATTAGAAATTGACAACAATTTTTATGTGGCAGGATTCAATATAACAGAATAAAATTTCCTAATTTTACAATGGAATATAGAATATTTTCCTAATTATATTCCATCAATTTTATGAGAAATTTATATACTTTACTGCTTTCTTTTTTATTGTTAAGCTGTGTTACTTTTGGACAAAATAATAATTCAACTACAGAGAAGTCTATTTATAGCAACGAAATGCAGGAAGGCAGCTTGACAGTTGCTTTTGATACAGTACCGTTTACTAAATCAAGTAAAATGCTTGATGAAGATATTTATTGGGCGATAATAGAAAATTCATTAAAAGAAACTGATAATCAAGAAGACCAAGAGCTTTTTTTGATTAGCGAAATTCAAAAACTCACCCCAATTGAAATGGTTGGTTTTCGTCTTAGAACAGATCAGCTTCTTTTTGATTCTTATAATTCAGAGCTATGGTGTGCTGCTTATATTGTTAGTGCTGGTATTTCAGATGGTGGTTTTGAATACTTTAGATGCTGGTTAATCTCTAGAGGCAAAGAGGTGTTTTATAGTGTAAAAGCAAATCCGGACAGTTTGATTAAACAAGTTGTTGAAGATAAAGAATCGTATGAATTTGAGGGGTTTTGGTACGTGGCAATGAATGCATTCAAAAATAGTACGGGAGAAGATTTATATTCTTTTATTGATTATGACCAATTTGTAACGAATGATGAAAATTATCCGCTACTAGAATTTAATTGGAATGTTGAAGAGCCGCAAACTATGAAAAATATATGTCCCGTTTTGTTTAAGAGTCTTTGGAAGCAATAGTTGATTTTCTTTTTGATATCTAAAAAAAAGCGGTATTCAAAAATTCCTTTATGAATACCGCTTTTCCATTTGTATAAATCGTTTAATTCTTATATTAACGATTTAGATATGTAATTAAAACTTGTTACTGCAGATTCTATTGGATTTGGTTTGTAGTTTGATTCGTGTTCTAAATAGAAGCGTTTCATTCCTGCCAATTCCGCTTGAGCGAAAATTGCTTTAAAATCGATTGATCCAGTTCCAATTTCTGCATTCCATTCCGGATTAACTTTATCCATATCTTTTACATGCCACATTTTAAAACGCCCCGGATGCTCTTTGAATAATTGTAAAGGATTATGACCGGCACGAACTGCCCAGTACAGATCTATTTCAAAATCAACCAGGTTTTTGTCCGTTTCATTCAATAAAATCTCATATCCATTGGTTGATCCAAATTTTGTAAATTCAAAATCATGATTGTGATAAGCTAATTTTAACCCTCCAGCTTTACAAAGTTCTCCCACTTTATTTATTTGCAAGGCTAGTTTTTTGTAATCATCTCCAGTAGTTCCTCGTAATTCGGAAACTATGTAAGGAATAGTAACATATTCACTTCCTAGCTGATTTGCAGTTTCTATATAGTTTTGCACAAGATCAGTAGAACCATCTTTAATCATCGAATTAAAATCGAAATGATTACTAGTAGCTTTCAAACCATTATCATCAAGTATCAATTTAAAATCTTTAACAGAAGTACCAAAAAAGCCTTTGTCTGCTGCATAGCCAAAAGTTTCTACTTCTGTAAAGCCAGCCTTTCCAACTTGTGCTAATACTCCTTTAACGTCTTTTGGTAAAGTATCTCGTAAGGTCCATAATTGAATTCCAATTGCTCTCTTTGTTGAATTAAAAGCAAATGTAGGCGCAATAGCTATAGCTCCTAATGCCAATCCGGTGTTTATTAAAAAAGTTCTTCTTTTTATCATGAGTTCTAAATATTAGTTTTTTTTTATATATCACAAATTGATATAGCCTTTTTTAAGGAGGTCAATTTATCTGTGTTCTTAGGCATAAATTCTTGTGCTACAAATCCTTTAAAACCTGTTTCATGGATAGCTTTCATTATTGCATTATAATTTAATTCTTGGGTTTCGTCAATTTCATTCCTACCAGGAACTCCCGCAGTATGATAATGAGCAATATACTGATGGTTATATTTGATGGTTCGAATGATATCGCCTTCATCAATTTGCATGTGATATATATCGTAAAGCAATTTAAAGTTTTCTGATTTCAAACGCTTCGCTAATTCTACCCCCCATGAAGTTCGATCACATTGATAATCTGGATGGTCAATTTTACTGTTTAGCAATTCCATTACCAAAATAACATTGTGCTTTTCAGCCAAAGGAATTAATTTTTGTAAACCAAGAACACAATTATTCCAACCATCTTCGTCGGTTATATTTCTACGGTTTCCGCTAAAACAAATTAGATTCGTATAACCGGCTTCGGCTACCAGTGGAATCATTTCTGAATAATTTTGGATGAGTGTTTCATGAAATTTTGGATTATTAAACCCATCTACTAAATTAATTTCTGCTCCATTGCACATGGCAGATTCAAGTCCATATTTTTTAAGCATTGGCCAATCTTTTGGTCCTACTAAATCGATTCCTTTTATCCCTATTTTTTGAGCTTCAATGCAGAGAGTTTCGATATCAAAATCACTAAAACACCAGCGCGCCACTGAATGATTTATATTGCCTTTTAGCATACCTGATTCCTTCTTTAAAAAGTCATTTTCCGAAGCATAAGCTGAAAAACTTCCTGGAATTCCTAAAGCTGCAGTGCCAGCTAAAACTCCTTTTATTATGGATCTTCTACTTAAGTTTGAATTCATGATTTATTTATTAATTGTTTGTAAAAACTTAAACAGATCTAGTTTCTTTTTTATCATTAAAAAATATAGCAAAAAGTAAAAAGACAACAAAGGCTATTCCTGCTGGAATAATCCAAACCATTTGCCAATTAATACCTCCTTCTAAAGTTTTATAATTATCTGTTATCCATCCCGCTACTGCAAAACCAATAAGCATTCCCACACCATAAGTTGCTAAAGTAATTAAGCCCTGAGCGGCACTTTTATATTTTTCTCCTGCTTTTGAATTAGTATAAATTTGTCCTGAAACAAAAAAGAAATCATAGCAAATGCCATGTAAAGCAATTCCAATAATGAGCATAAAGCTTAAATCTCCACCATTGCCGTAGGCAAATAAAACATAACGCACCGCCCAGGCTACCATACCGATTAAAATTGTTTTCTTAAAACCAAATCGTACAAAAAACACAGGAATTAATAAAAGGAATAAGGCTTCTGATATTTGACCGATAGCCATTTTTCCAGTTGGATTTTCAACTCCGGCTTGGGTTAAAAAGAGATTTGCATTTTGATAATAAAAAGCTAGCGGAATACAAATTAGAATAGACGAAACAAAAAAGATGGAGAAGTTCCTGTCTTTCAATAAATTTAAAGCATCAAGGCCTATAATATCTCCAATTTTTATTTTTTCATCACTCACTTTAGGTGGAGTTTTTGGTAACGAAAAACTAAACAGACCTAAAATAAAGGCAGCAATACCAGCTAGTAAAAAGGTGTTTTTAAGTAAACCTGAACTTATTCCTTCGGTAGAATCCCAATGAAAGAAATAACTGATTGATAAGCCGGCAATGATCCAACCAATAGTTCCCCAAACTCTGATATTAGCAAATTCTTTCTCCGGATCTTTCATTTGGTTAAAAGAGACTGAATTGACTAGAGCCAAAGTAGGCATATATAAAATCATGTAGCTCAAGACATAAGTATAAAAAATACCAACTTCTTCTGATTGATACATTTGGTACATTAAGAAAGCACCTGCAAGATGAAGGATTCCTAATATTTTCTCCGCATTAAAGTAACGATCGGCAATTAAACCAATAATAAAAGGAGCGATTATGGCGCCCCATGATTGGGTAGAAAAAATGGCTGCAGTTTCTGAGCCACTAGCACTTAGATTACTTCCTAAATAAGTTCCAAGGGTGACAAACCAAGCTCCCCAGATAAAAAATTCCAGGAACATCATTATAGATAATTTTAATCGGATCGTTGTATTCATTTGGTTTTGGCTAATTATTTTTTGATTTGATTGATGGTTTATTGTAAGGAAAACGATTTTTTTATAAATTACATTCCATTTTCACATCCGGTTGTAATGTTCATGGTATTCCATTCTTTAATCTGGATATTTCGGTACCAGACATTATCACCGTGATCTTGTAAGGCAATCTTCCCTGTTTTAAAGATTCCAAAACCTTCCCAACCAGCGAATTTACTGTTCGCCACCAGTTCTTTAAATGCATCGTCCCAAAGAGTGGTTTCTACTATAAAAACATCATTTAATACAAAAGTTAACTTTCCGAACTTGCATACGATCTGCGCCGTATTCCATTCCCCTACAGCTTTTACTGGTTCAGAAGTGCTTTTTATTAAATCATATAAATCTCCTGCTCGGTGTTTCTCAATTTTCCCGTCAGGATGTCCTTCATTGTCTAAAATTTGCATTTCTAGGCCTGTGTTGTAGGTGTTTTTATATTTTTCTAAGTCTTCATTTACATAAAAAATAATACCACTATTCGATTCTGGTGCAACTTTCCATTCCAATTTTAAATGAAAGTTAGTGTATTCTTTATCAGTAACAAGATCACCACCTTCACCATCTTTGGCAGCAGCTGGATCAAAATGTAAAATGCCGTCTTCTACTTTCCAAGCGCTTCCAGCGGTAGTTTTGCCATAAGTGTGCCATCCTGCAGTAGTTTCTCCATCAAAAATTGGCTTAAAACCTCTTTGAGCGTGTGTAGTTTGAATCATTGCAAATGTTATTAGGACTAAAAATGTATTCTTGATCATATTACTATTTATTAATTTAAAAAATTCAGATAATTTATAATACTAGGTTTTTCCAACCTTCCCGATAATCTCTTTTTACAAACTGATTGATTTCATCAAAATTTGTAATTTTCATATTGCTATTATCCCACAATAGTTTTGCCGAACGACCGGGATAAACGTCTTCACCTAAAATTTCTTTATGAACGTCATATCCTCTAATTGCGAGATTAGCCATTAATAATGTCTCAGTTAATGGGCCAGCAATTTCAAATGGAGAGCTTAATTCATTTTTGCCGTGTCCTGCGATGCATGCTTCAATCCATTGTTTATAATGACCATTAGCACCGTCTATTACACGGGGATATTTTTTTGTAACATTGATGTTTTCATTTCTACTTAAAGGTAGTAAGCGTGGATTTTCACCATAAGTGTCACACATCATTTTTCCTTCAGTTCCAATAAATAAAGTTCCGTTTCCACCATCTCCAAAAATCTCATTGGGTTCTAACTCAGAAGGACGTTCTGGCTGAATTCCACCATCCATCCAGTGCAAAGTAACGTCACCATTAGTTTTTTCTGTTTTTGGAAAAGTCAAAGTTACGTGACTTGAAGGCGGACAACTTTCTGGAAAATAACCTCTTTTGAATTCATCTACATAAACTGACCCCACACTGCATTGTACGTCTTTGGCATACTGTAAATTTAAAACACTAAATGGAGCCTCTACTAAATGACAGCCCATGTCACCAATGGCACCTGTTCCATAATCCCACCAGCCACGCCAGTTAAACGGGACTAATTTGTTTACATATTGTTTATATGGAGCAGTTCCCAACCATAAATCCCAATCCAATTCATTTGGAACTTCTGATTTTAAAGTAGACCAAGGAATTCCTTGAGGCCAAACCGGACGATCTGTCCAAGCATGAACCGTATGCACGTCACCAATTAATCCGGCTTCATACCATTCTTTCAAGATTCTAGTACCGTCATTAGAGGAACCTTGATTCCCCATTTGAGTTACCACTTTGTATTTTTTAGCTGCTTGTGTCAAAATTCGAGCTTCATACAAATCATGCGCTATCGGTTTTTGAACATAAACGTGCTTGCCTAATTGCATTGCTGCTAAAGTTTGAATGGCGTGATTATGATCTGGCGTCGATACAGAGACTGCATCAAAGTTTTTGTGCTCTTTATCTAACATTTCGCGCCAGTCTTTATAAAATTTAGCCTTAGGAAAAGCATTTACAGTTTTAGCAGCTCTGCGGGTATCTACATCGCATAGAAAACCAATATCCGCTTTACCGCTTTTACTAAACATAGCAATATCCGATTGTCCTTTGCCACCGACACCAATACTAGCAATTACCAAACGATCGCTTGGCGCTACAAATCCTCTTCCTAACACATGACGAGGAACAATCATAAATGATGCCGCTGCGATGGCACTTGTTTTTATAAAGTCACGTCGGTTTTGAGTAATTTTATCTTCCGGTTTTATAGCGTTATTTTTGTCTTTCATAAAGCAGATATTTCAGTTATTAGTTAATTGGAGTTAATTATGAATAAAACTGTAGAAACCTTATTTTTTCAAAGAGAGAATATATTTAACAATGGTTTTTGCATCTTCTTTATTATAGCCAACATGAGCACCCATAGGAATTGATCCCCAAACTCCAGATCCACCTTTTATAATTTTATCAACTAAATAATTAATATTTTTTGTATTTGCTGGATATTTATTAGCAATATCGACAAAGGACGGTCCTATGATTTTTTTTTCTTTGTTATGACACACCATACAGTCTGATTTCGCCATTAATTTCTCTGCAGCTGTGTTTTGAATAATTGTTGTAGGCTGAATATAATCATCTTTTACATTTTCTGTTTTAAAAGAGGTTAAAAAAATCATAGCTAGAAGGCCTATTGGCAATAATATTTTCATTTTAATTTAATTTAAGTTTTATAATCCTAAAATTTTTCTGTTAAAAGCTGGATTAGCATCAACAGCAGCAAAATCGTCGAAAGCTTTATCAGTCACTTTTATAATGTGGTTTCGAATAAATTCAGCGCCTTCTTTGGCTCCATCTTCTTGGTTTTTTATACAGCATTCCCATTCCATTACGGCCCATCCTTTGAAATCGTATTGTGATAATTTGCTAAAAATAGTTTTAAAATCTATTTGTCCGTCTCCTGGTGAACGATAACGACCAGCTCGGTTTACCCAACTCTGATATCCTCCAAAAGTTCCTTGTTTTCCAGTAGGATTAAACTCGGCATCCTTTACATGAAATGCTTTTATTCGCTCGTGATAAAAATCGATATATTTTATATAATCTAATTGCTGTAAAACAAAATGAGAGGGATCATATAAAATGCAAGCTCTCGAATGATTATTTACTGCCTTTAAAAACATCTCATAGGTTTCTCCATCGAATAAGTCTTCGCCAGGGTGAATTTCATAACAAAGATCAACACCGTTAGTATCAAATTCATTTAAAATAGGAAGCCAGCGTTTAGCTAATTCTGCAAATCCGTCTTCCACTAAGCCTTCAGGTCGCTGTGGCCAAGGGTGAAAATATTGCCAAAGCAAAGAACCACTAAAAGTGGCATGAGCATTTAAACCTAGATTTTGTGAAGCTTTCGCAGCAAATTTTAATTGTTGCACAGCCCATTCTTGTCTTGCTTTTGGGTTTCCGCGAACATTTTTTGGTGCAAAAGCATCAAAAAGATCATCATAAGCAGGATGAACTGCCACTAATTGTCCTTGTAAATGAGTGGATAATTCGGTTATTACTAATCCATAAGAAGCGATTTTTCCTTTTAATTCCTCAGCGTAGGTTTTACTTTCTGCTGCTTTTTGCAAATCGATGAATCTGGGATCATGTGTAGGCATTTGAATTCCTTTAAAACCTAAATTTGCAGCCCATTTACAAATTCCGTCTAAGGAATTAAAAGGAGCTTCATCACTTATAAATTGGGCCAAAAAAACTGCGGGTCCTTTTATTGTAGTCATATTTATTGTCTAAACTTAAATAATTATTAATCTATAAAACATAAGGAGTCCATTTTTTTTCGGATTGTGCCGATGCAACAACACTATCTATAAATGCCATACCACGCAAACCATCCTCAATCGATGGAAAGTCTAACATTTCCGGACTAGGCAACTTTCCTTCTAATTTAGAAGATAATGTTAAAGCAAAATTCCGATAGATATTTGCAAAAGCTTCTAAATAACCTTCAGGATGTCCTCCTGGAGTTCGACAGTTATGAGTGGCAAATGAAGATAAATTATTATAATTACTTCCAGCTCTTAGTATTTGAGTTGGTTCATTTAACCATTTTACAATTAAAGTATTTGGGTCATGTTGTAACCATTCTAGCCCTCCTTTTTCGCCGTAAACTCTAATTTTTAAAGCATTTTCTTCTCCGGCTGCTACTTGTGAAGCCATTAAAACACCTTTTGCACCATTGTCAAATTTTAGTAAAACGGCTCCATCATCATCCATAACTCTGCCTTCAACTAAGGTGTTTAATTCAGCACATATATCTGTGATTTTTCCTCCTGAAATATATTCTGCTAATTGAGCTGCGTGAGTTCCAATATCTCCCATAACTGAACTTTTTCCAGCTTTTTTTGGATCTGTTCGCCACGCTGCTTGTGTATTTCCTTCTCTCTCTGACAAAGTGCTTAACCATCCTTGAGGGTATTCCACCCAAATTTTTCTGATTTTACCAAATTTCCCCTCTGCAACCATTGCTTTGGCTTGTTTCACCATTGGATAACCTGAATAAGTATGAGTCAAGCAAAGTATTAATCCAGTTTCGTCTAACTTATGCTTTAATAATTTAGCTTCTTCTAATGAAAAGGTAATTGGTTTCTCGATTACCACGTTGAAGCCGTGATCTAATGCCATCATCGCCGGAGCAAAATGAGCAAAATTGGGAGTAACTATCGTAACAAAATCGATTCGTTCGCCAGCAGGCAATTTAGATTCTGCCACGATCATTTCTTCGTAAGTCAAATAAGTTCTTGAATCAGGAAGAAATAATGCTTTTCCTGAGGCAACAGCTATTTCAGGATTTATACTTAAAGCTCCACAACTTAATTCTATAAGACCATCCATGTTGGCAGCCAATCGATGAATAGCACCTATAAAAGCATCTTGACCGCCTCCAACCATTCCCATTCTTAATTTTCTATTCATATTTACTAATCTAAATATTTCCTTTTTTCAATTCCTTAACTGCATAATCACAAGCACGTGCGGTTAAAGCCATAAAAGTTAGAGATGGATTTTGACAAGCTATAGAAGGCATGCAAGAACCATCAGTAACAAAAACATTACTTACTTCATGCATTTGATTCCATTTATTAAGCACTGATGTTTTAGGATCATTACCCATTCGAGCTGTTCCCATTTCGTGAATGGCCATTCCCGGATAATAATCATTATCATAGGTTTTAACGTTTTTTATTCCTGAAGCTTCCAGCATTTCAGCGGCATCCCACATCATATCTTCCCTCATTTTAGCTTCATTTTCTTTGGTTTCGCAATCAATTGCTAAAACAGGTTGACCCCATTTGTCTTTTTTGGAATGATCGATGTAAACTTTATTTTCATAATAAGGCAACATTTCTCCAAAACCACCCAATCCCATGCTCCAAGAGTCAGCAGGTAAAGACATGCTGTCTTTAAAATCACCTCCAAAAGATAATTCGGCAACTTCTTTATGCCACAAACCTCTTGAAGCGCCACCTTGATAACCAAAACCCCTTAGATAATCTCTTTTATCATTACCAACGTTCTGATACCTTGGAATATATATACCGTTAGCTCTTCGGCCATAAGTATATTTATCTTCAAAACCTTCTGCACTTCCTTCAGCTCCACAACGGAAATGATGATCCATTAAGTTATGACCTAAATGTCCGCTGGCATTACCCATTCCTTCCGGATGAGCTTCTGATGTAGAATTCAAAAGTAGGAAGGTAGAGCCTAGTGTAGAAGCATTTACAAAAACAATTTTAGCATAAAACTCCATGGTTTCATTAGTCTCGGCATCGATAACCATAACTCCTTTTGCCTTTTTAGTGTCTTTATCATAAATGATATGATTTACGATAGAGTAGGGTCTAACAGTTAGTCTATTAGTAGCCATTGCTGCAGGTAGAGTTGAAGATTGTGTACTAAAATAAGCACCAAAAGGACAGCCACGACTACATAAATTTCTATATTGACAACTTCCACGACCATTATGAGGTACCGTTAAATTAGCAGTACGACCAATGGTAAGTATTCGGCTTTTATTATAATGTTTTTCGAGTCTTTCTTTAACTGATTTTTCGACACAATTCAAATCCATAGGAGGTAGGAAATCTCCATCAGGTAGTAATGGCCAATTTTCATTTTGACCACTAACACCAATAAATCTCTCGGCATAATCATACCAAGGAGAAATATCTTTATAGCGAATAGGCCAGTCATTTCCATGCCCATCACGAGCATTGTCTTCAAAATTGTGATCACTTAAACGGTAACTTTGTCGTCCCCATGTTAGGGATTTTCCTCCAACATGAAAACCTCTGTACCAATCAAAGCGTTTGTCTTCAGTGTAAGGACATTCCAAATCGTTGACCCACCATTTTTCATTCGCTTCTGAATAAGGATAATCTCTGGTTTGAACTGGATGTGTGCGTTTTTGCTCTTCTGTTAAGGTTCCTGCACGTTGCAATTCCCATGGTGCTTTCATCGCAGTTTCATAATCCTTGATATGTTCTATATTCATTCCGCGTTCTAGCATCAAGACATTCAATCCTTTTTCAGTTAGTTCTTTTGCAGCCCAACCTCCGCTAATTCCCGAACCTACGACAATTGCATCATAGGTATTCTGTTCTTTTAATTTGGAATTTATATTCACTTTTATAACGTTTTTTTATTTAATAATTTTTTCGAAAATCAAAGGATTTGAAATATTTTAAGTGGCCCAAGCTTTTTGTCCTGGTGTATAATCAGCATTACCGTCATAACGTCCGGGAATAGGAAGATATTCACGTGCTTGAGTGCAACCAATTTCAGAAGAAAAATAGCCTAAAAGTGTTAGATCTCTGGCAATAGTGAAAAAAGATTTCTTGTCTTTAGAAGCAATAGTTTCATCTCTTAATTCTCCTACAATTTTTTGACGTTCTTCAACCGTGAGGGAAACGAAATTTTTATTGTGCTGTTCTGTACATTTTGATTCCATTTCTTTCAAACCCGATGCGAAATGAAGTTGAATTTCTGCAGGATAACAATCTTGTATCATCATTGGAATAAATGTGCCTAGCCCAGCAGCTTTTGCTCCTGGAGATGATTTAGTTGTTGGAATAATAATGTCTGCAAACTCAGTTAAAACATCTTCTTCGAATGAAGAAAAATAAACTGTGTTTTTTTCATTTTCGGGGAGTGTGAAACTTTCAAATAAAACGCCTACCGTAGTTGAGGAAAGGGCAGTTCCTAATAAAAACGCCACATTTTTTAGTGCTTTTCTTCTATCCATTATCAAATTGTTAGGTGGGTATATAATTTTGAGCTAAATATGTAATTATTACATCCTTTCAATATTACTAAATTTAGTGCTGTAATCGGATGTTTTTATTCTTAAGTGTATAAAAAATGTCAAATAATTATTTTTTTAGATGATTTAACATAAAATTTTATGTTTTTTCACTTCAAACAATTTTAAATTGGTTTTTATTCAATAAAAATTAAAGCGAACCATTTTATTTAGATAAAAAAAGACGCTAAAATTAGAAAAAAGAGCTGTTTTTATTGATAAATTGTTTGTGAAATCGGCAAATAACAATTCCATTGCTTAAAAAAGAAACAATGAAAAAGGTTTTTATAAAAAAGAAAGCCTAGAATAAGTCAAATAATGAAGTATAGTAAAATCACTGAAACTGTAAGAGCCGTTTTAATATTAACTCTAGTAATAAAACTAAAGGATGCCAAAGCAATTACACAAATGAGCTTTTGTTAAATAAAAATTTACCATCTAATTCTCAAAAAGTCCTATAGTACCACCAACCCAGTCTTTGTCTTTATTGAATTTCACGCCTATCATTTCGCCTCTGCTCAGTCGGACAAGATTGCACAGCAGAGTAGGAGCTACATCTTCTTTTTTCCATACGCAAAGCACGCGGACTTCTGCCTTTACTTTTCCTTCCGGTGACTGTACAATGGGGATGTAATTTACCTTTTTTTGAAGGATATAAAGCTCCTTATCTACAACCGCTTCAATATCTTCTTTTTTGACATGGAAAATGACACCAGTGCCCGAAAATGAAAACAAGGGTTTTAAGACGTAATTTTCCAAGTCCTCTGGAATTACGGTCAATTCACTTAACAAAGTGGTTTCAATGAAATATTTACCTTTTAAAAAAGGTAATATAAACTTACTAATTCTAAAAAACCAGTTGGGATGTCCTGCCCATTCCACATCAAGTTCATCTGAAAAATGGAAGTTAAGTTTTAGATCGGTACGCAAATCGAGTTCATCAAAAATAACCCTGTTGTATATCCGTTTTACAAGAATTTCAGTCCCATTTTCATCCTTATAAAAAAGCTGTTTGTCTTTTTTGATTAGTTCTGTGACGCATATTATAGGTATCCCGATATCTCTTTTGCAGTAATAGAAATCAATTTTGGTATTTTGCTTTTCGGGTTCAATCTCAAGCAGAATTACATTTTCTTTGGGATGACCGTTGCATATTACATCTTCAAGTATCAGAAGGTATTCTTTTGAGCTAATACCATTAATAAATGGTGTTAATTCTTCTAAAAAAGGATAGTGATTTTTGAACTTTTCGAACAAGTTCATCTGATAGTTAAATAGCGAAGGAAAACCTTGTACCTCTATTAACTTTGGAACAATTAAACCCTGTTCTTCACAAACCCCAAAATCTATCGCCAGAAAAGTAGTATGCTTGTCCTCATTTGGAACTTTATGATTTAATTCTAATGACTTGTCAGTAAGAGATTTAAAACCTTCCGTCTGAATCAATTTTATAACTTCATTGCAGGCTTCAATCAGTTGTAATTTTAACTCATTAGATATAAAAAAGGGCGTCTCTCCCAATCGAAAAGTAGGTTCGTAACCAAAATCGCCGGAAATATCATCTTTAAGTTCCTGATATTTCTTCCCCGTAAATTGGTCATTGAATAGTTTTCGATATTTTGAAATCATAGAGCAAAGAATTGTTAGTTGGACATCATTTTCTTAGTCTGCATCAAGTCATTTATGGCAGCACGAAGAAAATTAGGAATCAAAGTTTCGTTAGTTCTGTATATTTTGTCATCATCGAGTAGATCTTCAAGCATATTCCTAAATTTCCTTTTTCCTTTCATTTCTCTGATTTTTTCTTTTATCTCTTTATTTCTTAAATGTGAAACAAAACTAACGGGATCTGCCTCAGGATGAAATTGAGTTCCAACAAAGTAATCCGTAAAACGTACCGCCATTATTGCTCTTTCGTACTGAACATGGTCCCTTATTTTTTCTAAAGAAATTATTTTTGCTCCATTCTTTTTAAAAACACTCAATTTGGGTTGTACGACTTGATAGTCTCTTGAATCTATGGCGTAAAAAGGATCTTCTAATCCCGTAAAAAGGGGGTCTGTAAGTCCATCCTTAGTTTTATGAATTGTCATAACACCAAATGAGGTATCATTCCTTTTAGTAATTTCAGCTAAACCAAAGTGTTTACAAGCCATTTGAAAAGAATGGCAAATAAATAAAACATGTTTTTTTACCATATTTTCGGTGTTCCATTTGGTTAATGCATCGATAAATTGGTAATATTTCACATCCCAGTCACCATCACCTATTAATGGATTCCCGGGGCCGCCGGTGGAGATATAAATATCATATTTGTCAATTTCAGGCAACTCACATTTGCCTCTAACATCAAATATTTTCAAGTTCACAAAAGGATTAAATCTTTTAATAATATTAATAATACAGCGCATACCTTGGTTTGGTAAACCGTCGTACATGTCTAAAATAGCAATTGTTATGGTCTTATTATTCATGGGGTAAACTTCAATAAAAATATACTGCAAATATAATCTAAACTATTATAATCCTTTGGTAAACTCGCTAGTTATAAAATCGACCACTTTTGTCAAGTCGTTTGTTTTTTTGAAAACGGCTAATTGTTTAGCTGCTCCTGTTCCGTTTTTCAAAATTTGGTGAACATAATTGATATGCTCCCTGCTCCCCAATTCATCTACCACATCATCCACGAATTCTAGTAATTCCAACAATAAAACCCGGGTTTCTACTTCTTTTTGAAGGCCAAAATCAATCATATGTCCTTCTATTCCATAACGTGCAGCCCTAAATTTATTTTCTTTTATCAGAGCTAGGCGATAGATGTTGAAGCTCATATTATTTTGATTTAGTCTATATAGTTTAGCTACAACTGCTTGTATAACAGATACTATACACATGGTTTCCTCAACTGTTAGACTCATATCACATATACGAAATTCGATCGTATCATAAAATGGATGCAAGCGTAAATCCCACCATATTTTCTTGGGGTTGTCAATACACTTTGTTTTCACTAAAGTGTCTAGAAAATTATCGTAAGAGGCTACTGAATCGAAATATTCTGGCAGGCCAGTTCTGGGGAATTTATCAAAAACCTTTGTCCTAAATGATTTATATCCAGTTTGCCTTCCTTCCCAAAAAGGGGAATTGGTTGATAGTGCAAAAATATGCGGTAAAAAATAACAGGCCTGATTCATTAACTGTAAACCAATTTCACGATTTTCAATTCCTACATGACAATGCATTCCAAATATTAAATTGGAACGAGCGGCATCTTGTAATTCATTTACTATATCATGATATCGCGGGTCATCGGTTATGGGTTGGTCTTGCCATTTCGAAAATGGGTGTGTTCCTGCTCCGCCCACTATTAAATTTTGCTTGTCTGCTAGCTCGACAATTTTTGTCCTTAAAAATTTGATTTCCTTTTCGGCTTCATCAACATTTTTACAAATATTTGTACCTACTTCAACAACAGATTGGTGCATTTCTGCCTTTACCTGCTCGTTCAGTATTATTTTTGCTCCGTCAACAATTTTTGATAAATGGGAGCGGAGGTCTCTTGTTTCGGGGTCTATAATTTGATATTCCTCTTCAATACCAAGTGTGAAATTAGGTAATTTTTTCATTTAAATATTTTTAGGAGCTATTTACTCAGTCATTTCGCTTACGACCCGCATTTCGTTTCAATCCTCACCAAAAGAGCGGAACTTCTACTACAATATAGGCTTGGGGTTCATTCATTCCCCGAAATTATATTATTTGCCTATTACTGCATTTTTCATAAAAGTTCCCCAGGTCAAATTTATTTTACCTGGTTTCTGTTTTTTGGCCGCAGCAATCGCCATTTTTGCAGATTCTTCAACTACCCATTCAAAATTTTCAGCACCTACAGATGTCAATTCTGCATCAGGAGCAGGGTTTCCAAAATCGATAGCATAAGGAATGCCGTCACGTACGGCAAATTCGACGGTATTAAAATCGTAACCAAGACCTTCACAAAGTTTCAATGTGTATTCTTTCACCGTAGCTAATAATTTCTTATCAGAAGGCGGGCCATCTATAACATAGCGTAAATGAGGTTGGTTTCGCGGTTCGTATTGCATGATTCTAACTGCTTTGCGGCCTAAGCAGTAAACCCTGAAATATTCTGTAAAAACTATCTCTTCCTGAAGCATCATCACCAACTGATTGGTTTCCTGGTGTTTTTCCCAAAAATCTTCTTTATTTTCAAGACGGTATACGTTTTTCCAACCACCACCAGCGTACGGCTTCATATAAGCGGGAAACTTGATATAATCAAATATCGCTTCCCAATCCATAGGGAACTTTAGGTTTCTAAATGATTTTTCAGAGGTGTCTGTTGGGTGTTGAGCTGAAGGAAGCAATACGGTATTAGGTAAAGGCACACCTAAAGTATCAGCTAGAGCATTATTGAAAAATTTATCGTCAGCGCTCCACCAGAATGGGTTATTAATGACATTAGTTCCTGTTAAAGCTGCATTTTTAAGGTAGGCACGATAAAAGGGAACATCTTGCGAAATACGATCAATAATGACAGCGTATTCTCCATCCTTATTTTGAACTACTTTGTCAATTGTAACTGCTTCTGCAATAATACCTTTTGTGTTTTTTGAATTTACGCGATCGATAAATGCCTTTGGGAAGCTGTCTTCCATTCCAAATAAAATTCCAATTTTTTTCATTTTTTGATTTTTATCTTAATTGTGTGATTACGTTATATTCGTGATATCGGTTAACTTCCTCAAAAAAACTTGATTCTTGACAGATAATGTGGAAACATTTCTTTCCAAACTGGCCAATCGTGCTTTTTATCTTGGCGAATATCAAGCCTGTGTGGTACATTTCTCTGGTTCAAAACTTTGCTTAGTTTTAGGTTGGCATCATAGCAGATATCCCAATTGGAAGTTCCTAAAACAACATCCATTTTCCATAATTCTGGATCATTTAGTCCATATAAATAGTCCTCTGGACTATTGTAAAACACATCATTATTATGAAAACCGTCCATAAAACTTTTTATACTGAAGGCACCACTCATGGAAAACATATGGCTAACATAACCTGGGTGTCGAAAAGAAAAATTTGCGGCATGATAGCCACCAAAGCTGCAACCGGCAAGAGCCACTTTTCCTGATGGCGAATTGTTTCTTATTTTTTCGACAATTTCATGGCAAATCATCTTGTCGTAGCTCACATGATTTTCTATCCGATGGATTGGGTAAATGTTTTTATTATAGAAACTCTCTTTATCAGTACTATCGGGGCAATAGATTTGTATTAAACCTTGCTCAATGTACCATCTTGCAGACTCTATCAGCCCCATATCTTTATTTTCATGAAAGCTTCCCATCGAGGTGGGAAACAGAATTACGGGGTATCCAGAATCCCCGAACACTAACATTTCGATGTCTCTCTTGAGGTTTGGAGAATACCATTTGAAATACTCTTCTTTCATAAAACGTTTTAACAATTATAGCGAAAAATAGGTATTAAAAGTAAGATTTTGTCTGTTATATTATATTTTTATAACATAAAAAAAAGAAAATTGTTGAATAGTCAGTAATTTAAGCTTAAAATGGGAATAGACTATTTACTAATGCTGTTTTCAAATAATTGTACTTGACTTTTTAATCTTTCGATAAGCATAGTCATCATTCTTTTGTTAAGGCTAGAAGATTTTTTGATGTATATGGAATATTCATCAGCAGTAAACAATCCTATTACCATTCCTTTTAACGCATTTCGATATTTAACGTCTTTCTGAATTGAGTTTTCGATTGCAACTAACTTTTGCTCTGCTGTTTGAGAGTAAAAATCACTTTTATACTTAGTTATGTAATTCTTAAATGATGCTATGAATAAGTCATTCTGAAGTTTGAGTATAGGACGAAGCACTTCGTTTTGGAAGGTTTCATCAGAGGAGGATTGAGAACTTACAGAACCTATTGCTCCGCCGCGAAACTCTTTTAAAAACACATCTCTTTGATTCATTTTTTTTCTTTAAAATTAAAGAAATTAAGGGAGATGTGCTACTTTCGCAGTATTAAAATAAAAATTATGCGATTCCACACCAGAAAATGGGTAAAACCCCAAGACCTAAATCCAAACGGAACTTTATTTGGAGGTCAATTATTAGCTTGGATTGATGAAGAACTGGCTTTATACAGCATTATCCAATTAGAAAATTCAAGAGTGGTGACTAAATACATGTCTGAAATTAATTTTACAAGTTCAGCAAAACAAGGCGATATCATCGAAATTGGTATTGCTGTCGTTAAATTTGGAAAAACATCATTAACGCTTAAATGTGAAGCTCGCAACATGATGACTAGAGAGACAATTCTTACTATAGATAGCACCACAATGGTCAACTTGGGGACTGATGGAAAACCAAAAGCTCATGGAAAAACGCAGATTGAATTCGTAAAAGACCGAATAGATTTACCTATTAATTAGAAAATTGTTTTAATATTTCCAATACTTTAGTAATATCGGTATAAGCAACAAAGATATAGTCATAGTACAATGCGGCAACAACATTACAGCTTCTTCCATTTTGAGCTAGTGCATTAGAAAAAGCTACCGATAATCCAATGCTACCAAAGACGAATAAACTGTTAATGTAATCCAAGAGGCGATAAATGAATAAGATCTTTTTAAGCGGTCAGCCAATTCTCCAATAATAGCTGTCCCTTCCTGTTCCTTGAAAACTAAAACTACTTCAAGGCTTATATTTTTTACATCGTTGAAAACACAAAATACATATTCCAAATATTGTGTAGAGGGTTATCAGCTTAAAGTAATATCTGCAAACTTAGTTCTGTTTTTATTCCTCTAAGCTGGATAAACTAGGATTTTAGTTGTTTACTTTTTCTTTCGTCTGTTTCTAATATGGCGTATTCAAAATTATCAGACCAACCTGATTTTAAGGGAAGTGACTGCCGAGCATGTCCTTCTCGTTTCATACCCACTTTTTCGAGTACTTTGATGGAACCAATATTATCTATTGCGCATCCTGCTGTAATTCGGTGTAGCTTTAAATTCTTGAAACCAAAATCCAAGAATAGGTTTAATGCTTCGGTTCCAAACCCTTTTCCCCAATAATCTACATTCAGTTTGTAATAAACCTCGGCATTATTATAATTTTTCGAACCTAACTTGAAACCCAGTATTCCGATAATTTTTCCAGTTCTTAATTCCTCTATAGCAAAAGTATAATTTAGAATATTTTGCCGTTGATTATCTGAAATTAGAGGAGTAATAATTTCTTTTGTGACCTCAATTTTTCAGGAATACCTAAGGTATTATATTGATCCGTTTCCGGAAGCGATTGTAAGCTGTGGATAGCATTCAAGTCTGAAAACTCAATCAATCTCAGTTTCAATCTTTCATTAAACAATTCTATAGTCTTGATCATAAATAAATTATTATTTCAAATATTCTTTTTCAGACGGCAGTTCGTAAACCTCCAGATCAAAGTATTTGACCGAAGAAAAGACATGGTCAAAAACGTCCGACATAACATATTCATAATTTTCCCATACTTTATCACGTGAAAACGCGTAAATCTCTATCGGAACACCTTGGGATGTGGACTGCAATTGGCGACACATCAAAATCATGTCCTGGTTCAATGCAGGATGACTTCGAAGGTATGATGTGATGTATTTTCTGAATAAGCCCAAATTAGTGAGGTTCCTGCCGTTGATGAGGATTGATTTGTCAATAGAATTACTGCTGTTGTAAGCATCAATATCTTTTTTTCGGGTATCGATATAATCACTTATGAGGTGTATGCTTTTTAATTTGGATAGTTCCGCATCTTCCAGAAAACGGATACTGCTTGTTTTTATTAGAATGTGTCTTTTTATACGTCGCCCGTCAGAGTTAAGCATTCCGCGCCAGTTTTGGAATGAATCAGAACTCAAACTATAGGTAGGAATGGTGGTGGTAGTATTATCGAAATTCCGAACCTTCACGGTGGTCAGATTGATTTCAATCACATCCCCGTCAGCACCAAACTTGTCCATAGTTACCCAATCACCTATTCGAATCATATCATTTATCGCAACCTGGACACTTGCCACAAAACCCATGATGATATCCCGGAAAATCAATATTATTAAAGCTGATACGGCACCGAAAGTGGTTAAGATTTCCGTATGATTGATTTCAAAAAGTCGGGAGATAATCACGGTGATCCCAACCAACCACAGCACTATCATGATAACCTGAATGAAGCTGTCGATGGGCTTGTCACTGTACCGGGGCTTCAGTTTTAAATAATCCTTCAACGCGTTAAATATGGTCCTTACAATCCATAAAAGCAAAAACACGATATAAATGCCAACGAGTTTCCCGAAAACGCCTTCCCAATATTCATACTTATTCAAAATTACGGGAACCGCTTTGTAGATGAATAATAACGGAATCAGGTGCGCTATGTACTTGGCGGTCTTATTGGTCACCAATAAATCATCGAATTTAGTTTTGGTTTTTTTGGCTATAAAGACCATAACAGTTACCAAAACAAGACGAAATACAACATAAATAAAGTAAGCTAACAAGCACAGCAGCGCTATATTAAATATCAAACTTAAATAGGAAGCAAAGTTGTACCCCAATCCCCATTTTCTAAAAATTGGGTATAGGAAACCAAATACATGTTCAATAAACTTATACATTTTTTAAGTATTTCTTCTCTACGTAAAAAGCACCAAAAGGAATTAAAGAAGCAAGTAAAATAATAAATAATGTTTTAAAAGACCATTTTTGGGAGCTTTTGACTACAAAAGCCAATAAAACATATCCAATAAATAAGACGCCGTGACTCATGCCAATAGGGTAAAGCAAACTATGATATAATTCTATGTTTGATGGCTTGATAAAAAGCATATTAGATAATAATGCCAAATAGGAAATTCCTTCTAGAATTGCTGTAATCTTAAAAATCTTGAGCATTTAATTTTTTTTTAAGTAATAATTTACAAAAATAACTATTATGATTGAAGTATTCAATGCCTAAGTAATTTACTTTTGTTAATCTTAAACTGTGACAATGAGCAAACGCGATTTAAAAAAATACCTAAACGAACTGAATAAAGAGCAACTCGAAGAACAGGTCCTCGAACTTTATGAAAAGTTCAGCCCCGTTAAAGTCTATTATAATTTTGTTTTTAATCCAAAGGAAGAAAGTCTTTTGCAGGAATGCAAAATAAAAATTTCGAATGAATATTTTCCGATAAAAACTACAGGAAGAGGTAAAAAACCTAAAATGAGACGTTCCGTTGCTCAAAAATACATTAAGCATTTTATCGTATTAGGTGTAGATCCCTTTATTATCGCTGATGTGATGCTTTATAATATAGAAATTGCACAAACATTCTGCTCTGGGCAAGTTATAAAACAAGAGTTGTTTTATAAAAGTATGTTTAATTCATTTGAACAAGCTGTGATTTTTATGATCGCAAATGGCCTGTTAAGTGAATTTAAAACTAGAATTACTTCCATTCATAATGAGACAATTTTGCAAAAATGGAAAAACGAAGATGAATTTAATGCGATAGTAGAGCGATTTGAGTATTAACAAGTCGCTTTAACCCAAATTAATTAAATCATGTCCTATATTTTAATTTAAATGTAATAGAATAACTGTTTTTTAAGTGTATTTTTGCAAAAACCCAACAAAAAATAATGTTTGAAAATAGTATAGAAACAGAAAAAGAAGACAGAAAAGAACTATACGGTTATCAAAAAGGCGATATCGACGCCATATTTGAGCGTATGGACAATGCCCCAAAACAGCATCACTTACTTTACCAGTTGCCTACCGGTGGTGGAAAAACAGTAGTGTTCTCAGAAATTGTGCGCCGCTATTTGTCAAAAAACGATAAAAAAGTAGTTGTTTTAACACATAGAATTGAGTTATGTAAGCAAACTTCTAAGATGTTGAAGGGATTTGATGTAAAAAATAAAATCATCAACAGTAAAGTAAAAGAACTCCCAGACCAGAACGAATACTCCTGTTTTGTTGCCATGGTGGAAACTTTGAAAAACCGTATTAATGACGAGAAACTACATCTTGACAATGTAGGTTTAGTAATCATAGATGAAGCGCATTACAATTCATTTAGAAAGCTACTCAGCTCATTTACAAATGCTTTTATTCTAGGGGTTACAGCAACTCCTTTGAGCTCAAACATTAAGCTGCCAATGCACGAAAGCTACGATGAATTAATCGTTGGGGATACCATTAATTCATTGATTGAAAACGGATTTTTAGCAAAAGCGATTACTTACAGTTACGACGTAGGTTTAACTTCTTTGAAAGTCGGAATTAATGGTGATTATACTGTTAAGTCCTCTGATGATTTATACACCAATATGGCCATGCAAGAGAAGTTATTGCATGCCTATACAGAGAAATCATTGGGGAAAAAGACCTTAATTTTCAATAACGGGATCAATACCTCCTTATATGTTTATGAAACATTTAGAGAAGCAGGATACCCAATTCGTCATCTCGACAATACAAGCAGTACTGAGGAACGAAAAGATATTTTACAGTGGTTTAAGAAGACCCCTGATGCTATTTTGACATCAGTTGGTATCTTGACAACTGGTTTTGATGAACCTACAGTTGACACAATAATCCTTAACAGAGCTACAAAATCATTGACTTTATATTACCAAATGATTGGTCGCGGTTCAAGAAAACTACCAAATAAAGATATGTTTACCGTGATTGATTTAGGGAATAACGCAGCCCGATTCGGATTGTGGAGTGAACCCGTAAACTGGCAACATATTTTCAAATCTCCAGAGTTTTACCTGGAAAATTTGCGCGACGATACTGAGATAGAATTGTATTTTAAATTTGTAATGTCTCCAGAATTGAGAGCAAAATTCAGCAAAACAGAAGAAGTAACTTTTGATGTCGATGAGGAACACAAACTCGTTATTGCCCAAAACTTACGTTCAAAAGTGGTTTTGGAAAAATCATTGGAACAGCACGCTGCCATGTGCGTCGACAATACAGAAACTTTACAAGAAGCAAAATCATTGTCAAGAGAGTTAGACGAGGACATAGAGTGTCGTATAAAGCGCTATTCTAAATGCCTGAGCCAATGCAGTAAAAACTACCGCGAATGGCTAGTTGATGATTATAAACTAAAAATGACTTTGTTAATAGGGAAAAAGTATCGTGAGAAAATCATGAACGAGCCTGATGAAGAATAAAAAGTAATATAACAAGGAGCTAATCCCGCTGTACACTAAATCTGTTGTGGTAAAAACCACCACAACAGGATATCGTTTCCATCAGGGCTAGGGATAAATACACAAAAACAACTATTATTTTTAAAATTATAAATCCAAAAAAATGCCAAAACAATTCTCTGATTTAGGGATTTCAGCACCTATATTAAAAGCAATTACCGAATTGAAAATTGTTGTGCCAACAGAAATACAACAAAAA
The DNA here is from genome assembly GCF_052113685.1 of Flavobacterium sp. W22_SRS_FP1. NCBI lineage: Bacteria > Pseudomonadati > Bacteroidota > Flavobacteriia > Flavobacteriales > Flavobacteriaceae > Flavobacterium > Flavobacterium sp. W22_SRS_FP1. Next base: position 71,935 of record NZ_JBGQOE010000010.1, read on the forward strand.
GCAATTCCGTTACTTTTAGCAAACGCTACTGATTTAGTAGGTCTTGCAAAAACAGGTACTGGAAAAACAGCTGCTTTTGGTCTACCACTTTTACAATTAATAGACACACAAATACCTACAGTACAAGCTGTAATATTAGTTCCTACGCGGGAATTAGGACATCAAATTTTTAGAAACTTAGAAGATTTCGCAAAACATCTTCCCGAAGTTTCTATAGCAGCAACCTGCGGAGGAATACCTATTAAACCACAAATGGAACGCTTAGCTTCGCCAACACATATTGTTGTGGCTACACCCGGACGTTTGATAGATTTGATTCAACGCAAAGCTATAAACCTCAAAGAAACTAAATTTCTGGTCCTTGATGAAGCCGATGAAATGGTAAGCATCCTTAAAGAAAGTTTAGATGAAATCGTTGCTGAACTTCCAAAAGAACATAGAACGTTTTTGTTTTCGGCAACCATGCCAGGAACGATAAAACAATTGATTCAGAATTACTTAAACAAAAATGTGGTGCAAGTTAGCGCCAATATGGAAACAATAGGAAATCAAGGAATCGATCACGAATATATAGTGGTTGATCCGATTGAAAAACTAGATGTTCTGATGCATTTTTTGAACTCAAAAGAAGGCGAACGCGGAATTATCTTTTGTAAAACAAAAGCGGCGGTCAATAAACTAGCCAAAAACTTGGCTATCAATCGTTTTTCATCAGGAGCATTACACGGAAGTTTGTCGCAAGGAATCAGAGATCGCATCATGGAACAATTTCGTGAAGGACACATCAATATATTAGTCGCTACAGATTTAGCCGCAAGAGGAATTGACGTAAAAGAAATATCCTATGTCGTAAATTACCATTTGCCTGACGTTTATGAAGCGTACGTACATCGTAGCGGAAGAACCGCCAGAGCAGGGGCTAAGGGACTTTCATTAACCGTGCTACAACCCGAAGAAGAAAAAGAAATTGTTGATTTCGAAAAAGAACTTGGAATAAAATTTACCAAATTTAAAAAGCCATCTGTTGCTAGTATCGAAGAAAATAATACGTTGTTGTGGGCAAAACAAATTTTTAAAACCAAACCCAATCACGAAGTGGATGCGGAATTAAAAACAAAAATAAAAACGGTTTTTCATCATTTGACGAAAGACGAATTGATCGAAAAATTATTGGCAAACTATTTATTGCTAAACAAAAATGAGCCTGTCGAAAAACCAGTCAAAAAGTTGAAAAGGAACTAGATATTCCTGATTTGACTACTGTTAGTTTATTAGCAATTATAAAAAGCGTACCTTTATTGTTGCTATTTTTTTTAAAATAAATAATGAAATTCATATATGGAAATTGTAATAATAGGAGGAGGATTCGCTGGACTAAATCTAGCCAAAGAATTACTAGACCAAAAGGAAATTAACGTAACGCTTGTCGATAGAAATAATTATAATTTTTTCTCGCCATTAATATATCAGGTTGCCACTGCATTTCTAGAGCCATCTAGCATCAGTTACCCTTTTAGAAAATTTTTTGCAGGCAAAAAAAATCTTAAATTTCGTCTTGGTGAAATGCAGAAGGTCGTTCCGGAAGAAAATAAAATTATTCTTCATAACGGAGAATTGCACTACGACCACTTAGTTTTTGCAACAGGTGCTGAAACCAGTTATTTTGGGATGGAGAACGTGAAGAAAAATGCGATCCCAATGAAGACGCTCAATGATGCCATTGTAATGCGTAATACAATACTAAAAAACCTAGAGAAAGCGGCGATTTGCAAAGATATCCGCAAACGCAGGAAATTACTAACTATTGTTGTTGTAGGTGGCGGACCCACTGGCGTTGAAGTATCTGGCATGTATGCCGAAATGAGAAAAAATATTTTTTTAAAAGAATATCCAGAGTTAGCAACATCAGCTAGCAATATCTATTTAATTGATGGTGGAGACACTTTGTTAGCGCCAATGAGTAAAGCTTCACAAGAAGACACTCATAAAGCATTGTTAGACCTCGGGGTAGTTATAAAGCTGAACACCCAAGTTATAGATTATAAAGACGATACGGTGTATTTCTCCAATGGAAAATCATTGGAAACCAAAAACCTTATTTGGGCTGCAGGAGTTTCCGCGAAAATTTTTGAAGGTATACCGACAGAAAGTTATGGTCGTGGGAAACGAATGGCAACAGATGCTTTCAATAAAGTAAATGGTACAAAAAACATTTATGCTATCGGGGATACTTGTATTCAATTAACAGATAAAAATTTCCCTGAAGGACATCCTCAAGTGGCACAGACAGCTATTCAGCAAGGATTAAATCTAGCAAAAAACTTCAAATCAATGATTCAAAATAAACCATTGATCCCTTTTGTATACAACGATAAGGGTTCTATGGCAATTATTGGTAAAAATAAGGCTGTGGTAGATTTGCCAAAACCAAAATTGCATTTCAAAGGCTTTTTTGCATGGCTAGTTTGGTTATTTATACACCTAATTTCCTTGATCACCTACCGCAATAGAATCTCGACATTTATTAATTGGATGATTGCTTATTTTTCAAAAGATCAATCGTTCCGAATGATTATAAGACCTAATAAAACTAGAACGTCTGTAAGCGATGAATCAAATTTTTAAATACAGAAATTAGATTATGAAGTTGTATTAATATTTTACTTTAATCTTTCTTTTTCCAATACTTAAAACGACAAAAGCTGTAATTGTTGAAACGGTCATAATCACCACCATGGGTACCATAGAGTCTTTCACAAAAGTGCCTACAGCAAAAGAAGCTAAAGCGCCAAGACCTAATTGGATTGCACCCATCAAAGCAGAAGCGCTTCCTGCATTCCTTGTAAAAGGTGCAAGTGTCAAGCCTGCGGTATTGGGATTTGAGATCCCCAAACAAGATAGAAATAGGAATAACATGGCAATAGTTTGATACAACCCCAAAAGATTATTCATGGAAGCTATTAAAAAAGTAATCACAATAATCGATTGAGTCATTAAGGCGCCGTAAATCATCTGTTCACTGCTAAACTTCCTTAAAAACAGGGTGTTTAGCTGGCTGGACAGGATGAAACTTAAAGACATAAAGGCAAAAATCCACCCGTACATTTTAGGTTCTACTTTAAAAATATCCATGAATAAGATTGGAGAAGCAGCTACATAGGTAAACAAACCAGAGAAAGCAATAGCGCCAGTAAAGGCATAGGTATAAAACTGAGGTTCTTTTAGAACACTGAAAAAATTATTAAAAATCGGTTTTGGTTTTAAGGAAATACTAGGATCCGGTTTGTAGGTGTCCGGCAAACCAAATTTAGCAGCAAAAAGAATTAGGATCCCAATACACATCAAAATAAAAAATACCATGTGCCAACCAAAGGCCACTGTTACGTAGCCACCAACTGTAGGTGCTAACATTGGAGAAATCCCTACGACTAACATCAAAAGTGAAAATACTTTAGGAATATCGCGTACTGGAAATAAATCGCGAACCATAGAAACCGAAGCCACGGTAGCGGCGCAACTCCCGACGGCTTGAATAAAACGTAATCCAATAAAAGTATTGATATCTTGTACAAAAAAACAACCTAAAGAAGCCAGTATATAAACTAACAAGCCAATGAACAAGGGTTTTCTTCTTCCAAATCGGTCTAACAACGGACCATATAGTAATTGCCCCGCGGAAATCCCAATGAAGTAACTAGATAAAGTCATGGCAACATTAGCAACAGTCGTATTTAAGTCTTTTGCAATACCTGCAAAACCTGGTAAATACATATCGATGGAAAAGGGACCAAGTGCCGTAAGCGAACCTAAAATCAGGATTAATTTGAAATAACGGGCTTTAGTCATCGGTGTTGTGGTGTGTTTTTACTGTTTTCTGCGAAGGTAAAAATTTAGAGGAGTAATCGAAAGTCCTACTGATAAAGATTATAGATAAATCGATAATGTGTACATGCTAATTTCACCCGGATAAAAAGTTGAGAATAAAAATCTTAATTTTAGTTATTGAAAGCATCGGCGATAAATTCATCGAACGAATGCCAGAAAGAATCAAAAAATAAAAGTAGGAAATCCATTAAATGCTGAAACGATGATTGGTTCACAAGTTTCTCAAAGCCAATTGGAAAAAATCTCTAGACACATAAATATTTGTAAAGAAGACTTGGCAGAAGTACTTGCAGTTGGTTCAGCAGGGAACTATTAAGGCGATATGTCTAACGGATAGTACATTTAACAAACAATCTTAAAAGGAAACAGCAAAAAGCCTGTTTACTATAAAGAAATCTTCGGATCAGTAGTTGGATTAACTACTTTTAATTCTACCGAAGAAGCGATTGAAACTTCAAATAACACCATTTTTGGTTTGCGTGCAGGAGATTGGAGTAGAGATGCTCACGAATTATTCCAAGTACCAAAAGCGATACATGCCGGTAGAGTTTGGGTAAACCAATACAATACGTATCCTGCTCAAACATCGTTTGGTGGAGTTAAATAATCAGGATTTGGTCGTCATAATCATAAATTAGCTTTAGACAATTATCGTAAGGTTAAAACATGTTGGTTTCTTGGATAAAGAACCAGTTGGTTTCTTTTGATCAACATTAGATTATAATCTATAGATAGACCCAGGACTTGTCCGGGGGTTATTGTTTTTAAGTTTTCTTGTCTTAAATCAAGACTGAGCTATTTAATGAATTGTATCTTTGAGTTTATATAATTTCAGTTTAAAAATAAAAATAACATTTTAAATATATGTCAAATACAATAAAACCAAGAATACTTATAACGGGCGCAAGCGGCCAGGTGGGAGGCAAAACAATTGATTTTCTTTTATCGAATACAGATATAGAAATTGTGGCTGCAGTGCGTACAGCTGAGAAAGCGGCTCCATTTAAGGCAAAGGGAATAGCAACAGTTATTCTTGATTATGATGATGAAAGTACACATATGGCTGCTTTCAAAAACATTGATCGTATTTTGATGGTCACTGCCTATACAGTGGACATGCTGCGCCAAAGCAAAGCGCTACTGGATAACGCCAAAAAAGCAGGCGTGAAACACATCGTGCATCTTGGCGCTTGCGGTCCAGACGATACTTCTATCGGGCATTGGGCTTGGCATCAGTTCGTAGAACGTTATATTGAATGGGCTGGATTTTCTTATACACATTTGCGACCTCAGGATTTTATGCAAAACCTACTGGCCTATGGCGGTAAAGGAGCAATAGAAAATGGCGTATTGCATCACTATGTAGCTGATGCCAGAATGAGCTGGGTAGATATTGATAATGTGGCCGAAGCGGCTGCAATCACATTGACCCATCCAGAAATACATGCAGGAAAAACATACAGGCTTGGCTATGATGCTAAGAATTTTAACGAGATAGCCACGCTAATGACTTCCATTGTTGGCAAGCCTTTCCGTTATGAGGCACTTTCTCCTGAGGTATTTCTTCAATCTATGATTGAGTCGGGTGCCGAAATGGCTTATATGGGTTGCGTATACGACCACTGGAAACGTTATGCCGCTGGAACTATTCCCGGCGCTGACGATACCTTTGACACCTTTTATGAAATCACAGGAAAACAGCCAACAAAATGGGCTGATTTTATCGAAAAACATAAATCTGAATTAGATTATTAAAAATCTAAGACGAAAGAAGGATATAAGTACAAATGATAACTGAAAGGAAACGATCCTATAATAAAACCGAAATGGACACAGATGTCTGTTTCGGTTTTTTTTGTGTCCTGAAAATCCATAAGACGATTTTAAAGCTCATTATTTAAGTAACTTTTACCGCCATCCATTATAATTTTTCCAGCTTCAACCTTTTTTTAGGCTCAGGGTAGGAGCTTTCATTGGTCGCTCTGCCAATAACAGAAAGAGCAGTCTTTAGCCTGTAAAGAGGTTCCACTACAACCGGGGCTAAATATTTTGCGGTAATAAATACCGTTTGTCGTAAAAATACTACCTAAAAAAGTGTCGTTTTTGAAAAATTGCTCAAGTTAAATTAATTCATCAGATTTTTCGGTAAAATAGTATATATTTGAATAACTGAAAATCCGCTATTGAATAGCGACAATTCTTATAATTTTGGGTGTATAACCGATATTAATTAGCGAGTATATGCAATTTTAAAAAAAACATCGTGATTAAAAAAATCAAACTATTCTTTATTCTCTCTTCAGTATTGATGCTGTCTTTTTCTTGCCAAAAAGAAAAGAAACAATCAAATAAATTTGTAACACAAGATATTCATAATTTTTATGATATGCTTTCTCAAATTGAGAACGCAACTTCATTAAATGACACTTTAAAAATTTTGAACGAGAGCTATTTGCAAAAAGCGAGCATTGGTTTGAAAGGTTATCTCGAAAATGAAAATAGCAGTAACAAACGAGACATCAAACAAGAATACTTAAAGATAATCAGATCTTTCCCAAAATACTTTCAATCCCAAAAACCACTCTTATCCGATATTGAAAATCAACTTGATGAATATGATAAATATTTTCAGAAAATAAAAGAAGTTTACCCAGATGCTAAATTCCAACCAACATATTTTTCAATTGGATTTTTCAATACACAAGGTCAAATGGTGTACCCAAAAACTATTTTTGTGGGTTTAGAGGCTTCTATAAGAACCGAAAAAACAGATTACAGCGAGTTTCCAGAAAATTACTCGTGGCTCGTAGATGAAACATCAACCATTAAAGATTTAGGATATTTAGTGGTTCACGAAAATCTACATACTTTTCAGAAAATCGAACATAATGAAAATTCGATTTTAGACCAAGCGATCACTGAAGGGGCTGCTGTTTTCTTAACTGCATATTTTTGCGGCAAAGGAAGTTTAGTTGGAATTGCGGGAATTAACCAAGATATGATCTAATACGCCAAAAAAAACAGAACGGAAATTTGGAAAGAATTTGCGACAGATTTAAAAAATCCTAAAAATTTTTCAAAATGGTTCTGGAGTAGCGAAACAAAATATCCATACTCTATGGGATATTATATGGGTTATATGATTTGTAAAAATTTTTTTGAAAACCAAAAAGACAAAGAAAATGCAATTAAAGTATTGATAGAAATAAATGAACCAAATTTAATCTTTGAGAATAGTGAATATTACAAGTTTTCGCAATAAAAACTGCATATAACCGCTTTGAGCTAGCTGGAATTTAGTCGAATTGCCGTTTCGCATCAAGTTTTCTTTAAGCCGAAAATTGAAAGGTTACGATTTTCCAGCCATCTCAAAGTGGCATAACGTGATAGAGCATTTAAAAGACGAAAACAAACAATGAAACACTTAGCAACAGCATTTTTCCTTTTATTGACAATCTTTTCAAAAGGACAAGAAATCAAAACGCTTAAAGAAACAAATAGCGGTGACACTATATCTTCTGAAGAAGGAATCATTTATGGAAATTTTATTCAGATACTTGGATTTAGTAGTGGCGGATTTCCACAAGATATTCGACTAATAAATATAGATACTAAGGAAGTTTTGGCATATAGGGTTAAACCTACCTATAAATCTGCAAAAGAAAATACATTCATGTACTTTATTAAACCTGGTAAATATGCAATACTTAATTATTGGTGGACAAAAAGTACATGGTACGGTGGAAAATTTTTTACCGAACCAATTTTTAAAAATATTGACGTAACCGACAATTTTGAGCAAAAAATCAAATCAGGACAAATAAATCAAAATGAATTAGAACAGTTCACGTTTGAAATAACAAAAAATTCATTAAACTATCTCGGAACTTGGCATTTTGACAAAGGACTTGTTTCTTTTACTGATGACAAAATGCAATTTGATAACTTAGTAAATAGTAAGTTTAAAAAGCTTGATTTTTCGAAATCGACAACTATCCTTCCACAATAACAGCAGAAGATAAACGCTTTATAACAGCTACTACAACTGATTTAGGCAATTGGCTTAGTAGCAATTTGGTTTTGTATTTGGAAATGATTTGGCAAATTCGAATCATGGGCTTAATTTAATCCCAAACTCGTTGTAGTACGAGAACGTTGTGTGTAATTCTGTAGAAAACTGATGAAAAAAAATAATTTCTTATTTATTGCTTTAATCTTGACCTTAAATTTATGTGGTCAAAGTAAAACTGTTGACAGTTTACAAATTGATAATAATGCTAAATTTAAATACAAGAGTTTAATAATTCCAACAGTATTAATTGGATACGGAATAATTGGTCTGGAAAGTCAAACATTAAAAGGTATAAATTCAGAAATAAAAAACGAATTTAATGAGCATATTGATAAGAAATTTACGATTGACGATATTTCACAATATGCTCCTTTTCTTTCAGTTTACGCATTGAATGTAACAGGAATAAAAGGAAAAAATAATTTTAAAGACAGAACAATTATATTGGGAACTGCATACATAATTATGGGTGCGACAGTTAATGTCATAAAAAACACCGGAAATGTTGAAAGACCAGATGGGACTTCCAATAATTCTTTTCCTTCAGGTCATACAGCAACTGCTTTTATGGGAGCAGAATTTTTATTTCAGGAATACAAAGATGAATCAATTTGGTATGGTATTTCCGGCTATGCCGTTGCAGCAGGAACTGGTTTTTTCAGGATGTATAATGACAGACATTGGTTAACGGATGTTATGGCTGGAGCTGGAATAGGTATACTAAGTACAAAAATTGCATATTGGATTCATCCATGGATGAAACGAAATATATTCAGTGGCAATAAAAAATCGAATGGTATAATTATGCCAGTCTATAATGGGAAAAATTTAGGAATAGGAATGTCAATGAGTTTTTAATCAAGAACTACGCACAACCAGCTGTTTTCCTGGATTTGGGTATTCGGCTTAATTTTAAGTTTGTTTTGTACTTGGAATAAAAATTATTAACCAAATAAAACTCAAGATTTAATCCCCAAACCGAGTATAGCTGAACGGTGCTGTACGTCATTTAGGCATTACGAAAAATTTTTAAATTAATTAAAATGAACAAACTGAAATTAGCATACTTGTTATTAATTGTAAGTATAATACTAATGGCAATAAACATTTATAATTTAGATTTTAAGAATTTGCAAAACGGAAATTATTGGGGAAATGTATCTAACTTATTATTGATGATTGGAATGATTATAAATATTAGAGATTTAAATAATCGAGAAGAAAACAAATAGAAAATGGAATAAATCTAATTGTATTGTTTTTAGTATTTATCACTTGGATTATTTTGTTTTCGGGTTTTTACCTTATAAAACTTGAAGGTTTTAAAAACCAAATAATGAATTGGACGAAATAATACCGAAATTAAAAAACTGAACGCTCAACAGCTATTTTGAGCTAGCTGGAGTTTAGTGGAATTACCGTTTCGCATCAAGATTTCGTTAAACCGAAAATTTAAAAGTTGCGAACTTCCAGCCATCTCAAAGTGGCGAAACGTTAGAGAAAAATTACAGAGATATTACATAAAATAACAATGAATTAAAAAACAACAAATTAATATGAGAACATTTTCGATTTTACTGATTTCACTATTATCTTCAATTACTTTAATAGGACAAGAAATTACAGGACAGTGGAATGGAGTATTAAAAGTGCAAGGAACACAATTAAGGCTTGTATTTAATGTTACTAAAACGGATAAAGGTGTAAGCTCAACAATGGACAGTCCAGACCAAGGAGCAAAAGGAATTCCAACTACAAGTACAAGTTTTGAAAACTCAATTTTGACAATCACAATCGAAAATGCAAGAATTGAATATGTAGGAGCATTGGGCAAAGACAACATTATAGTTGGCACTTTCAAACAAGCTGGACAATCCTTTGCAATGAACTTATCAAAAGAAGTAATTGAAAAAGAAAAACTTGTAAGACCACAAGAACCAATAAAGCCATACCCTTATTATTCAGAGGACGTAACTTTTGAAAATAGTAAGGCAAGGATAAATTTATCAGGAACATTGACATTGCCTAAAAAAGACGGAGTTTTTCCTGTTGCAATTTTAATAAGTGGAAGTGGACCACAAAACAGAGATGAGGAATTACTGGGACACAAACCATTTCTTGTTTTATCAGATTATTTAACGAAAAATGGAATTGCAATTTTACGTTATGACGACGGAGGAACTGCTTTATCAGGAGGAGATTTTAAAACTGCAACTTCTGCCGACTTTGCAACAGATGTAGAAAGTGCAATAGAATATTTAAAAACAAGAAAAGAAATAAACAAAAATAAAATTGGTTTAATTGGGCACAGTGAAGGTGGATTAATTGCACCAATGGTCGCCAGCAAATCAAAAGACGTGGCTTTTATCGTTTTATTAGCGGGTACAGGAATACAAGGGGACCAAATACTTTTACTGCAACAGAAATTAATTGGAAAAGCTTCTGGAGTCAGCGAAGAAGATTTACAAAAAACCGAATTAACAAATAGAAAAGCATTTGAAATTGTAAATAAGTCGAACAGTATGGAGCAACTTAATATTGACTTAACTAATTTTATAAAGCAAAGTTTAGTAGATAATCCAAACGCTGGAAAACCGCAAGGAATGAGTGATGACGATTTTGTAAAATTACAAGTCAAACAAATTGCAAATCCGTGGATGCAATATTTTATTAAATACAATCCTAGACCAGCATTGGAGAAAGTAAAATGTCCTGTTTTAGCAATTAATGGAGAGAAAGATTTACAAGTTCCACCAAAAGAAAATTTGGAAGCAATAAAAGAAGCATTGGCAAAAGCTGGAAATAAAAAAGTAACAATAAAAGAATTGCCAGACCTAAATCATTTATTTCAAGAATGCAAAACAGGTTCGCCTGAAGAATATGCAACAATAGAACAAACATTTTCACCAACAGCTTTGACAGAAATTTTGAAGTGGGTACAAACACAAACAAAATAATACTTGTGCTAACATCGATTTGTAAATCTGGCGGGATTAAGCTTAATTTTAAAATAATTTTATAGTTAAAGAATTACTCGTTAATAAAAAATAAAGGCTTCCGTAGTTAGTTACATCGCAAAGTAGCCAAGCTTTAATACCATTACTGAAAGGCATGAATAAAACTGACTTGATTTTAAAAAAAAAATGACATTTAAAACTTATGGGAAAAATTATTGTAATCGGAGGAGGATTAATGGGGAGTTCTGCAGCTTGGCAGCTCTCGCAATATGGAGAAAAAGTACTATTGATTGAGCAGCAAGGTCCTATTTATACCAATGGATCAAGCTATGGAGAGTCACGAATTTCTAGGTCTCTAGGACCTGAGGAGGATATTTTTTCTTTTATTCACAACAAGGCAGTGTCCGAGGCAAAGCGATTAATCTCATTTCTTAATACAATCGAAAATGATGCGACGCACAGTATGGAAGATATTTATGTAACCAATCCCGTAACCTATATTTTTGACGATACTGGAACAGACGAAATCAAAGCTTTGTGCCACCCAAAACAACAGGACAACTATAAAGTCGCGACCGCTAAAAACATATCGGAAGTATTTGGAATGAACCTTCAAAACTCTGATACCGTAATTAGGGAATACCGAGATTATACAGGAATGATCAAACCCAAAGTGTTGATATCCAAACTTCATAAAGCGATTAGGCACCATAATAATGAAATTTTGTTCAGTCAAACCATTATTAGTATCTCCCAAAAAGACAGTTTCTACGAGATTGAAACAATCGACTCTAACACCCAAAAAAGCACAACATTTCAGACAGAAAAACTAGTTATAGCAGCAGGTCCCTATACCGGAAAATTACTGACGAAAATTGCACCTTCTTTTGATAAGCTTATAAACCCTGTTCGTGTATTTTCTGTTTTTTTTAAGATTAAAAAAGCTACTTATAAAACATTTACTGATCAAGAGAAAGAAACAATACGTTTGTCGGTACCCTTATTTTATCAATATGGCAATATGTTCTATGCAATGATTGACAGTATTGACGATGATGGTTCTCCTATTTTTAAAACAGGCGGTCACGCTGTGTATAATACTATTGAAAACATGGATGAATGTTGGGGTATAAAGCCGTCTGCCGAAAATATAGAATGGTCTGGAGAAGAGTTGTATCAGTACTTAAAAGCAATAAATATTTCTCTAAAGAAAGAAGATATTGAATATGTTCATGGCCACTCTTGTGTGTATTCACTAACAGCATCAAAAATCCCAGGAGTGACAGCTGTCAAGAATAAAATTGACAATAGTCTTGTTGTAATAGGAGGAATGAATGGTGTAGGTGCAAAAGGTAGTCTTTGTTATGGTTTGATAGCCGCAAATACTTTGCTTAACAAGCATGATGATGAGCCCATGTACATCAAGACGAAGGACGCATTAAGCACTCAATAATATTGAAGGGAATAATGCATGTACTATCTTAATTTATGGAAATAGGTTTAGTATTAAGTTGTTTAACTACTTTTGAGCAAATTGTAATTGATTATATAAAAAAATATATACTATTTTAAATTAGATTTTTATGAGAAAAATAATAGTTTTAATAATTGCGCTTTCGTTTAGCTCTTTTGTTCAATCACAGGATACAACTTCAGTTAATTTTACTTTTAACCATTTAGCACTTTCGGTAAAAAACCTAGATCGTTCTATTGATTTTTACAAAAAAGTATTTGATCTTAAAGAAATTACAAACCGAACAAAAGTAGAAGGAATTCGTTGGCTATCGTTGGGAGAAGCTAAAGAATTACATCTTATTTCGACCTTGAAAGACCCATTCACAGTCAATAAAGCAATACATCTTAGCTTGTCAACACCCAATTTTGACAGCTTCATCAAACGGCTTGAACTTTTAAAAATTAATTATTCGGATTGGCTAGGGACCTCTGCTACCATCACTAAAAGAGCAGACGGTATTAAACAAATATACTTTCAAGACCCTGACGACTATTGGATAGAAGTAAACAATATCGGACAGAGGTAAAAATAGAGTTCTGTTTTAGCTGCCATTATTGCTGATAGGCATTAGCTTGGCTGAAGCGAAAAGTTCCTGTATTATGATAAAAAAACAATCATATATCAAAAGCCAGCATGAGTCCGGATATAAATAGCAGTCCTAAAATAACTTTCTTGACCAATGCCTCATTGAGTTTTAAATAGACTTTTTTTCCTAAAAACAAAGCCATTATAAAAAAAGGTAAAACATAAAGAGAATTGTAAATTTCAGACATCGTTATTAACCCTCCGGCAATTAATACTGGTATGCGCATCAGAGTTACCAGTCCTAAAGCTGCAAACATGGTTGCTCTAAAAGTCTTCACGTCTGCAGTTTCGTTTTGAACTATCATTACATACAAAGGCCCTCCTGTGGAAAATACTCCCGAGAAAAAACCGCCCAAAAAACCAAAAAAGTGTTTCATCTTTTTAAATAGCAATGATTTCTTTTTGACTCGCAAACTATTTAATACAAACAGGATGATGAAAACCCCTAATGCTTTCTTTAAAATCAGCGGTTTTCCATACATCAAAACGAGAATACCCACAAGCACTCCAAAAAAAGAGGAAAGGGCAATTTTCTTTATCAAGCTCTTGTCAATATGTTCCCATTCCTTATAGACATAAATAGGAGCGGAGATCATATAAAAAATAGAAATGTAGGACACTGCTTGAGGTAAAGGCATGACGCACAGCAAGAAAGGCAAAGCGATCAACGCTCCTCCAAAACCTATTATGGTCTGAATAAAGAAACCTGCAAAAATTCCAATTATAAGTAGTAATAAACTCATATCCATAAATCAAAAGTACCATTAGCTAGACTATTGCTGAAATTTATTCCATCGATAAAATCTCTTTTTACCGTTATAAAAATGTATTTTTGAATTTTAATACTTTTTTAATGGTTGATACGATAGATTTAAAAATAATAGCGCAACTCGAAATAAACTCAAGAGCTTCTTATGTGGAAATTGGAAAGCAAATTGGACTTTCACCTTCTTCAGTACGAGAACGCATTCAAAAATTAGAAGACACAGCGGTAATACGGGGGTATAAAGTGCAGCTGAATAACCAAGAATTGGGTTTTGGTTTGGAAGTTTTTATTTTGTTCAAACTTTTTAGTGGTAAACTGCAGCTATTTTGTGATCAGTTGACAGATTTTCCTGAAATCACAGAAGTCTTTAGGATCACCGGACCTCAAAATATTATTATGAAGGTAGTTTTAGTAGATCAATTGCACCTGCAGCAATTCATAGACCGACTTTTGGTATATGGGGAGCCTACTACAAACTTGATTTTATCAGATTTAAAAAAAGGGAATTAACTTTTTTGTATAAAAAAAAGACCTAACAGCAATTGCTGTCAGGTCTTTTAAATAAGTAGGTAAACAATGTTACTCAGTTACTACTGTATCTTTAATTTCTACCACTTCAAGATCAAAAGTTAAATCTTTTCCGGCTAAAGGATGATTTCCGTCCAAAACGATGCTCTCTTCTCTAACTTCAATCACCTGTAGGTTCATTTCTTGTCCATCAGAAGATTTGGAAACAAGTCCCATTCCAACTTCAGGAGTGATTTCTTGTGGAAGTTCACTTTTTTGTACTTCTTGTATTAAATCTTGGTTTACTTCACCATATGCCTCTTCTTTGGCAATTGTTACCGTTTTTTTCTCATTCAATTTCATATCCATTAAGCCTTTTTCAAAACCTGGAATTAAACGACCTTGTCCTAAAGTAAATTCTAATGGTTCTTTCCCTTCAGAACTGTCAAAAACTTGTCCATCTGATAGCTTTCCAGTGTAATGCACTTTAACCGTGTTATTCTCTTTAACTTGACTCATAGTATTATTTTTTAATTTTAAAAAACATTCTTCGCATAATTTTTACGCAGCAAATATTTAATTTTAAACTTATGCTTGTTCAGACCGCATAAACCAAGCCAAAGGAACCCCAATACAAGTAAAACCTTCGAAATCGTCAAAAAAAAGCCTTTTTTTAGCTAAAAAAGGCTAAAAAATCAGCAAAAAGTCATTTTTTTTAGCTATTTAATTAAAAGCGGCAGTCGTGTCATGTAACATCAAAAAGTGATAAATTGAAAAGCTTAAGACAAAAACCTTAGCTGTTCAGACTGACTTCCGCTTTTACGACCGTGACATACACTTTATATTTATGAATCACTCGTTCTACTTTTATTTGAATTCTAATATTGATTTAGCTATTTTTTTTTGAGGTATTCTAACATTTTGTAAGCAATGAAAATAGATATGAACCTTTAAATGGTTTTTATTATGACATATAAAAAAGGACTCCTTTTTTAATGTTGTACCTTACCAAAAAGAAAAATAAAATATATACCAACATGAAAGCAATCGGATTCAAGCAATCACTACCTATATCGCACGCCGACAGTTTCATCTCATTCGAAACCGAAAAACCAATTCCATCAGGGTTTGATTTATTAGTAAAAATAGCAGCTATCTCTGTCAACCCTGTCGATTATAAAGTTAGACAAAGCGCAGCAAAAGAAAACATACTCGAAATACCTAAAATTATAGGTTGGGATGCTGTAGGAACAGTAGAAGCAGTAGGAGAAAGCACCTCAAAATTTAAAGTTGGGGATCAGGTGTATTACGCTGGTGACCTCACCAGAAGTGGAAGCAATGCAGAATACCAATTAATTGACGAGCGGATTGTAGGCCACAAACCTAAAAGCTTAAGCATTGCTGAGGCTGCGGCCATCCCTTTGACTGGACTAACTGCTTATGAATCTCTTTTTGACCGTATTAAAGTAAATCCAGAGAAGGATCAAGGCAAAACACTATTGATATTGGCAGGTGCTGGTGGTGTAGGGTCTATGGCAATACAGTTGGCTAAAAAATTAGGAAACTTAACCGTCATAGCAACCGCTTCAAGACCAGAGTCTATAGAATGGTGTAAAGGTTTAGGCGCTGATTTTGTGGTTAACCATCACATGTTAAAAGAAGAATTAGAGAAAATTGGCCATAATCAGGTTAATTATATTTTGGACTGCGTGGATCTAGGAGGATATTGGGACACTATTGGCGAAATCATCAAACCACAAGGTCATATCGTTTCGATTACAGGAAGTAGCACCCCATTGAATTTAGATATACTTAAAACAAAAAGTGTTACTTTTTCCTGGGAATTAATGTATACCCGTTCCATGTATACAAC
This sequence comes from Flavobacterium sp. W22_SRS_FP1, assembly GCF_052113685.1. Taxonomy (NCBI): domain Bacteria; kingdom Pseudomonadati; phylum Bacteroidota; class Flavobacteriia; order Flavobacteriales; family Flavobacteriaceae; genus Flavobacterium; species Flavobacterium sp. W22_SRS_FP1. The sequence goes on from NZ_JBGQOE010000010.1 coordinate 88,096, forward strand.
AGAGGATCTCGAACGACAACACTTCATTTTGAATACTATCGCTGATTTATTAGACGCTGGAATTATCAAAAATACTTTAACAACTAAATTGGAAGGATTCACTGTTGAGAATTTGAAAAAAGCACACCAAATGCAGGAATCTGCAAAAACAATTGGTAAAACAGTGATTCGGTTCTGATATAAAACCGCATTTTCATAGCTGTAGTTTCAGCTGTTTTTTAACCTGAAATTAAGCAACAATTATCTGGGGAAACCGGTTTCAGGAAATGGAATCGGTCGTGACATTATTTTGAGCCACCATTTGTCCGAGTGGCTAAAAGTTCCTTATTTTAATTAAAAAAGTACTGGTGTTAAGGCAAACAGCAAAAAAATGGTAACCAATTATCATAAGCCACTCTTTTATTGGAGCACGTTTGTTTGTTTTTCTGCTTTATCTCAAAATAACGTTCAAGGATTCCATCAATTGGTGCTAAATTACTTCTAGTACCTAAATAAATTAAAAGTTGATCCCTCGTTTGAAACGCAAATTATTAAAATAGTAATACTTATAACAGGTCTACTGAATACACTTTCAAATTTAATGGAAGTACTGTTTCAGATTTTTTTTTAGCGGTTCACTAGATTAAACCAACCTAGTTTAGTTCTCCTTGATGTGGTTCCTCATTTTTCAGGATGACAAGTTGGTAGCTAAAGACTGTAGTATTTATGCATAATTGAGACAAAAAAAATGTGATTTGGCTTAAAGCATTTCGTAAATCATCCGATAACACAGAATTTGTATAAGGACTAGATATATCAAAAACATATTAGTAAATCATAAATAATTAAAAATGAACACAAGCATAAAGTACAAAACTACAAGGTTGCAAACCATTGATTTTTGCAAACACCTCCATATTGAAGATTATGCAGTCCAAGTAGTTCAGTTTGCGAGTCCACCCAAATGGCATTTAGCCCATACTACTTGGTTTTTTGAGACCTTTATTTTAATCCCGTATTCGAATAATTATATTCCTTTCAATCCAAACTTCAACTTTCTATTTAATAGTTATTACAACAATGTAGGGGATAGAATTTTGCAAACCAACAGAGGGAATATGTCACGACCAAGCACCAGTGAAATTTATGAATATAGAGCTTATGTAGATGCAATAATGCTAGAATTACTGACTGATGTGACTAATCAAGAAATAATTGACTTAGTAATTTTAGGATTAAATCATGAGCAACAGCATCAAGAATTATTGATAACTGATGTCAAATACATGCTGGGACACAATGCTCTTTTTCCAATTTTTAACAAAGAGTACAATCTTATAAACAGTGGCAATTCTAATGCAAATAGTATTAAAATAAATGGGGGCGTTTATGAAATTGGATATCAAGGTAACGATTTTTGTTACGATAATGAATTAGGTGTTCACAAAGTATATGTTGATGATTTTGAGATCAACAATTATTTAGTTACTAATGGTGAATTTATCGAATTTATGGAAGCTGGCGGTTATGCTGACTTTAATCTTTGGTTAGGCGAAGGTTGGTCCTGGGTAAATGCTAACAGCATTAATTGCCCTATGTATTGGCACAAAATAGAAGGAGATTGGCATTATTACAGCCTTAGTGGTTTACAACAAATCGATGAATCAGCGATCTTGTGTCACATTAATTATTATGAAGCGAAAGCCTATGCTGAATGGAAAGGAATGCGACTACCTACAGAGTTTGAATGGGAAATTTCCGCTCAACATTTAGATTGGGGGAAACGCTGGGAATGGACAAACAGTGCTTACTTAGCTTATCCAAGATTCAAAAAAGAAAATGGTGCACTCGGCGAATACAACGGCAAGTTTATGAGCAACAATATGGTGCTAAGAGGAGCTTCTGTGGCAACTTCTAAAAATCATAGCAGACCAACTTATCGCAATTTTTTTAACCCAACGGAGCGCTGGCAATATACAGGAATCCGATTAATAAAATAACATGACTGAAACATTCAAAAATGATGTTGAAAAAGGACTCAACGCAACTCCAAAAACACTTCCTTCAAAATATTTTTATGATAAAAAAGGAGATGCTCTTTTTGTAGAAATAATGAATTTACCAGAGTATTATCTATCGCGTTGTGAGTTAGATATTTTTCAAAATAAAACCAAAGATCTCATTGACAAACTTCAACTTGATCCTAATAGCTACTTTGAATTAATTGAATTAGGAGCTAGAGATGGTTCGAAAACCAAAGAGTTGCTAAGGATGATCGATGCAAAAAAATTTAAATTTGACTATTTCCCTATTGATATTTCTATAAATTCTTTGAAACTTTTGAAACAAGATTTAAACGAGGAATTACCTAATGTGTCCGTGCAAACAAAACAAGGTGATTATTTTGGGGTCTTGGCTTCTTTAAAAGAGAGTAAACTACCTAAAATCGTTTTGTTTCTAGGCTCTAATATTGGTAATATGAGTGATGAAATGGCAGCGCAATTCATCCATAATTTGAGTGCTATTCTTCAAGCTGGAGATAAATTAGTGCTGGGTGTTGATTTGATAAAACCTAAGGAATTAGTACTACCTGCTTATGACGATCATGAAGGCATAACAGCAAAATTTAACCTAAATCTTCTTAGAAGAATTAATGATGAATTAGGAGGGAACTTCGACTTAAATCTTTTTGAACATCAAGCCGAATATAATGAGGAAGAAGGCATAGCCAAAAGTTTTATTACGAGTACAGTCGAACAAAAAGTAACGATTAAGGCAATGGGGAAATCATTTGAATTTGCTGCAGCCGAAAAAATTCACACTGAAGTTTCTAGAAAGTATAATGATGCTATCCTTGCAAAAATTATTGCCAATACTGATTTTAGGATTTGTAATAAAATAATGGACAGTAAAGAATATTTTGCCGACTATATACTAGAAAGGAGCTAAAAATGGATAAAATTAAACTGGGGATATTAGGATTAGGAAGTCGCTCAACTACATTTTATATAAATGAGTTAAATAAACTGTATAATCAAGAAAAAGGAGGATTTAGCACTTGTCCTTTTACTCTTTTGAACTACAATTTTGATGCTATTAATTCGCTTTTACCAGATGCTTCGGATTCATTGGATGCAATAGTTCAAGATTATATTACGGAATTGGAAAAAAACAGATATCGAAAGTATCTTGATTCCAAATATTACGCTACACGAAACCATTGATCGATTAGTCACAAAAAAAAGATTATTCATCCTATTCATTTAGCTGTAGCAAAAATCAAAGAAAAAAACTGGTCTAAAATCGTTCTATTTGGATCAATGCATAGCATGCAGTCTCAATATATCAGTTCTAATTTTAAAGCCCATGACATTGAAGTAGAACTTCCTTCAGAAGAAGACAGATTGCTTATAGATGAAGTTCGCAAACGGGTTTATTCAGAAACGGAAACTGTAGAATTTATTGAAGATTACCATTTACTCATAGAAAAATATACTGTGGATAATCCCGTAGTATTAGCTTGTACGGAGTTGTCTGTCTTTAAACCTAAGAACAACAACAAAAATATTTTGGATATGGCACAACTTCAAATTACTGAAGCTGTAAAAACTGTCCTGTAAAATAATGCCTATTTAACTATTTTAAATACAATAATCAGGAAAATACACTGGTAAAACAGTGATTCAATTCTAAGATAAAAACTGAATTTAGATAGGCTAGTTTAAAACTTTTTTAGATTGAAACACAGCAACATTTATACAGGGAACCGGTGGCAGGTAATAGAATCTGTCTCGATATTTCTTTTAAAACCATATTGTTCATGCTGGCCAAAAGCACCTGGTTTGTTTAGGAAGCCGTGGTTTTACACCAAACAGCAAAAAAATGGCAATTAATTATCATAAGGCACTCTTTTATTGGAGCGCGTTTATTTATTTTTATGTTTTATCTTAAAATAATGTTCAAAGAATCTCAAAAATAAAAATCATGGCAAGTACTATAACTATAAATCCAGCAACTGGAGAAAAAATAGCAGAATATGATCGCATTACCATAAATGAGGCAAAAGAAAAAATTGCTCAGTCAAAAAGGTCATACGATAGCTGGAAGCAAAAGACTTTTGAAGAGCGGGCTCAACTCATGTTTAAATTAGCTGAAGTTCTTGAAGCCAACAAGGAGGAATATGCACAATTAGCGACGAGGGAAATGGGCAAAACTATCGGTCAGTCCCGCAAAGAGATAGAAAAGTGTGCATTTATATGCCGTTACTATGGGGACAATACCAAGGATCTATTGGCAGATGAAAGCGTTAAAACAGAAGCTTCAAAAAGTTATGTGACTTTTCAGCCTATCGGTGTAATATTTGCGATTATGCCATGGAACTTCCCCTTTTTTCAGGTCATCCGATTTGCGGTTCCAGCCTTGATGGCAGGAAACACCGGTGTTTTAAAACACGCCTCAAATGTCCAAGGCTGCGCTTTTGCTCTGGAAGACGCTTTTGCGAAAGCGGGATTTCCCGAAGGAACTTTTACCAACCTAAATATCGAATCAAAACGAGTAAAAGACATTATAGAAGATAAGAATATAGTTGCCGTAACTCTTACGGGAAGCGAACCAGCAGGTCGCTCAGTCGCTTCGATTGCGGGACAAAACTTGAAGAAAACAGTGATGGAACTAGGAGGTAGCGATGCCTATATTATTCTCGATGATGCTGATTTAGAGCAAGCCACTGATTTGGCCGCTTTTGGACGATTACAAAACAACGGGCAAACCTGCATTGCCGCTAAAAGATTTGTTGTACTTGATACAATTTATGATGAGTTTTTGACTTTATTCACTAAGAAAATGAAAGCTGCAAAAATGGGCGAGCCCACAGATGAAGATACATATTATGGTCCTATGGCACGAATAGATTTGCGTAATGAGCTTCACGAACAAGTGCTAAAAACTATTGCTCAGGGAGGAAAATTGGTTTTAGGAGGTGAAATTCCTGATAGCAAAGGCGCTTATTACCCTGCTACTATTTTGGCCGACTTAGAGCCAGGAATGGAAGGTTTTGACAATGAGCTGTTTGGCCCTGTGGCTTCAGTGATCCGTGCAAGAGATGATGCACATGCGGTAGAATTAGCCAACAATTCTATTTTTGGCCTAGGTTCTGGAGTATTCACAGGGAATAGTGAAAGAGGGGAAAGGCTGGCCCTACGGTTAGAAGCGGGGAGTAGTTTTGTAAATAAGCTAGTAGTCTCCGACCCAAGGTTGCCTTTTGGTGGAGTAAAAAATAGTGGTTACGGTAGGGAACTTGCCGCTTATGGAATTCGTGAATTTGTGAACACAAAAACTATTTGGATACAATAAACTAAAGTTTTTTCAAACGAATATAATTATTATTTTGCTTCACAGGCTAAGTATGTTCTGTAATTAATTTTCATTGAAAAATGTTGAGTTTGTGAAATCGTTTTCTCTCTTATCAGACAAAGAAGGTAAACCAAAATGTAAATGTTGCTTGACTTTTAAGTTAGCATAAAACTTCAGCAGCTATTATTTTTAGATAATATTTTTATTTTTGAAAGCAGCTTTAAAAAATATAATGGATTATTGGTTGTTCAAAGCGATTACAGTTTCGATAGGTATTTCTTCCAAAATTAAACATGGAGAAAGAGTATCTTTTAAATAAAAAAATCAATTATTGCTGCATTGAATTTAAAGATTACTTTTACTGCGAGTGATTATAATGCTGCTTAAAACGGAAGCATTTTTAACAAATAATAGAGTAGAAATCGGAATATTTTTTTCGATTATTAAAATAATAAAATGGAAATTAATAATTCAAGGGTTCTAATTACGGGAGGAAGTTCCGGAATCGGAAAAGAGACAGCAAAACAATTTATTGCTAGAGGTGCTAAAGTTGTAATTACTGGTAGAGATCAAAACAAACTAAAAAAAGTAGCTGACGAAATAGGAGCAATTCCATTATCATTTGACATTAGTGATTTAAAATCAATACCACAAAAGGCCAAAGAGGCACTCGCTCTATTAGACGGGAAAATTGATACTTTAGTAAATAATGCTGGCATTGGAGCTTTTCCAGCTCTAGGAGAAATTACGGAAAACGACTTACTAAGTGTTTACACCACTAACGTATTTGGCATGGCCTTGTTAACTCAAGAGGTCTTACCACAATTTAAGGAGCAAGGTTCAGGCAATATTATAAATATAGGAGGAACCGCTAGCCAAAAAGGTTTTGCACAAGGTTCCGTTTTTGCCGCATCAAAATTTGCAGTTAGAGGTATGACTCAATCTTGGCAGGCTGAACTGCGAAAATATAATATTCGAGTAACTTTAGTTAATCCAAGTGAAGTTACAACCGCATTTACGTACAGATTCCGAGAAAATCGTGACGAACGTAAAGAACAATCTAACAAACTAGGTTCAGAAGATATTGCACATACCATCATTTCGATTGTAGAAATGCGTAACAAAGGATTTGTCCCTGAAGTAACTATTTGGGCAACAAACCCTTTTGAATAAAAAACGAGAGATTTATTAAAAAGCAAATGACCCCTAATAGAGCATATAATTTCTAATTGTTGAGAAAAGTAGTTGCATAAATTACTAGCTTGTTAGTTAGGAATTACAGCAACACCTTGGTTGTTATTTTATTGCTAAAAATGATGATTTGATATTTTACTGAAAGCCGTGGGCAATCATTGGTGTTTTTTAAATAATAGTCTAAATGACAGCAGAAATTAGATTTTATGGCGCCTAAGGTTGCCCTAAAACCCAATACTATAAAAAGTATTTATAATACTTGTATTTAACTCGCACTAATCTTGATGCATAATCAAATGCAATTAATGAAGAAGAGCTAAGTAGTTCATATAAAACTAGAAAGCTAAATTTTCCAAGAAATACAATTAGAGAAAAAATAGTAAGCCTTCTCTCAGATAAAGACTCGAATAATTGGACTACGAAGTAATATGACATTAAACAAAAATAAAATAGCCTTAGGCGGCGGCTGCCACTGGTGCACTGAAGCGGTGTTTCAGTCGTTACTGGGTGTCATAAAAGTAGAACAAGGTCATGTCGCTTCAATAGGAGATAACAGCTCGTTTTCTGAAGCCGTTATCGTGTATTTTAATTCGGAAGAAATTGCTGTTACAGCACTAATTGAAATTCATTTACAGACGCACAAGAGTACCTCAAACCATTCTATGCGAAACAAATACCGATCTGCAGTTTACACATTTTCTGAAGTCCAAAAACAGGAAGTAGAGCAAATCATTGCAACGTTTCAAAAGCTTTCAGAAAAGAAATTAATAACACAAGTGTTTCCTTTTCAAACTTTTAAAGCTTCAAGAGACGAAATAACCAATTACTATTATAATAATCCAAAGAAACCTTTCTGCGAGAGCTTTATAAACCCTAAACTGAAACTGTTATTGAATCAATTTTCAAGTGCAGTAAATCCAGAAAAAGTAAAACATTTAAAATAAATTATAACCGTATTAATTGTATGTCAAAGACTAAAATAGGATTAGGTTTAGCGGCTTTAGGGAGGCCTGAATATATCAATATCAGAGACGAGAGTACTCATGATAAATCCCAAGATGCTTTTAGGGAAAATGCTTTTAGTGTTCTTAATTTTGCTTATAAAAGCGGCATTCGTTATTTTGATACAGCTCCTTCTTATGGAAAGGGCGAAGAGTTCTTAACAAACTGGAATTCTGAATATCAGCACAAGGATGTTACTCTCAGTACAAAATGGGGATATACCTATGTGGCAAATTGGGAATTCGGTTTTAGCGGAGCTCACGAAGTAAAAGAACATTCTTTAGATAAACTAATAGAGCAATGGCAGGTTTCAAAAAAACTACACTCCCAATTAAAAATATACCAAGTACATTCTGCAACATTTGAAAGTGGCATATTGGAAAATAAAGAAGTTTTTAAACAACTCTACGAAATAAAAAAAGAGACAGGCTTACAGATTGGTATCACAACAAGTGGAACAAATCAAAGTCAAATTATTGAAGCAGCATTAAAAATTAAGGTTGAAAAGAAAGACTTGTTTGATAGTTATCAAGTAACGTATAACATTTTTGAACAATCGACACACGCCATTTTAAAGTATTTGCTCCAGCTAGGAAAAACAGTAATTATTAAAGAAGCTTTGGCAAACGGTCGTATATTTAAAAATGAAAATTTCAGCCATTATGAAAAGCTTTATATGGTTGTTGACTCTTTAGCTAAAAAATACCGGGTAGGCACAGATGCGATTGCACTTCGGTTTATAATGGATAATTTGGAACCAACATATGTATTAAGTGGCGCATCAAGTATTGAACAACTTGAACAAAATATAAAAGCTTATAGTTTTAAGTTGGATAAAGAGGAATTGAATGTGCTACAATCTTTTAAAACAGATTCTCATAAGTACTGGAAAGAAAGAAATGAGCTGTCTTGGAATTGATTGGTTTGTTTACAGATGATAATGTAAATACGATCGGTAAAATAAGATTTCATAAGAGCTATTAAATGGACTGCTCTGTACTAAAAACAATTAATGATATTTGTATCTTTGCTTTGCACTGAAGGTAATAAACATGAACACAAATAAGAAAATTACAATAATTGGGGCAGGAATTAGCGGATTAATAACCGCTATAGAACTAGAAAAGTTAGGATTTAATCCTACAATTATTGAAGCTAGTGATCGTGTTGGTGGCCGTGTTAAAACAGATATTGTTGACGGACTTCAATTAGATCATGGATTTCAGGTCCTATTAGAAGCATACCCACAAGCAAAGAAATATCTAAATTACAAGACTTTAGAACTTCAAAAATTAATACCGGGCGCCGTAATTTATAAAAACGGTAAAACGACCTTAATCGGTGACCCGCTCAGGGATTTTTCATTGTTGTTGCCAACGCTTGTTGCTGATGTGGGTTCGATAAAAGACAAACTAGCCATTTTTAAGTTGAATTTATCGCTCAAAAACAAATCTCTAGAAGCTATTTTTGATTCTGAACAAGTAAGTACACTTCAATACTTAAAAGCGAAAGGTTTTTCAGATCGTATTATCCAAAATTTTTTCAAACCTTTTTTTTCTGGTATCTTTTTAGAAACTGATTTACGAACTTCAAGTGCTATGTTTGAGTTTACGTATAAAATGTTTGGAGAAGGTTTAGCAGTTATCCCAAAAGAGGGTATTCAAGCTATTCCTAACCAGTTAAAATCACAACTAACTAAAACTGTATTTAGATTCAATACTAAAGTAAAAACAGTAGAGGAGGGGCGTATTGTTTTAGAAGACGGCTCCATTACTACATCTGATATTATTATAATTGCGACTGATCCTAGTAAGCTAATAGGTTTAGAAAAACCCATTAGCTGGAAAGCCTGTGATAATCTTTATTTTGAAATAGAACAGGATAGCTTAAAAAAACCAATTATAGGTTTAGTAGCTGATAATGATGCTTTAATAAATAATATTTTTTTTACAACAAGTATTGCTAATAATAATACATCCAAAGCACATGTACTGTCAGTAACCATTGTTAAGCATCATGATTTAGAAGAAACCGACTTAATAAACAAAGTTGAAACGGAGTTGAAAAACAACTGCGGCATTATTACTAAGCGCTTCATAAAGCGTTACATTATTAAAAAAGCTTTACCAGATTTAGAACATGTTGAATATAATGGATCCGAAGCTGAGTTTAAATTTTCAGAAAGTATTTATCTAGCGGGAGATACACAGCTTAATGGCTCTTTAAACGCGGCTATGACAAGTGGAGAATCTGTTGCTAAGCTAATTGCTGAGCGTTTTAAATAGAATACTGTTGTAATAATTCTAGTGATACATATTCTAGTGTTAATTGATGTGTTGCATTTAAATCTATTTTTGGAGCGACATTGGCTTTTTCAGCTTCGCTCCAGCGAGAAACACATAAACACCATTTATCACCAGCTTTTAGTCCTGGAAAATCCCAGTTTGGTTTTGGAGTGATTAAATCATTTCCGTTTTTTAATGAATATTCTAAAAACTCCGCTGTCACAATTGCGCAAACAACATGAGTTCCAAAATCTGCTGATATCGTATTACAAAGACCATCACGGAAATATCCAGTCATTGGATCACAGGAACAGTTTTCTAAAGGTTTTCCATAAACGTTTAATGAAGAAGTCATAAATTTAAAAATTACAGTTTTTTACAAATATAGGCGGATTATTGAAATATAGCGATCAAATGGCTGACTGGCTCTAAAAATATGATATAATGTTTTGAACTATAATTTATATTATGTAAAATAGAATATGCGTAGATCTCCTGATTGACTATAAGAGCACGAAAATTAAAAATCTTATCTATTCCTGAAATTATATCGGTGCTACTCTATACTTGAATAAGCTCTTTCCAAATACTACCGAAAATGAATTTCTTACTAATTTGATGTTTTTACACCAGGTTTGATTTCATTGTAATTATTTATTTTATTATTTTTACGGAAATATAATATTACAACAACATGAATTCTATTGCAGAGAATATTGCGGAGTTTTTAAAAGAATACTCACCATTTGACCAACTGACAGTTCAAGAGTTATCTGAAATTGCAGGCAATATTCGTGTGGTTAATTTACAAAAACATAAAACTCTTTTCCAGATAAATGATATCGTTCACGATAGTTTTTATGTTGTTGCTTCAGGAGTTATCGATTTGTCTGTCATTGCTGACGCCGAAGAAACCATTTTAAACAAATGTCATGAAGGTGCCATTTTTGGGTTACGGCCGTTTTTTGCGAAAAACAATTACAGAATGACAGCAAAAGCTCGGGAAGAAAGCATCGTTTATGCCATTCCTATCTCTGTTTTTCGACCTTTTTTGGCCAGTAATATGAATGTTTTAAACTTCCTGTTGGAGAACTTTGCTACTAATACCCCAGATTCTAACGACAATGAAAGTTCGCGTGGAAATTTAATTTCTGATTCGGTATTCTACACTGACCAACAATCTGAAATGCAATTTTTCCAAACCTTATCTTATAATACAGCTCCATTAACAACGGCAATCAGCGGCATTGTAAAAGATGTAGCGCAATTGATGGCTGAAACACGAATTAACAGCACTATTGTATGTGAAAATAATATTCCAGTTGGTATTGTAACTTATACTGACATGTCTTCTAAAATTGCTACAGGGAGATTCCCTATAACGGTTTCTGTCGATAGAATCATGTCATCTCCGGTGATAACGGTGTTGGAAAATGTTTCATTGGCGGAAGCTCAACTTTTAATGTTGAAAAATAATGTGACTCATTTATGTGTAACATTAGACGGAACAAATGCTAGTGTTATCAAAGGAGTGATTTCTGAACATGATTTGATAATCGCCCAAGCCAGTAATCCTGGAGTTTTAATAAAGGAAATTAAACGTTCCCAAAGTGCAAATGAACTCAAACAAATTAGAATACGATTAACAGGCCTCATTCAGACTTCTATTCAAAAAAACATTCCTCTTACGCATATTACTAATCTCACAAGTGAAATCAATTTTGCCTTATTAAAGCGTGCAATAGAACTATCAATTTTAGAATTAGGCTCAGCTCCTGCTCGGTTTGCTTGGTTAAGCATTGGTAGCCAAGGAAGAAAAGAACAGCTATTGCTTACGGACCAAGATAGTATTTTAATATTCGAAGATGTTGCAGCTGAAAAATATAGGGATGTTAAAGATTATTTTCTTAAACTTGGAAAAATGACGACTTTGACTCTTGAAAAAGTAGGTTATGAATTATGCCCAAATGGACATATGGCAAGTAATATGATGTGGTGTAAATCATTGACTGATTGGATAAAACAATATGATAGCTGGATGACTGCACCAGGAGAAAAGAATAATAATATAAGTAGTATTTTCTTTGATTATGAGCTTGTCTTTGGGGACCAAAAACTGGAAGATGCGATTAGCAAAATTGTTTTTATAACTTCAAAAAACAATAGCTTATTCTTTGATTATTTAGGTAACGATGCTTTAAGAAAAAATTCGCCTTTAAGTTTTTTCAAAAATTTTAATGTAGAGGAAGAAGGTCCTTATAAAAACATGTTTGATATTAAGACCCGTGCCATTCTGCCACTTGTTGATGGGGCCCGCTTATTCACTCTGTATTTTGATCTAAAAGGCATAAATAATACCTATGTTCGATTTAAGCAATTAGCTATTTCGGATCCTAAACACTCCGAAGTTTATTTGAACTGCGCCGAGGCCTTCTTGATTTTATCAAAATTTAGTACCTTAGAGGGACTCAAAAACGAAAACTCAGGTCATTACATAAATTTAGAAGAATTATCAAAAATTGATAAGGAAAAACTAAAAAACGCACTTTTACCAATGAAAGAATTGGAGGAATTAATAAAAAACAAATTTCAACTGACTCAATTTTCATAGTTATGCTAGACTGGCTAAAACATATCAATAAAGAGTTTCCTGAATTCTGGAAAACCTATCTTTCAGAATTCAATAAAAAATCGACGCGCTATGTCATTTTGTCTACGGAAGCTTCTGGTTTAAAATATTCTAGCGATGTCATCTTCTCTATAGGAGCCTTTGCTGTGGTGGATGATAGCATCCTTATTAGTGATAGTTTTGAGGTTGTTTTATTGCAGTATAAATTTCTTCATCAAAATAAGCTTTCAAATGCATTTATTATTGAAAGCAAAATGAAAAAAATGGGGGAAATCGATGGCATTATTGCATTGGTTGAATTTATTGGAAACGCAGTAATTGTTGGGCACCATATAGATGATCACGTCGAAATGATTAATGCCGCTCTAGAAAGACAGGGATGTGGCCGACTTAGAAATGAAGCTCTGGATATTGATATTATGCATCAAAAACTACATGATATAACAGATACAAAATTCTCGTTGGATCAATTATCAGAAATTTATAAAATTCCTAAAAGTAACAGGAATACCGCTTCGGAAGATGCTTATAAAGCTGCTTTGTTATTCTTGAAATTAAAGTCAAGATTGGGTATCAAATAAATGCATTCCCTTTATTTCAGGCTAACCCCAGTGACGAAGCGCCCATGATGGCTTATGGAAATTGGCTTTGCTAAATTGTTAGCATCCAATAAATAAGGCACACCATTTTTTTTGCGGATTATAGCCGTGGGCTTTACAACTATTATTTCTTTAAAATCAGATTTTCGGATTACAGCAACGGTCGCTATTTTAGCTTTTGAAATTTCTGTTTTGGTGTAATAAATATTCCCTCTACAATGAACAGAGCCCGAATACTCATTCTCATAAAAACATTCTAATTGTATGGGTATATATGCCCGAATTCCAGTTTGCCTATTGTAAATTTTATACGCAGCTTCTTTCCTACTCCATAGATTCCAAACCATAATTTCCGGGTTCACAGCATTTGCAATCAGCAATTGTTCTTTGGCAGTGAAAATTTTCTCTAAGAAACCTGTTCGTTTCCAATTGCTTTGTTTCCTAGCTAAAGCCAAATCTACGATATCGTTCCCAATCACTTTTCAGATAGCTTAGCTTCAATAATTTCCAAGGTTGATTTTACATCAAGCATTTTTTCCATCGATTCATTGTCGATATGAATTTTAAAAGCGTCTTCCACATCTAAAATTATATCTACTAAATTGGCTGAATTAATATTTAAATCAGCAATAAAGTCTGTATCAGCTGTAAAATTATCAAAAGCCTCTTGGTTGTTCGTGTAGGGCTTGATTATTTCCTTTAACTGCTCTAATGTCTCTTCTTTGTTCATTTTTTAAAATTTAAATGGGATTTTTTTTTAGAATAACACAGCCATTAACATCGCCAAAACCAAAACTGGCTTTTGCAATGATAGTCAATTCTTTTTCAATTAATTGTTGTGGTATTCTAGACTTATCAATTATACTCGTAATCTCGGGATGTAAATCCTCACAATTGATATTGGGAAATATAAATCCTTGATGTAATTGCAGTACCGAAGCGACACTTTCGATACTTCCGGCACCTGATAGGCAATGACCTACCATGGATTTTAATGAGTTTATGTATGGAAAATCAAGGCCTTTTCGCCCCAGGGCTTCGCTCCAGTTCTGAATTTCCAAACTGTCTTTTGAAGTAGCTGTTAGATGTCCATTAATAGCATCGATGGCCTCGGCTACTATTCCTGCATTCTCTAAAGCACTTTTGATACATTTTTGAACCGCTACGGGATTTGGCGCCGTCATACTTCCAAGACCACGCTGTCCTCCTGAATTGACATTCCCACCCAATACTTCCGCATAAATTCGCGCTCCACGAGCTAAAGCCGTTTCTAGATCTTCTAATACTAAAGCACCTGCTCCACTTCCAGGAACAAAACCAGAAGCACTTGTACTCATTGGTCTCGAAGCTTTTTCAGGTGTTTCATTATGTTTAAAAGTACAGACCCTCATAGCATCAAATCCTCCCCAAATATAGGGTCCGCTATCGCTAGTACTTCCTGCCAAGATACGCTTAGCTTGTCCTGATTTTATTCGGTCGTATGCCATTAAAATACTTTCTGCGCCCGTTGTACAGGCAGAAGAGTTGGTGGTGACTTGATTTCCCAAACCCAATTTTCCACCTATGTAGGCACTCACACCACTGTTCATTGTCTGAGCCACGGCGGTACTTCCCAACCTTCGTGTTTGAAAATCATCTATTTTATAGATACTTTCGCGGAACTTATCAATTCCCGAAGTACCTGTTCCAAAGATAGTTCCGCTATCCCAATCGGGTTCATCATTTACCGCGATAGACAATCCTGCATCTTTCCATGCATCCATAGCTGCAACTACGCCGTATAAAATACCCGAGGAATTAAAATTTCGAAGTTCTAACTCAGTAAAATATTTTAAGGAGTGCTCTACTGAAACTTCTGGTTTTCCCGAAATTTGGCACGAAAACTTCAATCTTTCTAATTCTGGATCTTTTTTAATTCCAGAAACTCCTTTTTTTATCGCTGCAGTAAATGCATCGAGCCCCACTCCATTTGGAGCAACAACGCCTAATCCGGTGATGACCACTCTCCTATTCATTTATTTGCTATTTTTAAATCTGAAGAACCGTAAAAAACCAGTTCTGACTTTTTCTGTTTTAATTAAATAATCATTCCTGCAATTTCTCCCATACAAACTACTTCTCCACTTACATTTGTCATTTTTACTTTACATTTAAGCTTGCCAAATCTAAAGTATATTTTCTCTGAAGTAACACTCACTTTTTCATTTGGAAAAACAGCTTTTATAAATTCAATAGACGTTGATGTTAAGGCAATTGTGGTATTTTTATTAAATGTATCATCTAACAAAAATATCCCCAAGCATACCAGCCCGATTTGAGCCATCACTTCCGTTAAAATAACCCCCGGTGTCACTGGATCCTCTTTGAAATGTCCTTTGTAAAAATCTAAGTTTTCATCGAAAGTATAACTACCCACAACCCCGTTCTCGTCAACTTCCATTAAGTCGTCAACGAATAAAAAGGGTTTGGAATACGGTAATTTCGAGATGATTTCCTGATGTGTCATTATCGTACTTCTTGGTTTTTAGCTTCTAAAACTGCAACAAAACTCTTTGTGCCGAAAATCCAGGTCCGAAACTCAACATCAAGGCTTTCTCCCCTTTGGCAGGTGAATCGTCCATAAAACGCTCCAAGACATATAAAACAGTTGCACTGGACATGTTTCCATACAAACGTAGCACTTCTTTTGTGTGATCAATATTTTTGCCTAAATCTGAGAACAAACTTTCAACTGTCTGAACGATTTTTTTTCCACCAGGATGAAATATCAAATGGTCAATATTTTCAATTGTCAAATCATTTTTCTCTAAAAAGGGGTGAATAATTGCTGGAAAATGGGACGCGATTGTCTCTGGAACCTCAATGTCCAAAATCATTTGCAAACCTGAATTTGTAAGTTTAAAACCCATCATATGTTCATTATCATAAAAATGATACATTTCTTCTGCTAGTACTTCTGGCCCCTCGTCATCTTCATGCGACGAAAGTAGCACACAAGCAGCTCCGTCTCCAAAAATGGCAGCACTTACAATGTTGGACATGGAGAAATCGTCAAGTTGAAAGGTTGCTGTAGGACTTTCGACCGCAATTACCGCGGCACGCTTACCTGGATTTGCCTGCAAGAAATTTTTGGCATATATTATACCTGAAATGCCGGCTGCACATCCCATTTCCGTAACAGGGAGACGTACGATATCCTGGCGCAATTTCAATTTATTAATCAAATACGCATCTAGTGAAGGAATCATGATTCCGGTACAACTTACGGTGATAATATAATCTAAATCTTCTGGTTTCCATTTGGATTTCACCAATGCCTTTTCAAGGACCTTCTCACCTAGATCAATGACCTCGCGAACATAAATGTCATTTCTTTCCTCGAATGATGTTTTTGTAAAAACTTCGATTGGGTCCATAATGGAATAGCGCTTATCTACTGCTGCCCCTTCAAATATTTTTTTTACTTTTCTAATGAAACGTTCTTCCTGTCCAGTTAGCCAAGCATCTAAAAACGGAATGATTTCCTCTGTTGTTCTGGAGTATTTGGGCAGTTGCTTTGTAACGGTATGTATTTTTACACTCATATTTTTGAAATTATCCATTGGTAGCGGAAAGCCCATTTCCATGTAATGGTATAGTTATTAAAATTTAATTTTTCTGAAAAATCGATTAATTCCTTCTTTTTGAAACCTCTTAAAATCGAGATTAAGCCATCCTCTCTGGACATGGCGTTCAATTTGAAAACAAGACATAGCGACTGGAATAATCGATACGCGAGACTACTTCTTTGCAAGTCATTAATAACAACTCCCAGTGATGCGTTATTGTAAAAAACATTCATTATATCAAGAATTTCGTTCTCCTTGAAATGATGTAAAGTCAATGTGCATAGTGCTATATCATATTTTATTTCACTAAAAGGTTTATCAAATATATCTTCGCAACGGTAGGTTATATTTGGGTAGTTTTTTGACAATTTCGCGGCATGATTAATCGTGAAATTATTTGCATCTATTCCAATTAAATTAAAATTTAGATTGTTTTTCAGTCCATAATCGGCAAGATTTCTCAGCATATCGCCATTACCGCAACCTATGTCAACAATTGTTATTACAGCTGTTTTAGGAATCGTAGTTATCAATGATTTTACTCCGAGTAAGGTTAGTTTGTTTCCTCCCAAAAGCTGATTTATTTTGGCTATTTTATCCAAAGCCTCCCGTAAAACTTCACCTTCCATGGCAAAATCATCCATGATTTCGGGTTTATCCGTTCTGTATTTGGTATTTAAAGACATTCAATATTAGTTTAAAATGGGTTTACCATGAGTTTTCCTAATGACAATAGGCAAAAGAAAAGGAAATCTTACTAATATACGCAATAACACATAGGATAGACTTTGTTTTTGAAGTAATTTAGATAATAACCTTCCTGTTTTTAATCTTTTACTAAAATTCATCTCCCATTCCTTAAAATATCTTTTTTCTAACACATCTCTAGACTTAATTTCGCCATTGAAATAGCCCACAATCAATTCAGAAACAATTTTAGCGCTGTGAATAGCCATTGCCATTCCATTACCACACAAAGGATGAATTAATCCGGCTGTATCTCCTATCATCAGGATATGATTTTCTACGGCTTCTTTTTTGCTGAAAGAAATTTGGCTGATCGTTATTGGTTTGTCAAAAAGTAATTTGGAGTTATCGAATATAGCTTTCATTTTCGGATTTTGTGAAACTACTTTATCTTGATATTCCTCTATGTTTTTATATTGTTTAAACGTATCGTAATCCGCCAAATAACAAATGTTTATTTTGTTGTTTTCGACCTTTGATACTCCACAGTATCCACCTTTAAAATTATGCAGGCCCACCAAATCATTCGGGAATTTGCCAGAATAATGAGCTTTAACGGCAAGCCACGATGATTTTTTTTGAATAAAGTCTCTGTTTAGTTTTTGATCTACATTCGAGCGCTTCCCAAAAGCCCCTATGACAATCTCGGATTCGAGCACCGTCTTATTCGAAGTGGTTATCGTAAATCGGTTCTCCTTAAAAACTATATTTTCTACGGTATCTTGTATCATTAAGCAGCCATTAGCAATGGCCTCTTCATATAAAAAGAGATCCAAGGCATAGCGACTAACACCGAAACCTCCTAGTGGCAACTCGCTATTGATTACTTTTCCGTTTACTGTTGAGAACTCTAATTTGTTGATGGCCGTTGGTTGCAACTCAGAAATTTTTAAATCTAACCAACTAAAATACGGCAACACTTCATTAGAGATATATTCACCGCACACTTTATGTTTTGGATAACTATTCTTTTCAATAACTGTCACCTGAAGCCCTAATTTAGATAAATGTATAGCCGAGGTTAATCCAGCTAAGCCGCCGCCAATAATTATCACTGCTTTATCTTTCATATGGAAGTAAATTTATGGATTTGTTTGAAAACACCGTTATAACAAATGCTAAAAAAACAAACTAACCGATCTATTATTTTTTACAACCAAAAAGATCGACTTATCAGCCAGTTTAAACGGCATAAATCTGAATTACCTACCGAGATTCCGAAAGTCATCTCCAGTGGGTTCTTCAAAAACTTCTAGCCCAAAATCGGAAATAATTGTAAATAAATGATCGAAGATATTTGAAACAACGCTTTCATATTTTACCCATTTCCTTTCATATGTAAAGCAATAAACTTCTAATGGCAAGCCTTTAGACGTTGATTCTAACTGACGAACCATCAATGTCATATTCTCGTTGATGTTAGGATGAGCCGAGATATATTTTTCTGCATAAATTCTAAAAACGCCTATGTTTGTTATCCTTCTATTGTTTACAGAGTCTATCTTATCATCAATTATTTTCGAATTAAATTTATGTACATCGTTTTCTTTTTCAATTATGAAATCTTCGATTAGTTTGTACTTTTTCAATTGTGAAAGCATTTTCTCATCACAAAACTTAAAACTACTCATCTTTAAATTTATAGCTCTATTAATTCGTCTTCCACCAGAGTCGCTCATACCACGCCAGTTCTTGAATGAATCTGTAATAAAGGCATAAGTAGGTATTGTAGTTATTGTTTTATCCCAATTCTGAACTTTTACTGTGTTTAAATTGATCGACATAACATCTCCATCCGCATCATATTTTGGCATCGAAATCCAATCTCCTACCCGAACCATATCATAAACGGACATTTGGATACTAGCTACAAAACCCAGAATAGTGTCTTTGAAAATTAAAAGCAATATAGCGGTCATAGCCCCCATTGCACCTAAAAAATAGAAAGGACTTTTCCCTAAAATTAAAGATAGTACTAGAATACCTCCAATAAAATAGACTCCAATTTTAAGAACTTGAACATAAGTGGTGATTGGTTTGTCTTGCAAAATTACTGTGTTGGATAGAATTTTATCAAAGGCTGATAATAAAGTGATAGTGGAACGTATTATCACAGTAATTATAAAGATGTTCGATAGAATAATTGCAAATTTAATTACTTTCGGAAAATCTCCAAATACGTATGGAGCTGCTAAAACAATTATAAAAGCAGGTATCAAATATGCCATTTTTTCAAAAATCTTTTTTTCTACTAAGACATCATCCCAAACTACTTTGGTCTTTAAAAAAATCTTATGTACAAAACTGACAATGACTATTTTTGTCAGGTACCAAGACAGAGCGCAAATTGCAAATAAGCCTAAAATAAGTGCTAAAAGTTTTAAATACAATGCCAGCGTGGTATCTAAACCAAAATCTTCAATAAACCATTTATCTAACCAAAGCGCGATGTTGTATTTTTTTTCAATCTGAATCATAGGAAATTTAACTTTATTCACAAATATAACCTTCCTATTCAAAGCAGTCGTCAACTATATCTTTATTATGTTTACATTAACATCCTAAGTATTTATCTATTTCTGTTTATGTTATTGCGAAGCTTATTGTTATTTACTGAGGGATAGTCGTAAACTAAAAAACCCTTTCCAAATTTAAATTTGGAAAGGGTTTATAAATAAAATATAATGTTTTGTAAAAAGATCGATCTACAGTCCTTTTATATAAAATGTTAGATTAATGTTTTCCTGCTATTATTTCTTCAATAATCTCCGGATTTAGTAAAGTTGAAGTATCTCCAAAGTTTGAAAAGTCCCCTTCGGCAATTTTTCTAAGAATGCGACGCATAATCTTACCAGAACGTGTTTTTGGTAAACCGGACACGTATTGAATTTTATCTAATTTGGCTATAGGCCCAACGTGATCTGAAATGTGCTGATTTATCTCTTTAAAGAGGTTTTCTTTATTTCTAATCTCACCTGTTTCTTTCAAAATAACATAACCGTAAAGGGCATTTCCTTTTATATCATGAGGAAATCCTACGATAGCACTTTCTGCAACCGCCGGGTGTTCATTTATAGCATCTTCAATTGGAGCAGTGCCTAAATTATGTCCTGATACAATCACAACATCATCTACACGACCTGTTATTCTGTAATAGCCCACTTCATCTCGTAAAGCCCCGTCTCCGGAGAAGTATTTTCCGGGAAAAGCTGAAAAATAGGTGTCTTTATATCTTTGGTGATCTCCCCAAATTGTTCTTGCAATTCCTGGCCATGGGAATTTAATACACAAACTACCCACTTCTTGATTTCTTTCAATTTCAATACCCTTTTCGTTCATTAAAACAGGTTGAATTCCTGGCAACGGCAGCGTAGCATAAGTTGGTTTTGTAGGTGTAATAAATGCTACCGGCGAAATCATGATTCCTCCTGTTTCGGTTTGCCACCAGGTATCTACTATAGGGCATTTTTTTGCACCCACATTGTCATTATACCAGTGCCAAGCCTCTTCATTTATAGGTTCACCTACGGAACCGATAACTTTTAAGGTTTTTAAATGGTGTTTTTGAACATATTCTAAATTTTCTTTAGCCAAAGCACGAATCGCAGTTGGAGCAGTATAGAATTGGCTCACTTTGTGTTTCTCAATGATTTCCCAAAAACGACTGTAATCTGGATAAGAAGGTACACCTTCAAAAATAACTGTCGTAGCTCCATTCAACAATGGACCATATAAAATATAAGAGTGACCTGTTATCCAACCAATATCAGCGGTACACCAAAAAACGTCATTTTCTTCATAATTAAACACGTTTTTAAATGTATAAGCTGTATAAACCATATATCCAGCAGTTGTATGCACCATACCCTTAGGTTTTCCGGTGGAACCAGAAGTATAAAGAATAAACAAAGGATCTTCTGAATCCATTATTTCGGCTACGCTGTTATCTGAAGCTTCATCTAATAATGGTTGCAGCCAAATATCCCTACCTGACTTCATATTTATTGAGGTGTTGGTTCTTTTTACAACTAAAACAGAGCTTACTGAAGGACATTTTTCCAATGCTTCATCAATTATTGCTTTTAAATCTATGGTTTTATTTCCGCGGTAACCACCATCGGAGGTAATAACCATTTTACAATCACTATCGTTAATTCTCGTTGCTACTGCTGAGGCAGAAAACCCTGCAAAAACTACGGAGTGGATCGCACCAATTCTGGCACAAGCTAACATTGCTATAGCAAGTTCCGGAATCATAGGTAAATAAATACAAACCCGATCTCCTTTTTCTATCCCTTGCTCACGTAAAACATTGGCCATTTTACAAACTCGTTGATGCAACTGATTATATGAGATATGCAAGGCTTTTTCAGTTGGGTCGTTAGGCTCAAAAATGATAGCTGTCTTTTCCCCTCTTTTATTTAAATGCCTATCGATACAATTTTTTGCGATATTTACTTTTGCTTCCGTAAACCATTTTATGTCAGCGTCGGCCATATTAAAATCGATAACTTGATCCCACTGTTGATACCAAGTAAAATTCTCTTCAGCAATTTTACCCCAAAATTTACGGGGTTCACGAACAGATTTGTTATAATGTTTGAAGTATTGCTCTAGATTATCTATCTTGTAGTAACTCATTCGATTTTTTTTATAAATGTATTAAATCTCTGCTGATTCTTCAAGGTTTTTATTTTATAAATAGATATGAAAAATTAAACAATTTTCACAAAACCTTATCTATTTGTGAGTATTTGATATTCTTGGCTTAATTTCTGAATAATCACAAAAATAAAAAGACGCAGAAGATAAACTCCAACGTCTTTTAAAATTAAGAATAATTACAATAATCAATAAAACTATAAAAAACACAGCTGTTTGAAAAAACTAAACATTTAAATGATTTAAAAAAGCTCTTTAAAAATAAAATCGATTTGTTTCATTTTTTATCAGTTAGTTAGTTAGTTAGTTAGGCTAAAACGTAATGGTTTTTTTTTTAAAGAGGAACTACTTCACTTAACTTTCGAGCTCGCTTCCAGTTAAGTGAAAGTATTAGGCAGCTATATTAATTATCTAAGTTAATATGTTGTTTACTAATCCAAAATAGTAGAAACAAATAATAAAGCGCCAATATAAACACACCCTCATGTGTGGTAATTCCCAATTTAAACTATCCAATTTTCTTCATTGCAGTCATAGATTCTCTCAACCACTGTCCGATCTCTTCTATCGGATGTTGACGAATGCTTTTATTAACTCTAATCAGAACTGAGTTGTCAACGCTATTTGTTGCAGAAAAAGGCTTCCCTATCACATTAGTGTCAATGTTTTTCATAAAATCAGTTAATAATGGTTTGCAGGCATGGTCAAATAAATAACAACCATATTCTGCTGTATCCGATATAATTCGGTTCATTTCATATAGTTTTTTTCTTGCTACGGTATTAGCAATCAAAGGTAATTCATGCAATGATTCGTAATACGCTGACTCTTCGATTATTCCTGTTTGCGTCATAGTTTCAAAAGCCAACTCTACTCCCGCTTTTACCATTGCAATCATTAAAACACCATTGTCGAAATATTCTTGCTCAGAAACTTCAGCTGTAGTGGCAGCCGTTTTTTCAAAATTAGTCTCCGCTGTGGCTGCTCTCCAAGTTAACAAGTTGATATCGTCATTTTCCCAGTCAATCATCATGTTTTTTGAAAACTCTCCTGAAATAATATCATCCATATGTTTTTGAAACAATGGACGCATAATATCTTTTAATTCTTCCGCTAATCTAAAAGCTTCTACTTTTGAAGGGTTTGAAAGTCGATCCATCATATTAGTTATTCCGCCATGCTTTAAGGCCTCGGTAACTGTTTCCCATCCGTATTGAATCAATTTTGAAGCATAAGTAGGCTCTATTCCTTTTTCAACCATTTTGTCAAAACATAAAATAGATCCAGTTTGCAACATACCGCAAAGAATAGTTTGCTCTCCCATCAAATCAGATTTCACTTCGGCTACAAATGAAGAGTTTAAAACTCCTGCTTTGTGACCTCCAGTTGCAACTGCATAAGCTTTTGCTTGCTCAAAACCTTCTCCATTCGGATCATTTTCAGGGTGTACAGCGATTAGTGTTGGCACACCAAAACCTCTTTTATATTCTTCTCGAACTTCTGATCCAGGACATTTTGGAGCACACATAATAACGGTAATGTCTTTTCGAATTTGCATTCCTTCTTCCACAATATTGAAACCGTGAGAATAAGCTAAAGTTGATCCGTTTTTCATCAATGGCATAATCGCCGTTACAACAGCTGTATGTTGTTTGTCTGGCGTAAGGTTACATACAAGATCAGCCGTTGGAATTAATTCTTCATACGTACCTACTTTGAAACCATTATCGGAAGCATTCATGTAAGAAGCTCTTTTTTGAGTAATTGCCTCAGCACGTAATGCATAAGAAATATCCAGTCCTGAATCTCTCATGTTTAAACCTTGGTTTAAACCTTGCGCTCCACAGCCTACTATAACCACTTTCTTTCCTTTTAAAGCTGTTATACCGTCTGAGAATTCCGCCTGATCCATAAATTCACAAACTCCTAATTGTTCTAATTGTAATCTAAGTGGTAATGAGTTAAAATAATTTGCCATCGTGTTATATTTGTTTATTTTTTAATTCTTCTAATAATGCTGAAATTTCCATTTTTTCTTTAGAAATGGAAATTCTTCCGGAACGCACAAACTGCATGATTCCAAAAGGTTTTAATTTTTCATATAATGCCTCAATTTCTGAACGTCTACCGGATTTGGAAATCACAAAAAAATCTCTAGAAACAGTAACTATTTCCGAGTTGCTTTCTTTTATGATATTCTGGATTTGTTTTTCGTCAAATAGTAAACTTGATTCTATTTTAAATAAAGCATTTTCCAAGAAAATAGTCTCATCATCTACATGATAAAATGCTTTTATAACTTCAATTTGCTTCCCAATTTGACCTACAATATTTTGCACCCATTTTTCAGTAGTATGCACTACAATAATAAATCTTGAAACGTTTTCGATTTCTGATTCTGAAACATTTAAACTTAGTATGTTGATGTGACGTTTTAAGAATATACCTGATATTCTATTTAGTAAGCCAACGTTGTTTTCTGAATAAACAGAAATAGTGAATGTTTGATTTTCCATAATATTAACTTAATCTGATGTCAGAAACTGAGGCTCCTGTAGGAATCATTGGGAATACATTGTTTTCTTTTTCTACCATAACCTCCAGGAAATAGGATTCTTTTGAAGCCATCATTTCTGCGACAGCAGCATCTAAATCTTCTCTTCTTGTTACTTTTCTAGCTTTTATATAATAACCTTCTGCAATAGCACAGAAATTTGGGTTGGTCATCTCAGTTGATGCATATCTTTTATCAAAAAACAATTGTTGCCATTGTCTTACCATTCCTAGGAACTCATTATTCAGCACTACAATTTTTACAGGAACTTTTGTTTGAAAAATAGTTCCCAGTTCTTGAATTGTCATTTGGAATCCACCATCACCAATAACTGCGACCACTTCTCTGTCGGGCATTCCCATTTTAGCCCCTATAGCAGCAGGTAATGCAAACCCCATTGTTCCCAAACCTCCAGAAGTAACACTACTTTTGGTAGCATTAAATTTAGAGTAGCGGCAAGTAAACATTTGGTGTTGTCCCACATCCGAAACCATAATAGCATCTCCTTTTGAATGTTTGTTAATCATTTCAATCGTTTCTCCCATAGAAATACCTTCTTTCTTAGGTTTTAACTCATCATTAATAACAGTTTCTAATTCAATTTCATAAAGTTCTTTGAATTTATTGTGCCAAGAATCATGGTTTTTACTTTCGATAAGCGGAAGCAAAGCTGTTAAAGATTCTTTAACATCTGCTAAAACAGCTACTGTTGTTTTAACGTTTTTGTCTATTTCTGCCGGATCAATATCGAAGTGAATCACCTTGGCTTGTTTAGCATAAGTAGCTAAATTACCCGTGACACGGTCGTCAAATCGCATACCAAGCGCAATCAAGACATCACATTCATTAGTTAAAACATTTGGACCGTAATTACCGTGCATTCCTAACATCCCGACATTTAAATCGTGATCTGTAGCCAAAGCCGAAAGTCCTAAGATAGTCCAAGCAGCCGGAATTCCTGATTTTTCAATAAAAGCCTTTAATTCCGCTTCCGCTTGACCTAAAATGATTCCCTGACCATAAATAATAAATGGCTTTTTAGCATTATTAATCAGTTCCGCGGCTTCCTTTACTTTATCAATATTTAAAATTGGTTTTGGAACATAGCTTCTAATTCCTGTACATTTTTTATAGCTAAACTCCAATTCGTCAAACTGTGCATTTTTAGTAATGTCTATCAAAACCGGACCTGGACGGCCAGATCGTGCGATATAAAATGCTTTTGCCATGATTTCCGGAATCTCTGAAGCTTCCGTAATCTGGTAATTCCATTTGGTTACTGGAGTAGAAATCCCAATAATATCTGTCTCTTGAAAGGCATCTGAACCCAACAAATGTTTTCCAACCTGTCCCGTGATACAAACCATAGGAGTTGAATCGATTTGTGCATCAGCAATACCTGTTACTAAGTTAGTTGCTCCCGGCCCTGAAGTCGCAATTGCAACACCTACTTTTCCAGTCGCTCTTGCAAATCCTTGAGCGGCATGAGTTGCACCCTGTTCATGGCGAACTAATACATGCTGCAATTGATCTTTAAATTTATATAATTCATCATAAACAGGCATTATAGCTCCACCAGGATAGCCATAAACCAAATTCACGCCTTCCTCTAGTAAGCATCTAATAATAGCTTCTGCACCAGATATTTTATTTGTTTCCATTGATTATATATGTTGTTTTAAGCGGGTGAAAAGAGATGTAAAACACCTTTTAACATTCACCCTTTTCTTTTATAAATTATTTATCAGTTACACATCCTGTGGAAGCACTTGAAACTGATCTGATATACTTTAGTAAAACTCCTTTTTTAATATTTGATTCGGGTTGAACCCAATTTGCTTTTCTTGTTGCAAACTCTTCATCAGAAATTTTCAGATTGATGGTGTTTTTTACTGCATCAATGGTGATAATATCCCCATTTTTAACAAGAGCGATTCCGCCGCCGTCAAAAGCTTCTGGTGTAACATGTCCTACAACAAAACCGTGTGAACCCCCAGAAAATCTACCATCCGTAATTAAAGCTACACTCTTACCTAAACCTGCACCCATGATGGCTGAAGTTGGCTTAAGCATTTCAGGCATTCCTGGTCCACCTTTCGGTCCACAATACCTGATGACGACTACATTACCTGGTTTCACTTCACCGTTACGAACTCCAGTTATTACATCATATTCATTTTCAAAAACAATAGCATCTCCTTCAAAATACTCTCCTTCATTACCACTAATTTTGGCAACACATCCTTCTTCTGCAAGATTTCCATAAAGAATCTGTATATTTCCCGTCGCTTTTAATGCTTTTTGAATTTCGTGTATTACTTCCTGACCGTCATTTAAACTAGGAACAGAAGCTAAATTTTCAGCTAATGTTTTCCCAGTTACCGTTAAACAGTCTCCATGCAATAATCCTTCTTTCAATAAATATTTCATTACCGCAGGAACTCCTCCAGCTTCATGTAGATCTTCCATTAAATATTTACCACTTGGTTTCAAATCGGCAAGCAATGGAGTTTTGTCACTGATATCTTGAAAATCTTTAAGTGTAATTTCGATATCAACTGAATGTGCCATAGCAATTAAGTGCATAACTGCATTTGTTGAACCACCTAAAACAGCTACCATAGTAATCGCATTTTCAAATGCTTTTCGTGTCATGATATCTCTTGGCTTAATATCTTTTTCTAACAAGATTCTAATTGCTTTTCCAGCATCAACACATTCTTGTTTTTTCTCTGCACTGAGTGCTGGATTTGATGAGCTGTAAGGTAAGCTCATCCCTAAAGCTTCAATAGCTGAAGACATTGTATTAGCAGTATACATTCCGCCACATGCACCGGCTCCTGGACATGCATTTTGAATCACGCCTTTAAAATCTTCAGGAGCAATCGTATTACTGAATTTTTTTCCTAATGCTTCAAATGCAGATACTATATTTAATGATTCCCCTTTCCATTTACCAGAATGAATAGAACCTCCATAAACCATAATAGCAGGGCGATTCACTCTCCCCATAGCAATTACCGAACCTGGCATGTTTTTATCACAACCCGGAATAGCAATTAAACCATCGTACCATTGAGCACCCATTACAGTTTCGATAGAATCTGCTATTACGTCTCTAGAAACCAAAGAAAAGCGCATTCCGTCAGTACCGTTTGATATACCATCACTTACACCAATGGTATTGAAAATTAAACCTACTAAATCCTCCTTCCATACTCCTGCCTTGACATCTTTGGCCAAATCATTTAAATGCATATTACAGGTATTTCCTTCATACCCCATCGAAACAATTCCTACCTGCGCCTTTTTTAAATCTTCTTCTGTCAAACCTATTCCGTACAACATCGCTTGAGCAGCAGGTTGTGTTTCATCTTGCGTTATAGTCTTACTGTATTTGTTTAATTCCATTATGTATCTATTTGTCTAAGTATTTTTTTTTAAAATTTAATCTTCAGCAAAGGTTAAACAATAGTCGATTGTCCTAAATTGACATTATCCATTTTAAAATATAAATCACCTTTCTCTAATATATAGTTTGCTATATAATCACCTACTTCATTTGTTCCAAACTTAGAATCTACTTTTAAATCTATTGTAACTATGTGATTAATTATAGCTTTTTCAACTGCTTGAAAAACTGTTACTGCTTCCTTTATCAGACCGAAATGTTCTAATAACATTCCTGCTGACAAAATTGAAGCAATCGGATTTGCACAGTTTTTATCTTTCACTTCATTATAACTTCCGTGGATGGGCTCAAAAAGAGAATGTTTTTCACCTATAGATGCCGATGCCATCAACCCTTTAGAACCTGCAATAACACTAGCTTCGTCTGATAGTATATCACCAAAAAGATTATCTGTTAGTAAAATATCAAATTGTCTAGGGTTCAATATTAGTTGCATTGCTGCATTGTCTACATATAAAAACTCTAAAGTTACTTCTGGATATTCCTCAGCAATTTTCCGAACTACTTTTCTCCATAAACGAGACGTTTCTAATACATTTGCCTTATCAACCAATGTCACTTTTTTACGTCTCTTTTGTGCGGCTTTGAAAGCCAAATGTGTTATTTTGGAAATTTCCTCTTCGCTATATTCGCAAAGATCAGAAGCATAAGTTCCTTCTTCGTTTATATGTTTTTTACCAAAATACATACCTCCATTCAATTCTCTATAAATTACAAAGTCAGTACCTTGCAGTATTTCTTTTTTTATAGGTGAGGCATCCATTAACTTTGGATATGCTTTTATAGGTCTAATATTAGCATACAAACCCAATTCTTTTCTAAGTTTAAGCAGGCCTTGTTCTGGACGAATTTTAGACTCCGGATCATTATCATAGATTGGATCACCAATAGCACCAAACAAAATTGAATCGGTATTTTTACACAAATTTAAAGTTTGATCCGGTAAAGGCTTTCCTGTTCTTTCTATAGCAACTGCTCCAATTAAAGCATCTTCAAAAGTGAATTCATGACCAAATACTAGTGCAATGGCGCCAAGCGCTTTTTTTGCTTGCAAAATTACCTCTGGACCAATTCCGTCTCCTGCTAGTACTGCTATTTTTAAATTCATGGCTATTATATGTATTAGGAAATCTAACTTCTTACTAAATCACACTCTATTTTACAAACTTCAATTATTTGATGAATATCATCGTCCATGACTTCTTTTTTGATGTCTGCAAATTTTAAAAACTCTAAGTAAACTATATCTAATTGTACTTTTGTAAGTTCATAACCTACTTTTTTCGCTCTATATGCTAAAGCAGCTCTACCGCTTCTGGCCGTAAGAACTATTAAAGATTCGTTGACACCTACATCTAGAGGGTCCATGATTTCGTAAGTAGCTCTGTTTTTTATTACACCGTCCTGATGAATCCCTGAACTGTGAGCAAAAGCATTGGCACCCACAATAGCTTTATTGGGTTGTACGACCATTCCCATACTTTCAGAAACCAAACGACTCATTTCGTTTAATTGTTTAGTGTCAATATCTGTGTATAAATTTAGATAAGGGTGTTGCTTAAAGATCATTACTACTTCTTCAAGAGCTGTATTTCCAGCTCTTTCACCTATTCCATTTATGGTACATTCTATTTGTCTCGCACCATTTACAGCACCTGAAATAGAATTTGCAGTTGCCATTCCTAAATCATTGTGACAATGACATGAAAGAATCACATTTTCAATTCCTTTTACGTTTTCTTTTAAATATTTAATTTTAGCGCCATATTCCTCTGGTAAGCAATACCCCGTAGTATCGGGGATATTCAAAACTGTTGCCCCTGATTTAATAGCTTCCTCACAAACTCTTGCAAGAAAATCATTTTCAGTTCTACCGGCATCTTCAGCGTAAAACTCCACATCTTCAACAAAACTTTTAGCATAAGAAACAGCAAACTTAGCTCTTACAATTATGTCTTCTCTAGTTGTGTTGAGTTTATAAATTATATGTGAATCTGAAGTACCAATTCCCGTGTGGATACGAGGTTTCTTAGCGTGTTTCAGAGCGGCTGCGGCAACATC
Source organism: Flavobacterium sp. W22_SRS_FP1 (assembly GCF_052113685.1). Taxonomy (NCBI): domain Bacteria; kingdom Pseudomonadati; phylum Bacteroidota; class Flavobacteriia; order Flavobacteriales; family Flavobacteriaceae; genus Flavobacterium; species Flavobacterium sp. W22_SRS_FP1. The sequence continues at coordinate 118,240 of NZ_JBGQOE010000010.1, forward strand.
AATATCATTTTTTACTGCTCTTGTTAGTCCGCAAACAGTGGCATTATTTACAATTTTACTTATTTCAGAAACAGATAAAAAGTCACCTGGGCTAGAAACTGGAAACCCCGCTTCAATAATATCAACTCCCATTTCATCTAGTCGATTTGCTATTACTAGTTTTTGTTTGGTATCTAATTTACATCCTGGGACCTGTTCTCCATCTCTTAAAGTGGTGTCAAAAATTTGAACTTTCTCTCTATTCATTTTCATTTATTTAATGTAATTTCACGTCTTAATAACAAAGTTATATTTCATTGTAATAAAATAAAATTCAAATTAATGAAATATACTGTTTATAAAGGGACAAAAAACTTTGTTAAGTGCTGATTTACATATAATTAATCATCTATATTATACAATGGCTAACCATCAAAAAGATTTCTTGTTTGTATTAATAAAATCACTCTCAAAATCCGAAAAAAGGCAGTTTAAGATCTTTGCAAGTCGACTTGAGACAAGTTCAAATACAAAATTTATCGAATTATTCAATATTTTAGATAAATCTGAAGTCTATGATGAGAAACCTATTTTGAAAAGTGGCATCATCAAAAAAGTACAGTTATCGAATCTAAAGTCCTATTTGTACAAGCAGATTTTAGTAAGTATTCGCTTGAATATTCCGAGTCAAAACATTCGATATCAATTAAGAGAACAAATGGATTTTGCCACTATTTTGTATAATAAGGGGCTATATAAGCAAAGCCTTAAAATTTTAGATAAAACAAAAATACTGGCTCTAGATAATGACGAAAAGTATATGGCATTTGAAATTGTTGAATTTGAGAAATTAATCGAATCACAATATATTACTCGAAGTATTCAAGGGCGTGCTGACGAATTGGTCATACAGGCCAAGGAATTGAATTATCGCAATACTATTTCTAGCAAGTTGTCTAATTTGTCCTTACAGCTATATGGCATGATGCTCAAAACAGGCTATGTTAAAGGCGACGAGGAGTACGCGTATATAGATAACTATTTCAACAAACACATTTCTAAATTTGATGAAGATAAATTTGGTTTTCGTGAAAAATATTGGTTTTACAATGCTAATTTATGGCGTAGTTTTTTAGTACAGGATTTTTTAGCTAGTTACAAATATGCTTATAAATGGGTGACACTTTTTTATGACAATCCAAATATGATTTTTCAAAACCCGGTGTTTTTCATAAAAGGGAATCACTATTTATTGGAATCATTATTCATGTTAAAATACAAATCAAATTTCAAAAAATACTTATTATTGCTTGAGGAAACGATAAAAGACCCTCGCTTTCCAGTAAATGACAACATTGCTTCTTTGTCATTCCTTTATTTGTATAATAATAAATTAAATTATCATATTCTCGAAGGTTCTTTTGACGAAAGTGAATACTTGATTCCTGATATTTTAGAGAAAATAAAAATACATAGTGAGCATCTTGATGAGCATCATGAGATGATGTTTTATTATAAAATTGCGTGTATTTATTTTGGAACTGAGAAGTATGCGGAATGTATTTATTATTTGGAAAAAATAATAAATAATAAGAATCTCATTATGCGTGAAGATTTAATGTGTTTTGCACGCCTTCTTTATTTAATAGTTCATTACGAAATGGGTAAAGATTTTAATTTAGAAAGTCAATTGAAAAGTACTTATAAATTTTTGTTGAAAATGAATGATTTACAGGAAGTACAAAAAGAAATCATTCGGTTTTTAAAAAATCTGAACACTTTGTATCCGGGAGATATTAAAAAGGAATTTATAAAAATGAGAGAACGATTTATCGAATTGGAAAAAAACACATATGAGAAAAGGGCTTTTCTTTATCTAGATATTATTTCCTGGCTCGAAAGTAAAATCGAAAACCGAAGAATTAGCGATATCATGAGGGAAAAAGCGAAATTGATTAATAGATAATATAGAATTTCCATAATAACACAAAAAGCTCCTTTCGCCAATAGCGGAAGGGGCTTTTTTGATTGTTAGAGGTCAAATAACTCGCTATTGCCCATAAACATGTCTAGTCCTAAATCAATTGGTAGTTGTAAAGCTCATAAAATAAGTTCCTGTCTTATGGCCAAATTTGTATATTCAGTAGTAAAACAAAGCTTCTCAATGGTCTAACCCCCTAATAATCGGACTTTAACATTTTAAGTTTTACAAACATACAAAATAAGTAAATATCTTTGCTT